>JBCBRF010000012.1:24665-37505 GCA_039819865.1 Pseudomonadota bacterium | reverse complement strand
AGCGCGCCGAGCGTATCCGCCGTGAAACGCGAACCGAGGCGCGCCTCGATGTCGGTGATCTCCACCCGTGGATGGCGCATGATCTCGCGGCAGGCGGCCATGCGCCGGCCGAGATCCGACGGCCCCCGCGGCTTCAGCGGATTGCCCGGCGTCACCAGCCACCAGACCCGGTCGAGCCGGAGCGCCCGAAGCGCGACCTCGGTGATGTGCGCATGCCCCGCATGCGGCGGGTCGAATGAGCCGCCGAGCAAGCCGATGCGCAATCCCGGCGCGGCGGGAGGTCCGTCGTACAGCACGCCTGGTCTCCAGATTGCCGCGGTCCGCTAGGCCAGGACCGCTGAAGCATCCATGCCGAGGCCGCCGCGCCGGCCGGTGAAATCGGGTCGCGCCCCACGACCCCGTGTCTGTGATGGCGGGCCAAACGGAGTCCCGTCAACGGCCGATCGCCCTCGATGAACCCACGTCGAACCCACGTCGAACCCACGCCCGCGCGAATTCGGATTACGCGCCAGCCCCTTGAGCCCGCAGCAGGCGCAGCGTTTCGGGGTCGCGCGCGCCGTCGTAGAACCGATCGAGCGCCGCCGCGAAAGGCCTCGGGTCCTCGGCCACAAGCTCGAAGAGCGTGAGGCAGGAGCGAAACTTCGCCGCGTCGACGGGACCGAAAAGCGCGACCGGATCGGCCTCTCCACTGTCCGAAGCAGCCGCGACGCAAGCGAGCAGACGCGGCCCGAGCGTCGGCTCCGAAAGATAGGCCCGCGCCTCAGCCAGATCCGCGATCGCATAGCGCTGCGACATCGCCGACATGCCGAGCCCAGCGATCTGCGGCAGCACGAACCACATCCAGTGGCTCCGCTTCCGCCCGGCCCTCAACTCGGCGAGCGCCTGCTGAAAGACCGGCGCCTGCGCCGCCAGAAACCGTGAGAGCGCCGCGCCGCCCGCCATCTCAGGCCCCGAGCAGCCCCGCCCGCGGCTCGATCGCCTCGAGATCCGCGCGCAACGCCTGTTCGGCCGCGACCGACAACGGGATCTGCGGCGGCAGGAGCGCGAGCCAGCCCTCATCGCCGGAGCGCCACGCCTCGAGCCGCTTCAGCGCCGGCGACAACGGATGCTTGGCGATCAGCGCCCGCACCTCCCCGAGCAGCGCCTGCGCCGTTTCCGCCGCCTCGCCCTCCGCATCGAGCGCGCGCCGGGCGATGTGCGGCCCCGCGTTCGTCGTCGCGGAGATCACGCCGGCGCACCCCTCCGCCATGGCCCGGAGCAGCACGCCTTCGTTCGAGGGAAACACGTCGAATTCCTCAGCCGCGCGCGCAAAGGCGAGCGTCCCCTCATAATCGCCGGAGCTGTCCTTCAGCCCCGCGATCGCCGACCCGAAATCGCGCTTCAGCCGCTCGATCAGCGGGATCGAGATCGGCGTCATCGACATCTGCGGGAAGTGATAAAGGTAGACCCGCAGCCGCGCGTCCCCGACCGACTCGATCAACCGGGCGTAGTAGGCGTAGAGCCCCTCATCCGAGACGTTCTTGAAGTAGAAGGGCGGCAAAACCAGCACGTTGGCGAACCCCGCTCCGATCACCGCCCGAGTCGCCTCGACCGCGTCGCCCACGGCGCAGGAGCCGGTCCCGAAGATCACCTCATCCGCGCGAAAGCCATGCTCCGCGAACGCCGCGGGCGCCTCGAGCCGGAACCGCATCGGGACCGACGCGCCCTCCCCGGTGGTGCCGATCGGCGCGACCCCGTCGAGGCCGCGTTCCAGGAGCCGACGACAGTATCGCGCGAGCTTGTCCGCATCCGGCTCTCCGCGCGCGTCGAGCGGGGTGATGGCGGCGGCGTAGGCCCCGCGCTTGGCTTTCGTCATCGCTGATCCTCCCGGATGTCGACCCGCGCGCGCTCCGCGCGGGCGATCGTTCAGGCGGATCTACCCCAACCCGCGCCGACGGCAAACTCAGTCATAGGTCAAGCGAAGCCGCCCCGCCCCCAGGTCCGCGGCGCAGGCCTCGACGAACGCGGCCGAGAACCGCTCCCGACAGCGCGCGCGGATCTCGGCGACCGGGTCCGGTCGCGCCTCGAACGGCCAATCGAACAGATCGGCCAGCGCCTGCGCGGCGCGGCGCGCCTGACCAGGCGCAAAGCTCTGCGCAGACCGCATGTCCGGATCCTCGAGAAGCGCCACGAGCCCGCCCACCGCGGTCTCATAGCCCACGCCCGCAAGCCCCCAGAGCGCATAAGTCCGGTAGCGCGGTTCGGGATGCGCAAGCATCGGCTCGAACAGGAGCGCCGCTTCCGGCGCCCGGAGCGGGACCAGCGCCGCCAGCACCGGAAACGGCGTCTCGACCCCGCACGTCTGCTCCATCAGCAGGTCGAGCGCGCCCGGGTCCCGGAGCGCGCCGAGGCTCATGACGGCGAAGCTCCAGTCCGGGTCCGACCGATCGGCCGCGATCGGTCGGAGCGCCGGGGCGAGCCGGATCCGCCGCGGATCGAACGCGCATTTCTGCGCCACCCCGCTCCGCGCCGGATGGGCCGCATCCCCGAGCAGGCCTCCGACCATCGCGTCCGAGACGGCGCAGCCCGCGTCGCCCCGCGCCAGCAGCAGATCGGCCAGCGCCTCCTCCCGCGCCTTCGAGCCCTTAGCCGCCCGCCGCAACAGCGGGGCGGCGCCCTCCCCATGCGCCTCGATCGCCGCCGCGACCGCCGCCGCGCCGTCGCCGGCGCCGAGCGCGGTCTTCATCGCCTTGACCGCCGCCTGATCGATGGCCATCGCGTCTTCCTCCGTTTTCGGCCCGTTGTCGCCCCCCCCGACGGCCGCTCTCGCAGACCGCTCTCGCAGACCGCTCTCGCAGCGCGTTCGCCCCGTCTACGCTCTCTGCTAACTGGTATGAAGACCGGGCGCTGCGGACGGCGGAGACCATGAAACCCAGAGGCGTGAACGCGCTGAAGACCCTCCGACGGCCCCACGGCTTCGAGCCGCGGGCGCCGGAGCAGGGCGCGATCCCGGAGGGCCTCGAGGGCCGCCTCTATCGCATCGGGGCCGGGCGCTACGACCAGGACGGCGCGCCCTTCGGCCATTGGTTCGACGGCGAGGGTCTCGTGACCGCGGTCGATTTCCAGAACGGCGCGGCCCGGATCGCGAACCGGCTGATCGAGCCCGCCGGCTGGGGCGCGCCCGGCTACACGAATAAGGGCCGCTTCGGCATGGCCCCCAAGGGCCTCTGGAACCGCCTCCGCAGCCTCGTCGACCCGAGCGCCTATGTGAACGGCGCCAACACCGCGCTGATGGAATGGGAGGGCCGCCTGTTCGCGCTCTTCGAAGGCGACCGCCCGACCGAGATCGACCCCGACACGCTCGCGACCCTCGGCGCGCGGGATCTGGGCGTGATCCGCCGCACCTTCTCCGCGCATCCGAAGCGCCATCCGAGCACGGGCGCCTGGATCAATCAGGGCTTCCGCCCGCCGCCGGTCCCGATGCTCGACTATTACCGTCTCGGCGCGGACGGCGCCGCCGAGCGGCTCGCCTCGGTCCGCTACGGCGGCGCGATCCTGATGCATGATTTCGCCGTCACCGAGCGCTTCATCGTGACGGTCTGCCCGCCGCTGTTCCTCGACCTGCCCGCCTTTCTGCTGAAGGGCCGGCCGCTCGCCCGCGCGCTCCAATGGCGTCCCGAGCGCGGGACCGAGATCCTCGTCCTCCCGCTCTCGGGCGACGGTCCGGTCCGTCGCCTCCGCGCCGAGCCGTTCCTGCTGACCCATGTCGCGCAGGCTTGGGAGGAAGGCGACGCGATCCTGCTCCAGGCGATCGCCGCCGACGATGCGAGCGGGGTCGACTGGATCGGCGCGGTCCGCGCGGGCGTCGAGGCGCTGCCCGTCCCCGCCCACACCCGCCTGTCGGATATCCGGATCGACCTCGCGACCGGCGCAATCTCGCGACAGCCCCTGTTCGATGCGCCTTGCGACTTTCCCATCGTCGCCAAGGCCTCCGACGCGGCGTCCCGCGAGAGACCTGACCAGCGCCCCGACGGCCGCCCCGCCCGCTTCGTCTACGCCGCGGGCTTCCGCGACGACGCGCGCGCCTATCGCGACTTGGTCGACGTCCTGATCAAGGTCGACCTCGAGCGCGGGACGCTGGAGAAGATCGATCTCGGCGACGGGGTCTTCGTCTCCGAGGCCCTGTTCGCGCCCAGACCCGGGGCGACCGAGGAAGACGACGGCTGGCTCCTGAGCCTGAACTACGACGCCGGCCGCGACGAAAGCTTCGTCGCGATCCACGACGCCCGCGGCCGGCCCGAAGCGCGCGCGCGCATCCCTGTAGGCCAGCCCCTGCCGCTCAGCTTCCACGGCCTCTGGCGCCCGCGCCCACGGCCGACGCCGGGCGGCGTTGCGCCGGGACCGGCGCGCCGTTAAACACCACCGCCAAGCGTTCCAGCAGTTTTCAAAAGGCGTTCGGCGGATGGCCCAGGATAAATTCGTCTATTACATGGACGGCGTCTCCAAGACCTATGGCGGCGGCAAGAAGGTCTTCGACAACATCCGCCTGTTCTTCTACCCCGGGGCCAAGATCGGCGTGATCGGCGTGAACGGCGCGGGCAAGTCCACGCTGCTCCGCATCATGGCGGGCCAAGACAAGGACTTCACCGGCGAGGCCTGGGCCGCCGAGGGCGTCAAGGTCGGCATTCTGGAGCAGGAGCCGACGCTCGACGAAGACAAGACCGTGCGCGAGAACGTCATGCTCGGCGTCGCGGAGAAGCAGGCCAAGGTCCAGGCCTTCAACGACATCTCGATGAAGATGGCGGAGGAGTATTCCGACGAGTTGATGGAGCAGATGACCAAGCTCCAGGACGAGATCGACGCGGAGAACCTCTGGGATCTGGACAGCCAGGTCGACGTCGCCATGGAGGCGCTGCGCTGCCCGCCCGACGACTGGCCGGTGAAGGATCTCTCGGGCGGCGAGCGCCGCCGCGTCGCGATCTGCCGCCTGCTGCTCGACAAGCCCGACATGCTCTTGATGGACGAGCCGACCAACCACCTGGACGCCGAGACCATCGCCTGGCTGCAGAAGCATCTGAAGGACTATCCGGGCGCGGTGCTGCTGATCACCCACGACCGCTATTTCCTTGACGACATCACCGGCTGGATCCTCGAACTCGATCGCGGCCGCGGCATGCCCTACGAGGGCAACTACTCCGCCTGGATCGAGCAGAAGGCCAAGCGCCTGGCGCAGGAGGAGCGCGAGGACGCCAGCCGCGCGAAGGTGATGGAGCGCGAACTCGAATGGGTGCGCGCCGGCGCCAAGGCCCGCCAGGCGAAGTCGAAGGCGCGCCTGAAAGCCTATGAGCAGATGGCCAACCAGTCCGAGCGCGAGAAAGTCGGCCGCGCCCAGATCATCATCCCGAACGGCCCCCGGCTCGGCGGCAAGGTGATCGAGGCCAGCGGCCTGAAGAAGGCCTATGGCGACAAGCTGTTGATGGACGGGCTCGATTTCGCTCTGCCGCCAGGCGGCATCGTCGGCGTGATCGGCCCGAACGGCGCCGGCAAATCGACCCTCTTCAGGATGATCATCGGCGAGGAGACGCCCGATGAGGGGACCATCGAGCTCGGCGACACGGTCGAGCTCGCCTATGTCGACCAGTCCCGCGACGCGCTGCCCGCCGACAAGACGGTGTGGGAGGTGATCTCCGACGGGCTCGACATCGTGAAGCTCGGCGATGCGGAGATGAACAGCCGCGCCTATTGCGGGGCGTTCAACTTCAAGGGCGGCGACCAGCAGAAGAAGGTCGGCCAGCTCTCGGGCGGCCAGCGCAACCGGGTGCACATGGCGCGGCTGCTGAAGTCGGGCGGCAACGTGATCCTGCTCGACGAGCCGACCAACGATCTCGACGTGGAGACCCTCCGCGCGCTTGAGGACGCGCTTCTGGACTTCGCCGGCTGCGCGGTGGTGATCAGCCACGACCGCTACTTCCTGGACCGGATCTGCACCCACATCCTGGCCTTCGAGGGCGACAGCCATGTGGAGTGGTTCGAGGGCGGCTTCTCGGACTACGAAGAAGACAAGATCCGCCGCCTCGGCCCCGACAGCGTCGAGCCGAAGCGGATCAAGTACAAGAAGTTTGCGCGGGCCTGAGCGCCGTCGACGCCGCCGCTCGGCGGCGCCCGATCGAAGGGGGGGCGAAACGCACGCCCCCCAGAAATTCTCCTGGAGGGGCGGGCCGTCGCAGCTCGAGGAAACCGCGCCAGCGGCGCCGTTTCGGGGGAGACGGGCTGAAAGCAGCGCGCGCCGGACGTTTCGAGCCTGCGCCCCAAGCGCTCGGGCGCCGCGCACGACCGCTGGCCCCGCCCCGCGCTGGACTTTCCATCGGTTCCGGTACACTTGGCGGCGGCGCGCTCCCCCTCGCCGACCGAACGGCCCCGCTCATGTCCAACACCGCCCGCGCCGTGATCATGATGATCATCGGCATGATGCTGATCCCCGTGGGCGACGCCTTCGCCAAGCTGATCTCGGGGGTTGAGCCCTATTCAGGCGCAGGCCTCGCCTGGGCGCGATTCGTCGTGGGCCTCGCCGTCGCCCTGCCGCTGGCGCTTTTGCTGTCGCCGGTCCGCGGCCTCTCCCGCTTCTTCTGGGGCTCCCAGGCGCTCCGTGGCGTGCTGCTGGCCGCGGTGATCGGGTTGATCATACAGGGCGCCCAGGTCGCGCCGCTGGCGGACGTCTTCGGCGCCTTCTTCATCGGCCCCGCGATCGCAACGCTCCTCGCCCGCTTCGCGCTGAGAGAACAAGTCGACGCGATCGACGTCGGAGCCGTCGTGCTCGGCTTCCTGGGCGTGCTGCTGGTCGTGCGCCCCGGCGGGGACATCAATCCCGGCCTGTTCTGGGCCCTCGGCGCCGGCGTCTGCTATGGCGGCTTTCTGACCGTCACCCGCTGGAGCGCGGGCTCCGGCCCGCCCTTCGCCCAGCTCGCCGCGCTCACCGGCTTTGGCGCGCTCGCGCTCACCCCGCTCGGCATGCCCGAGTTCTTGGAGCTCGGCGTCCGCCAGCCGGGCTGGCTGCTCGGCAGCGGCCTGACGTCGATCACCGCCAATCTGTTCGCGATCCTGGCCTTTCGCGAGGCCCGCGCAGGCCTGCTGAACCCGCTGGTCTATGTCCAGTTGCTGAGCGCGACCGCCCTCAGCCTGACCGTGTTCGGCGACGCGCTCGACGGCCTCGCCGCGATCGGTCTCGCACTGATCCTGCTGGCGGGCCTCGGCCGCTTCCTGATCCCCCGCCGCCCCGCGCCGACGTCCGAGCCGCACCCGGAGCCCGCCCCCCGATGACCGATCCGAGCCCTCTGATCTCGACCGATCTCGACCCCGCCGCCCTCACGGCGCTGCTCGCGGAGATCGCGGCCGCCGACGACCCCAAAGACCCACGCGCCGCGCTCGTCCGCGCGCTGTTCCGCGCCGACGAGGTGGCGGTGGTTCACGACCCTCTCGGCGCCGGAGCGATGCTCCGCCAGGCCCTGAGCGCCCATGGCGGGACCTGGGTCTCGGGCGCCGTGACCGGATCCCTCGAGGCCGCGGGCTGGGCGGCCGCGATGGGAGTGAAGGCGGTGCGCTGGGACCCCGCGGGCGAACCGCTCGCCGTCCAGGCCCTCCGCGCGCCGACCCTGCCGCCCGCCTGGGGCATGCTCGACGGCTTCGCCCTCGGCGATTATCGCCGCATTCTGGTCCCGGTGCTGACCGCCGACGAGCGGCTCTGGGTCGGCAATCTCTACGCGCTGAAGTGAACGGATCGCGCGTTCCCCTCGCGCCGCTTTCGCTCTAAGCACGCGCCATGATCGGCGGCGGCAAGCGCGGATATCACCACGGCAATCTCCGAGCGGCGCTGGCCGACGCGGCGCGGGACCTGATCTCGGAGAAGGGGCCGATGGGCTTCACCATCGCCGAGGCCGCCCGCCGCGCCGGCGTCAGCCCCTCCGCGCCCTACCGCCATTTCCGCGACCGCGACGCGTTGCTGGTCGAGGTTGCGCGCCAGGGCTTCGAGGCCTTCGCCGCTCGCCTCTCCGCCGCCTGGTCGACGCCGTCGGCGACGCCTCTGCAGGCGCTTGATGCGCTCGGCCGCGCGTATCTGGCCTTCGCGCGGGAGGAGCCCGCCTTCTACGCCGCGATGTTCGAGGCGGGCGTCGCCAAGGACGGCGATCCGGAGCTCGCCCGCGCCGCCGACGCCGCCTTCGCGGTGTTGCTGAGGGCCTGCGAGGTTCTGGCCGCGACCCGCCCCGCGGCCGCGCGCCCGCCGCTCGAGATGATGGCCCGGCACATCTGGGCGATCAGCCACGGCGTCGCGGCCCTGTTCGGCCGCGGCGACGGCGCCGCCCACGCCTCGCCGATCGAGCCCGAGGCCCTGTTGGAGAGCGCCGTCGGCGTTTATCTGCAAGGCCTCGGCCTGGTGCCGACGCCGACCGCCTGACCACGAAAAATCTCTGCATCGAGCGGCGCCGGGGTTCTTGATTTCCCGAACGCTCTCGCCCAGCTATGTCAATGTGAGTGACATTCACATTGCGATGTCGCTCTGCGCGGCGCCGACGCAGTCGGGCGTGGGCGGGTCGTCTGCGGGCCTAGAGCGCGATCAGGATAAGGGGACACCGGCTGTCCGTCCGATCGCGCGACAGAGCAAAAGGTTAGACCGTGATCGCGATGCGAAGAAAAGCGAACACGGCCTGAGCGAACGGACCGAGCGACCCATGAGGCAAGGGAGGCGGCGAAAGGGCCGTGTGGAGATTCCTAAAACGCGTCGAGGAGACGCTCGACGACTACGGACGCCCAGCCTGGCTGGCGCTGATGGTGGCGTCCCTCATCCTCGTCTGGCCGATCGGCCTGGCGGTTCTCGGATACATGATTTGGAGCGGTAGAATGGGTTCTTGGAAGTCTTCGGGCGGGCGCGGCTGTGGCTGGAGCCGCCGGAAATCCCCCGATGCGACCGGCAATACGGCGTTCGACGCCTATCGCGACGCGACGCTGAAACGTCTCGAAGAAGAGCGCGAGGCCTTCAGCGCATTTCTGGAGCAGCTGCGCCGCGCGAAGGACCAGGCGGAGTTCGACCAGTTCATGGCGAACCGCAACGGCGCCGACCCGTCGCAAAACGGCGCCCCAACGCCCCAACCGGCGAGCTGAGCGCAGCGCGTTAATCAAGATCTGGTGGGGTTCGCGGCCGAACGGTCACGCGGACCCCAAAATCGTCACGCAACCGCATCGAAGGATGGCCACCCCCGCCACGCCATGGCATGCGAAATGCCGAGCAGAGAGACTGAAAGAAGCGGTCCGGGCTAACCCCAAAGACCGCTCAGCCAGGCGGGTGAGACATGATTGATTGGGCGACGACCGGCCGCGGCCGGCGAGCGCATTCTCGAGCCGAACGGATCGGGCCGATAGCGGCTTTGTTCGGCGTCGCGACGGCGGTCGTGCTCGGTTTCGGCTTCGCGGATCGTCTCCGCGCTGAAACGCCGACCGAGGCGGCCGAGTCCTCTGGCGGCCGCAACTTCGACGGCGCTCGGAGCGAAGACGATTTCGCCGCCCGTGGCTTCGGCATCGACCCGCGCACCGGCGTGAACCTCGTCTTCGACAACGACCTGATCGGCGGAACCGGCGACGATCGGCAATACACCAGCGGCGTGTTCCTGAAGATCCTTCTGCCCGCGGACGCCACGCCCTGGCTGGAGACCGAACTCGCCGACAAGTTTCTCGGCCGCTCCCCGCGACGGCTGGAGCTGACCTTCGGCCAGATGATCTTCACCCCCGACGATTTGAACGAGCGCGACCCGATCCCCGACGACCGCCCCTACGGCGCGTTTCTGTTCGTCGGCGCGGAGGCGACGACCCTGAAGCCCAACCGGCGCCTCGGCGGCGTCGAGGGTCTGGTCGAGGATCGCGTCGGTCTCCAGCTCGGCGTGATCGGCGGCGTCGGCGCACTCGGCGAGTTCTCCCAGGACGTGTCGCGCTCCTTCGCGGGCGGACCTAAGCCGGAAGGGTATGAGAACGGCCTCGAAACCGAGCCCGGCCTCCAGATCGCCGCAGCGCGCGCCTTTCGGATCTACGGCGACGCTTTCGGCCTCGACACGGAGATCAAGCCGTTCGGCGAGGTCGCCGCCGGCAATGTCGTCACCCAAGGCACGCTCGGCTTGACGCTCCGGATCGGCGACGACCTGCACTACGACCAGAGCCGGCTCGACTATCGCACCGGCAGCTCCTCGGGCGGCTGGTTCGGCCCGGTCGACGGCGGCGCCTGGGGCGTCGAGGTGGGCGCGCAGGCGCGCGCGGTCGGCTTTAACGTCTTCCTCGACGGCAACACCTTCTCCGGCGGCCCGGACGCGGACATCGACATCGACCGAGAGCCCTTGGTGCTCGACGCGCATTGGGGCGTCACCTACGCCACCCGGCGGTTCCGCGCCGGCTACGCCATGGTCTGGCGCTCGAACGAGTTCGAGGAGCAGGACGAGGAGACCATCTTCGGCACGCTCAGCCTCGGCGTGAAATTCTGACCCGCAGCCTCTCCAGCGATCGAGAGGCGATTGCGCGAGCGTTCCTCGCGCCTAAGCTGCGCCCATGAGCGATCCCGCAGAACCCGCCGAGCCGTCAGAGGACGCCAGCCCCGCTGACGGCTGGCTTCCCGACGGCTTCTCGGACGACCAACGCGCCGCCGCCCTTCGCGTCGCCGAAGCGGTCGCGGCCGCCGGCGTCGATCTCGCAGCACTGACCGCGGAACAGCCCGACGGCGAGGCCTCGTCCGTCATGGCCGTCCTCGGCAAGGCGGGCAGCGGCAAGACCCATCTGCTCGCCTGGCTGGTCGAGCGGTTGATCGCGTCGGGCGCAAAGCAGGTCGTTCAGGACTGGGAGGCCCGCCGAGCCAAGGCGAAGGCGCGCGTCTCCTTCGCGGTCGTCGCGCCCACCAACAAGGCGGCGAGCGTCCTCCGCACCCGCGGCGTCGGCGCGACCACGCTCCACCGCATCATTTACACGCCGGTCTACGACCCCGACTATGAGAGCCTGGCGCAGTGGGTCGCCGATCCGAAGCAGCATCCGAAGCCGACCGACGTCGCCGGCGTCACCGAGACCATGCTCGAGCGCGCTCGCGCCGTGTTCGAGCAGACCAAATCGGTGCCCGCCGCCCTCGCCACCATCGGCCTCCGCGGCTCGGAGTTCATCACCGGTTGGAAGCGGCGCGAGGACCGCATCTCGATCGCCCTGGTCGACGAGGCCTCGATGCTCGACGCGGAGCAGCTCTCCGATCTGCGCGAGATTTTCGACGTCGTCTGCCTGTTCGGCGATCCCGCGCAGCTCCCGCCGGTGGGCGGCGGCGGCAAGATGGTGTTCGAGGATCTGCCGGAGCGCGCCCTGCGCCGGCTGTCCCGGGTGCATCGCCAGGCCGCGGACAACCCGATCCTCGATCTCGCCTACGCCCTGCAGCAGGATATCGGCTTCTCCGAGTTTGAGCAGCGCCTGCGCGAGGCCGCGGCGCGCGACGACCGGATCGAGGTCGCGGCCCGGGTCGACGCCGATCTGATGGCGCGCGCGCCGGTGCTGGTCTGGCGGAACGCCACCCGGATCCGGCTGATCCACGCCTTCCGCGCCGCCCATGGGCTGTCGGAGACCGAGCTCGCGCCCGGCGAGCCGCTGATCTGCGACGGGCTGGAGCTGCCGGCGAAGAAGCGCAACCTGCGCATCGACCTGGAGCAGGCGGGCCTTGTGAAAGGCGCCCAGGCCTTCTGGCGCGGCCCGGGCAAGAAGCCGGGCCAGGCGGCGCTCTACGTCCCGGGCGCGCCGAAGCCGAAATTCGGCGCAAGCGCCATCATCCAGATCGAGCGCCCGGACGCCGAGGAACCGTTGATCCTGACCGCCGCGCGACAGGGCGCGGTGTTCGTCCATGGCGCGGCCTGCACCATTCACAAGGCCCAGGGCTCGCAATGGCCGACCGTTCAGGTCTTCGCCCCCGACCTGTTCGCCGCCGCGCGGTCCGGTCGCGAGGAGGCGGGCGCGCCGCTTTGGCGCCGCCTCGCCTATGTGGCGATCACGCGGGCCGAGGAGCGCCTGATCTGGGCCACCCGCTACGCGCTCGCCCGCCCGAAAGAAGCGCTGACCGCGGAGGATCTCGAGGCCGGCCCTCTGGTCTGAGCCCGCCCCCGCCCACCAGCGCGCCCCGCCCGCCGCTCGCGTCTCCCTCCCGCCGCTCCAGGTCCTTTCGGCGGAGCCGACCGTCGCGGCGAGGTCGGCCGAAGATCGGGCCGGGCGGGTCAAGGATCGCAGACCGCGCGAGCGGCGGCCAAAACGCGTTTTGGCCGTCCTTGACCTGCGCGGGCCGCTCTTCGACGGACCGTGGCGACGATCGGTCCGTCCAAAGGGCCCTTTCGGAGGTGGGAGCAGAGCATTCCCCGACCCGCGCCCCGACCCGCATCCCGACCCGCGCCGCCGCGTCGCGCCCCGCTCGCCCGTCGCCGCCTCTGTTTCCGCGCGCCGCCGCCGAGCCGGCGCGCACGCATCCGCACCGCGCGAGGGGCGATCGGCGCCGAAGCGGGGCTCGACGCCCCGCGCCGGCGGGCGCCCTCTCCGCGCCTCACGCCGCCCCGCCGCCGCCGGAGGCGCAAGACGGGCCTCCGCGCGCCCCGCCAGGAGATCTTCGCCTATGCGAGCCCCGAGACAGCGTCTCCGCGCCCCCAGCGCCCCTCGCAGCCCCGGCGCCCCGCGCAGCACCAGCGCCCCAGGGGCGACGGCGCTCGCGATCCTGCTCGGCCTCCTCGTCGCGACCGGAACCACGCCGTCCGCCCGCGCCCAGACCGACCCCGAGCCGGCCGCTGCCGCCTCCGAAACCCTGAACGAAGACGCCTGCGG
>JBCBRF010000012.1:22641-24566 GCA_039819865.1 Pseudomonadota bacterium | reverse complement strand
CACGCCGTCCGCCCGCGCCCAGACCGACCCCGAGCCGGCCGCTGCCGCCTCCGAAACCCTGAACGAAGACGCCTGCGGCACGGTCCAGGTGGCCGCCCCGACCTGGCCCGCCGCCGAGATCGCCGCCGCCCTCCTCGCCCGCCTGCTCGCCGACGGCTATGGCTGCGAGACCGAGCGCCGCGCCGCGGATCTGGACCGGGCGCTCGCCGTCATGACCGAGAGCGCCGCCGCGACCGAGGGCGAAGACGCAAAAGAGGACGCAAAAAGGGACGCAAGAGAGGACGGGGGCGAGGACGCGAGCGCGGCCCCGGATGCGGATCCGGACGCGGATCCGCTCCCCGCCCTCATCCTCACCGCCGTCCCCCGCGACCGCGCGGAGCGCGCCGACCAAGGCGATCGCGAGTATCGTCTCGAGAACGGCGACGGCCCGCTCCGTCTCGGCGCCGCCCTGTTCGACGCCCGAGAGCGCGCCGGCTGGCACGTTCCCGCCTGGTTCGCGGCCGCCAATCCGCAGATCCGCACGCTGCAGGACGCCGTCGCCGCCTCGGGCCGCATCCTGACCCGCGACGCCTCGGCCCGCGGCGAGAAGCCGAAACTCTTGCTCTGCCCCGCCCATTGGGCCTGCGCGGCCGAGAACCGGGCCCTCGCCGCCGCCATCGGCGCGGACGCCCGCTTCGAGCTGGTCGAGCCCGCAAGCGGCGAAGATCTGCTGGCCTCGCTGCAGGAGGCCAACCGCGAGCGCCGTCCCTGGATCGGCTATCTCTGGTCCCCCGCGCTCGCCGCCGCGCGCGACCCGATGGTGCGCCTCGAGACCGGCGAGGCGCGGATCTGCGACGATCAGGGCGCCTGCCGCCCGCCCTTCGCCGACGCGCCGCTGATCACCGTCGCCGAAGCCCGTTTCGCCGACCGCCGCCCGCGCGTCGAAGCCTTCCTGGGGCGCTTCGCCATCCCGCTCGACCGCATGCGTGAAGCGCTGGCCCTGACCGCCCGCACGGGCGCCGGCGCCGATCAAGCGGCGGATCTGATCGTCGCGACCGATCCAGGCCTGCTCGACGCCTGGCTCGACGTCGAGGCGCGCGCTCGTTTCGACCGCATGGCCGAACAGCGCGCGGTCGGCGCCGCGAACGACGCCGCACCCGACTGACCAAGAATCCGACTGACCAGGCCCCCGACGGACCAAGAACCCGAGCTCCGGCGAAGCGGCCTCAAGCCTGAGGCGCGCGCGCCGCCGTCCCGAGCCCTTTACGCCGACGCCGCGCCAACGACAGCGACCGGCGGAAGCTCTTGAGCCGTAAACCGACATCGTGCTGCAGCATCACCAGCGCCGGCGTCACAAGCAGCACCAGGATCAGCCCGAAGCCGAGCCCGTAGGCCAGCGTCACCACCGTCGGCTTGAGGAACAGCGCTTGCCGGCTCTGCTCGAAGAGCAAGGGCGCAAGCCCCCCGACGGTGGTGAGCGTGGTCAACAGGACGGCGCGGAAGCGATCGCACACCCCGTCGACCACCGCCTCCGCCATCGCCTGTCGCTTGGCGCGTTCGTCGATCGTGGTGATCAGCACGATCGAATCGTTGATGACGATCCCGGCCATCCCGATCAGCCCCACGATCGAGAAGATCGACATCGGCAGGCCATGGACCCAATGGCCCCAGATCGCGCCGATCAGCGCGAACGGGATCGCCATCATCACCGCGAGCGGCCGGAGCCACGACGCGAACACCCAGGCGAGCGTCACATAGATCCCGAACAGGCACGCCCAAAGCGCGATCGCCGCCTCCGAGAGGAACTCCCTTTCCTGCTTCGCGAGCCCGCCCTCGGCCGTTTCGACGCCGTAGAGCGTCTCGATCTCGGGCAGGATCCGCTCCCGAAGCGCCGTCTGGACCGCGCCCGCCGTCTCCGCATCCTCGACCACGTCTCCGTTCACGGT
>JBCBRF010000012.1:0-22541 GCA_039819865.1 Pseudomonadota bacterium | reverse complement strand
CTGGATCACCCCGAAGCTCGGCCGCCGCTCGATCTCCGCCACTTCCGTCAGCGCGATCGTGGCGCCGCCGGCGCTCGGGATCGGCACCCGCGTTCGATAGAGGAACGCCGCGTCCAGCGTCTGCTCCGGCAAGGCGACCTGGATCTCCGCCTCGCGCGCGCCCCTGGGGAACTGCGCCGCCGTGATCCCGGCGAGCCGCGCGCGCAGTTCCGCGCCGAGCGTCTGGGTCGTGAAGCCGAGCGCCTCGCCCTTTGGCGTCAGGGTCAGCACAAGCTCCGCCGCGTCATAGGGCAGAGAATCCTCGAGCGCGCTCACCCCTGGCAGCGCCGCGAGCCGCGCCTTCAGCGCCTCCGCCGCCGCCTTGAGCGTCCTGGCGTCGGCCCCGCCGGTGAGCTCAATCTCGATCGCGTCCCCGCCCGGCCCGGACCGCTCGCCCCGGACCGCCAGCGTCTCGAGCAGCGGATGCTCCTCGATCCGCGATCGCCAGAGCCGCACGAAATCGCCTTGCGAATACGGCCGAAAATCCGGGTCGATCAGCTCGATCGACAGCGAGCCGAGCTGGTCCGGGTCCCGCGTGTCCTCGCCGGACAAGCCCCGGCCGGAGGTCGCGCCGAGCTTCGCGATCGCATCCGTCACCGGCGCCCGGCCGTGCTCGGCCGCCAGCGCCCGGTCGGTCTCTTCGAGCGCCCGGCGCATCTCTTCGAGCATCGCGAAGGTGTCCTCCCGGGTCGCGCCCGAGAGCATCATCACGTTGGCCTGCACGACGCCGCGCTCCGGCGCCGACCAGAACCGCCAGCGCACGGTGTTGTCGAAGCGCATGGCGAGCGTGAAGGCGAGGAGCGCGAGCGCCCCGGCCAGCACCGGATAGCGCTGCCGCGTCGCCCAGCGCATGAGCGGGCGCAGACCCTGCTCGCGCACCGTTTCGAACCAGCGGTTCACATAGAGGCTCGGGCGATCCCACCACGCGACCGTGCGCGCGCGCGCCCCCGCCGCGGCGCCGCGCGCCTGGGCCGCGAGCGCGTGGCGCATATGCGCAGGCAGGATCACGAAGCATTCGACCAGGCTCGCCAGGATCACCAGCGCCACGGTCCTCGGCAGATCCGCGATCAACTCGCCGAACCGCCCGCCGATCACCACCAACGCCAGAAACGCGATCACGGTGGTGACCGAAGCGCTGAACACCGGCGCCGCCATCCGCGTCGCCGCGACCGACGCCGCGTCGGCCGGCGGCAGCCCGTCCCGCGCCAGCCGATCGGCGTGCTCTCCGACCACGATCGCATCATCGACCACGATCCCGAGGCAGATGATCAGAGCGAACAGCGACACCATGTTGAGCGACAGCCCGAACGCCCACATGAACGCGATCGTCGCCATCATCGCCGCCGGGATCCCCGCCGACACCCAGAACGCCGTCCGCGCGGACAGGAACAAGAACAGCAGCACCAGCACGATCCCGAGCCCCGTCAGGCCGTTCCGCCAGAGAATGTCCAGCCGATCGAGGATCGCCTGCGACCGAGTCCGGGTGAGCACGGTCTCGACATCCGCGGGCAGCGCCGGGCGGTAGGTCTCGACCACCTGCTCCACCGTCCGCTGGATGCCGATGCTGTCGCCCTCGGCGTCGCGCTCCACCCGCAGCTGCACCGCCGGCTGGCCATCCCTGAAAAAGGCGACCCCGCTTTCGGCGCCCCGCTCCCGGATCACGGCGACGTCGCGCAGCAGCAGCCGAGAGCCGTCGGGCAGCGTCCGCACCGAGACCGCGCCCAGCCGATCCACGCTCTTGCGCTCCTCGCCCGCCCGCACGCGACCCGCGCCGTTGTCGAGCTCGCCCGCCGGGCGCGCCTCCACCTCCGCCGCGACCCGATCGGCGATCTCGCGCAGCGTGAGCCCGTAGCGCTCGAGCGAGGCTTCGGACGGCTCGACCCGTATCTGCGGATCGCGCACCCCCTGCACCGTCACCCGAGAAACGCCGGCCTGAAACAGCCGCGACTTCAGCTCCTGAGCGTAGAGATCGAGCTGATCCGGCGTCCGCGGTCCCGCAAGGACGATGTTGGTCACGAGATCCCGGAACCGCCCGAGCGTGATGCGCGGATCGTCCGCCTCGTCGGGCAGCGTGGTGGTCTCGTCGACCGCCGTCTTCACCTCGTCGATCGCGACGCTCATGTCCCAGCCGGGCTCGAACTCGAGGGTGATCGACGCGCGCCCTTCCTGGGCCTGCGCGCGCATGCTCTCGACCCCGTCGACGGCGAGGAGCCGGGGCTCGAGCGCCGCGACGATCGAGCGGTCGACATCCTCCGGGCCCGCGCCGTCCCAGGGCACGCGCACGGTGATGCTCTCGATCACGACGTCGGGAAAGAACTGCGACCGGATCTGCAGCCCCGCCGCGACGCCCGCCATCAGCATGAGCGCGAGCAGCAGATTGGCCGCGGTCCGGTGCTCGACGAAGTAACGCAGCAAGCCGTTCGAGGCGCGCCCGCCGACCGAACGCGAGGCCTGTGGCGACGAGTGAGCATCCGTCATCGCCTCACTCCGCCCCGCCGCGCGCCATGCGCCGCTCCAGGCGATCGACCAAGCGCCGCGGCGTCTCCGGCCGTTCCAGGAGCGCCACCAGCCGAGCGCGACGCTCCTCCGGCATCCGCGCGGCCCCCTTGACGAAGGCGATCAGCTCCGCCCGCCGGTCCGACGCGAGCGCGATCGTCGGCTCATCGGCGGCGGAGGCCAGCCGCTCCGGCCTCGCCGCGCTCGAGGTGTCCGTCTTGATCTCCGACGCCGGCGGGGCCGTCTCGCCCGCGGGCGGGCGCGCCTCGCGCACTTTCACCCCGGGCGCGAGCCGGGGATTGACCGCCGCCACATACCGCGCGCCCGCGGGCGGCCACGCGCCTTCCGCCGGCCGCACATAGACCCGCTCCCCGACCCGCCTCAGAACCCGCACCGGGAGCGCGGTCAGGCGATCGTCCGCCCCGACCACCAGCAGACGCTCCTGATCGTCGAGGGCCGACGCCGGCGCGTCGATCACGCGAGGCAGCGGCGGCTCCGCGATCTCGACCGAGACGAAATCGCCGGGCCGCAGCAGCGTCTCCGGACCGACCTCGAGCGCCGCATAAACCCGTCGGCCGCCCTCCGCCGGCGAGGCCGTGGCCGACATCCGCGTCAGCCGCGCCTTCGCCGTGATCGCGCGGGCGCCCAGCGAGAGCCGCACCGTGGCCGGCAAAGCCGCGAGCCCGCCCTCCTCGTCGATCAGCCGCGCCAGTTGCGCGTTCGAGACCCGGAACCAGACCTCCATGGCCCGCGGATCGATCAGCGCGCCCAGTTTCTCATTGACCTGCACCAGGCGACCGAGCGTCAGACCGGCGCCGGCTTGCTCCGCCTCCCCGTCGGCGTCGATCTGCAAAAGGCCGTCGAACGGGGCGCGGATCTCGGTCTCGCCCAGGTCGCGGGACGCCCGATCGAGCGCCACCTGCGCCCGGTCCAGCTGCGCCTGAGACTGCGCCACCCGCCGCTCCGCAGCCGCGACCGCCTGCTCCCGGGTGATCACCGCCCGCTCGGCGTCCGCCAGCGCAAGCTCCGCCTCGTCGAGCGTGATCTCCGCGGAGATCCCGCGCGCCGCCAGAGATTTCTGCCGCTCGAACAACCGCTCGCGGAGCCGTTTCTGGGCCTCGGCGGCGACCAGCTCGGAGCGCGACAGCTCGAGCGCGCGACGCGCGTCCGCGCGCTCCGCCTCCGCCTCCAAGAGCGCCGAGGCCGCATCCGAGCGCGCCGCGGCCGGATCCGCCGGATCGATTTTCACCAGCGACTGGCCTTCGCGCGCGACCCCGCCGTCGCGAACCCCGTCGGCGACGGACACCAACCGCCCCGCGGCCTCGGCGCGGATCTCCCAGGTGCGCCCGGAGCGCACTTCGCCATACGCCGTGAAGCGCGGCGTGACGGTCGTCGGCTCGAGCGCCGCCAGCGCGACGCTGTAGACCCGTTCCGTCGACCCTGCGGGCCGCCCGCCCTCCGCCGATTGGAAGACGCAACGCGCGCCCAGGACGCCGTCCAGCCCGGGCGCGCAGCCCAGATACGGCCGGAACCCGAGCCACAGCAGCGCGACGATCACCGCGAACGCGATCCCTCCGCTGATCGCCCGTCCCAAAAACCGCATTCCAAACTCCCGATGCCTGTTCGCGCTCGGCGGAGCCGACGTCTCGAAACATGCATGCTTGAGACCGCCGCGCCGACTTGTGGGATAGTAACGCGCTTGAGCGAGAGTTCCGCCGCGGCTCGACGTTGGATCAGCAAGAACGAAGCGCGTCTGTCGGGTCCTGGTACGGGCGCGCGCCGGCGCTCCGTCGAGGCGTCCCCGCCGTCGCTGCGGCCAAGAGCGCCGAAAGCGCATGCGGGGCCGGCCTCGCCAAGGCGTGGGCGTGGTCGTGATCGTGGACGTGGGCGTGGGCGTGGGCCGCGACTACTCCCGCGCCAGCAGCCGATCCACGATCAGCCGGCCGAACAGATTCGATTTGAAGGATTTCTGCAGGGTCTTCCGATTGTACTCGGTCTGGCTCCAGGTCAGGAAATCCAGCGGTTCCCCGGTCTCAGCCCGATGGCGAGCGTCCGCCTGGGCGTACATCTCGAGGAACGCGTCGAGCACGCCGGTCGGCCCCTGGCGCACGTGAAGGAAACGCCAACTGAGCTGCGCCTGCGCCCGTTCGACCGACGCCCCTTCGCGCAGCAGCAGATAGAGCGCGCTCATCAACCCGGCCCGGTCCGCGCCCGCCTTGCAGTGAAACAGCGCAGGGTAAGCGATCCGGTCGAGCAATGCGGCGACCTCCGCCAGCGTCTGGCGCTTCGGCGCGTCGCGCGAGCGCAGCGTGATCTCCTCGAACGCGATCCCGTGCGCGCGGCAGGCCTCGACCTCGAGCGGGTAGGACCCGAACCGCCGGCCGCCGCGCAGCGACACCACCGTCCGCACTCCGAGCCGCGCGACCCGCGCGATATGGTGCGGCGCAGGCTGCGCGGAGCGCCAGGCGTCCCGCCCGACGCGGTGCAGATTGAGATGCGCGAGCCGGATGAAGCCGTGATCGACCACGATCATGTTGGTCCACGCGGCCAGCCGCTTACCGACGCTGTCGAGCGACGGGTCGTCGGCCTCTACGGGCCGCGCCGCGAGAACCGCGGCGGATTGCTCCTCGTCTCTGCTCGACATGCGTGTTTGCGTCGGCCTCGCCAGCGTCCGGTGGCGCCGTCTTGGCCCAACGCCTCGGTCCGAAGCCGAGCGGTCATTGCGCAAACGGCGCTTGCGTTTGTCTAGCGCGGATGTATCGCTCCGGCGCTTGCGCTGCAACGCGCTCCGGCCGACCGCGACGCTTTTGTGTCGCAACTGCGCATCGCGGGGGATGCGCGCCTGATGCAGAGTTCGGGCTCCGCCGCGATACGGAGCAGTCTCATGCCGGAGCTGGAAGCGCCGGGCTGAAACGCCATCTGACGCGGGGCTGGGCGCTTCGGGCGACGACGGGTTCGCACAGCCTCCGGATTGAAATGGAAGACGATCGAGGATTCATGGCCAGATCGGCGAGCGCTCCCGAACCGACGAACGCCTCCGCGACGCGCGACGCCGCCGGGATCGACACGCGCGCGTTCAAGGACGCCATGGGTCGTTTCGCGACAGGCGTGACCGTGATCGCCGCCGATGACGGGGACGCCGCGCACGCCATGACCGCTTCGAGCCTGACCTCGGTCTCGCTTTCCCCACCGCTGATCCTGTTCTGCGTCGGGCTCGAGGCGCGGCTGACCCCGATCATTCGCCGCGCAGGCCGTTTCGCGATCCACATCCTGAGTGAAGACCAGCGCGCGCTCGCCGAGCTCTGCGCGGTCGGCGCGGTCGAGGAGCGGCTCGCCCATCTGACGCGAGAAGAGGGGCGCCCGCCTCGGCTCGAGCGCTGCCTGGCGCGCCTCGACTGCGATCTGTACGCCGAACATCCCGGCGGCGATCACGCGATTTTCGTCGGCGCTGTGAAGTCTCTCGAAGACGCAACCGCGCCGCCGACGTCTCAGATCGATCAACAGGCGTCGAGTTATCCCCTGCTGTGGTGGCGGAGCGCGCCACGAGGTCTTCGGGAACTCGACTAAAGCGACCGCCAACGTGCTTTTTCATTTGCGCAGGCCAGCGGAACCCGTCTACAGCGCAGGTTCTCGAAGGCTCTGGGGCCCAAATGATACTTGCACGATGGTTGCGCCGCATCGCGCGCGCGCATCCTGATTTGCCAGCGGTCGCGATCGGGGATCGGGTCCACCTGACCTACCATCAGTTCGCGGAACGCGCCGCCCGCGTCGCCGGCTGGCTTCGAGCGGAGGGCGCGCGCCCGGGCGACCGGATCGCCATCGTCTCCGAAAACCGTCCGGAGTATCTCGAAGCGCTCTGCGGAACCTGGTGGGCCGGCTGCGCCGCCGCTCCGATCGACGCACGAACGCGCGGCGTCGAGCTGCGCCGCTTGCTGGAGAACGCCGACGCCGCAATCATCCTGGTCGGCTCGAAAGCCGCGACCGAGGTCGCCGCGCAGGCGCCCGAGACGACGCGCCGGCTGGTCCGCTTCGGCGGCGCGGAGTTCGCTCGAAGCGAGAGCGCAGATCCGATCGAGCTCTCCGACGGCGACCCTGAAATGATGGCTTGGCTAAGCTACACCGCGGGCCGCGGCGGGGTCTCGAAGGGCGCGATGCTGAGCCACCGCGCGCTCGCCTCGATGACCGTCAGCATGCTGGCGGAGGTCAACTCGGTCGTCCCGCGCGACGCGCAGATCCAGTCGGCGCCGCTGTCGGACGCCGCCGGTTTCTCCATCCTGCCCGCGATCGCGCGCGGCGGCGTGAACGTGACGCCCGAAAGCGCGGGCTTCGACGAGGCGGAGGCGTTCGAACTCGCCGCCGCCTGGCGCCGCGCCTCGATCCTGGTCTGCCCCTGGGCGCTCCGACAGATGACCCGGAGCGGCGCCGACGACGACCCGAGCGCCTTCAAGAGCATCATCGCGACGGGCGACGCCATGCACGGCCGCGACGCCGTCGAGGCGCTCGACCGTTTCGGTCCGCGGCTCGCCCAGATCTACGGCGAAGCCGAGTTTCCGATGACCATCGCCCGGTTGAGCAAACATGACGTGGCCGACCGCGGCCATGAGCGCTGGCGCGACAAGCTCGCATCGGTCGGGCGGCCGTTTCTCGAGGCCGACGTCTCGATCCGACGCGCGGACGGCGACCCGACGGAGGCGGACGAGATCGGCGAGATCTGCGTGCGCGGCCCGGCGCAGATGACCGGATACTGGCGCGCGCCCGCGGAGACCCGGGCCGCCATAGACCGCGGCTGGCTCCGCACCGGCGACCTCGGCGTCTTCGACGCGCTCGGCTATCTGCGCCTGGTCGGACGCCGGGACGAGGTCGCTCAGGTCGGCGGCGAGGAGGTGCATCCCCGCGCCGTCGAGGCCGCGTTGCTGGAGCACCCCGAGGTCGAGCAAGCCGCCGTGCGGGCGGATGGCGCCGGCGGTCTCGACGCCTTCGTGGTCGGCGCGGCGGGCGCGCGCGCCCTGCGGGCGCACTGCGACGCGCGGCTCCCGGATCACGCGCGCCCGTCGCGAATCACCCTTCTCGACGACCTGCCGAGGGGCTGCAACGGCGCCGTCTTGAAGGACCGGATCAAGCCGCCCACGCGCACCCGCGCGGGCCGCCGAAAGGCTGGCTGAGCCGCGGCCCATCCGGCCAAGACCAAGCATGCTCGCGCTCCTGAAGCGCCCCCCGGCGAGCCGAGACGACACGGCCGCGCGCTGTTGCGCCGAGCTCGGGCCGCCGGGGCTTTATCGGACGGCCCGCGGACGGTATTCCGTACCCGCATCGGTCCGACGAGCCGGTGGCGCAATCAGGGGCGAACGATGATCGGGGCGAAGCTGAGCTCGAAAACGCTTGGACGGATCGGCGGCGCGCTGCTCGCGCTCCTACTGCCCGCGGCCGCGGCGACCGCGCAGGGCAAGCTGTCTCCGACGAGCTTCGGCGAGCAGTTCCCGGCGCAGCCCTCCGCCGCCCGCGGAGACGCGCCGCTCGCGGGTCTCAGCCTCGGGGTCTCGCCGCCGCGCCTGCCGCTCGATCTGCGCCTGCTGCGCCTTCCCCTCGGCGACCCCGCCGCCGGCCCGAACCTCTGCCTGTCCCTGCGCACCGAGGACGGCGCTTACGCCGCCACGGCCGTTTTTCCTGGAACCGGCGTTTATCGCGAGCCGCCGCAACTCGCGCTCCGGACCCGCCACGCGGCGGCGCTCCGTCAGAGTTATCGCGGGCCGCAACTCGTCGCGCTCGCCCGGCGCGCGACCTCGTGCGACGCGCCGCCCGCCGAGTCGGTCTACACGCCTGTGATCGCGCTGGGGGGCGCGCCGGCTCTGGTCGCTTCTATCGTCGCCGATCCCTCGGCCGAGGTGAGCGCCTGGGTCGCGCGCGGCGCTCCTGGAAAAGTCGGCCGCCGCATGACCCCGCCGCAGCCTTGCCAGTCGCGCCCCACCGCGGTGCGCAGCCACATCTGCTCGGTGCCCGTCAAGGGCCTTCGGTCCGGGCGCTATGTGCTGAGCGTCGAGATCGGCGGGGGGACGCCCGAGACTTTCGCGATCGCGCTGCCCTGACCGGCGCGCCCACAAAAGCGTGACCGCGATCCCGAGACCCGTCGGTTGACCTTTGTCACAGGGCCGTCATGCTTCTCGCTGCGATTGTTTCCTGAATGGATGATAACGGCGAGACCGTCTTTGTATGACCGATATTGACCGTTTCGCGGACGCCCTGCGGGCCGCGGATTTCCAAGATCTCGACAGCGCCGAAGCAGGGCTTGATCGAACCGACGCCGCTGCGGAAAACCGGTTGCGGGCCCCTGAGAAGTGGTCCGATCCGGGCCGAACCGCGACAGGCGAGCGCCGCGCGACCGTCCCCCTGCGAACCGCCGCGGGCGCCGGCGCGACCACGCTCTGGTTCAATACCGGCACGCTCTGCAACATCGCCTGCGCGCATTGCTATATCGAGAGCAGCCCGACCAACGACCGTTTGGTCTATCTGAGCCGAGCTGAAGTCGAGCGCTACCTCGCCGAGATTCGAACGCTCGACTGGCCGACGCGCGAGATCGGCTTCACCGGCGGCGAGCCGTATCTGAACCCCGAGATGAACGGCATGACCGCCGCGGCGCTCGAGGCCGGCTTCGAGGTGCTGGTCCTGACGAACGCGATGACGCCGATGCTCCGCCCGCTCGTGCGCGAGGGTCTCGCGGCGTTGATCGAGGCCCATCGCGAGCGTCTCACGATCCGCGTCTCGCTCGACCATTACGAGGCCGCCAAACACGACGCCGAGCGAGGCGACGGCGCGTTCGACAAATCGCTCGAGGGGCTGCGCTGGCTTCGCGACCAGGGCGCCCGCATCGCCATCGCGGGCCGGACCATGTGGGACGAGAGCGAGGCCGACGCCCGCGCCGGCTTCGCGGCCCTCTGCGCGCGCGAGGGTCTCGCGATCGACTGCGCCGACCCGGGCCGCCTGGTGCTCTTTCCCGAGATGGACGCGGCGAAAGACCCGCCCGAGATCACGACGGCCTGTTGGGGCGTCCTCGGCAAGCGCCCGGAACAGGTGATGTGCGCCTCCTCCCGCATGGTGGTGAAGCGCAAGGGCGCGGACCGCCCCACGGTTCTGTCCTGCACGCTGATCCCCTACGACGCGGCCTTTGAGTTGGGCGAGACGCTCGCGGAGGCGTCTCGCCCGGTCGCGCTCAAACATCCCTACTGCGCCACCTTCTGCGTCCTCGGCGGCGCGAGTTGCTCCGGCTGAGCCGCCGCTCACGCGGGCTCACGCAACGGTGTTCCCCAGGTGATTGCGCCCGGCGCGCGAACGGGCCACGTCGAGAGCGTCCGGCGGAACGCTTCCCGCCGGGCGAATAGGGGCGACCGCGCCGGGATCGCGATCGCTTCATCCTTGGAATTTCGCAGTTGTTTTCCAGTTGTCTTCGAGGAGCTCGACCATGCTTCGCGCCACCCTGACCACCCTGCGCAGCGCCGCGCTCGCCGCCGTCGCCGCGCTCGCCGTCGCCCCCGTCGCCTTCGCGGGCGAGCAGTTCGTCGACGCCAGCGGCTACGCGGCGAGCGGCTACGACGTCGTCGCCTATCGCTCTCTGCAGCAGGCCCCGGTCGGCCAGCCGCAGCCGGAGGCGGTGCCCGGCAAAGCCGAGTTCACCGCCGACTGGAACGGCGCCAAATGGGCCTTCGCCAGCGCGGAGAACCGCGATGCGTTCCTGTCGAACCCAGAGTATTACGCGCCGCAATATGACGGTCACTGCGCCTATGGCGCGTCGATCGGCAACGGAGGCAAGGGCGGCAAGGTCCCCGGCAACCCGAATCTTTGGCGGATCGTCGACGACAAGCTCTACCTGAACATCAACACGGCGGTCGTCGGCTTTTGGGAGGAGAACGTGCCCGGCCACATCAAGACCGCCGACGGCAACTGGTCGAACGGTCTCGAGCTGGCGGACGCCTCGACGCGCACCGCGCCCGCCTTCGACGCGACCCAGGCGCCGCTGAAGTAAGCGCCCGCGCCGACGAAACCCGCTTCCGGGGCCGCGTGACCGCACGCGGCCCTTTTGCGTTCGCGCCCGCTTCGCCACCGACAGTTTGACTTCGCCCCCTTCGCGCGCACAAGATCTAGCGCAATGAGCGCGACCGACGCTGAGTCGCGCCGCAGAGGCTTCAGACAGGCGAGACCGAGAGGCGGATCCCATGGGCTTGGACGATGTGAACGAACTCGACGCGGTGCGCGCGGACGAGCCGATCGACGTCTATTACGATCGGTTCTCGCCGAAAGTGTCGGAGGCGCTCGGCTTCTACGTCTACCGCTTGGAGGATCCGCGCAACGGCGAGACCTTCTATGTCGGCCGCGGCGTCGACAACCGCGTGTTCGCGCACATGGAGGAGGCCGAGGACGGCGTCCGCGGCGCGAAGACCGACCGGATCCGCGAGATCCACGAGGCCGGCCAACAGGTGCGCGCCATCATCCACCGCCACGGGCTCCGCGACCAGGACGAGGCGGCGGTGCTCGAGGCCGCGCTGATCGAGGCCTATCCGAACCTCACCAACCAGGTCGCGGGCGAGGGCACCCGCCTCTATGGCGCGCGGAGCGCCGACAGCGCGATCCGCGCCTACGACCTGCCGCCGGCGCAGTTGTCCTCGGAGAAATGCGTGCTGCTCTCGCTCACGCCCTCCTGGCCGAGCGATCCGGAGGCGGAGCCGCAGGCCTGGTATGCGCTCTACACCCTCGCCCGCTACGCGTGGCGGCTCGACATCGACCGAGCGGCGAAGGCGAAGCACATCGTGATCCAGGCCCGCGGCATCGTCCGGGGCGTGTTCCTCCCCGAGCGCTGGCTGCCGGCCGACGACCCGGCCTTCGCGGGCTTTCCGAAGCCGGTCGACGAGGACGCCTGGGGCTTCGTGGGCAAGCCCGACACGCGCGCCTGGCGCGCCTGGGTCGGCCGCCGCGTGCCCGAGCGCTACCGCACCCGCTTCGGCCAGCGCGTGCGGTATGTGAACTTGTAGAACGCGGGCGCCGCGACGCCGACCGGTCGATGCGGACGCGTAACGAGAGGTCTCCGATGACGGTCGCCGAGTTGCTGAAGCCGACCTATCGCCAGATGCTGAGCGCGCTTGCCGCATGGTTGCGCAAGGCGCGCGAGCAGCGGGACGGCGACGCCGACGCGCTTATGGCGGCCCGGCTCGCGCCAGACATGTTTCCGCTCGCGACCCAGGTCCGGTTCGCCTGTCTCCAAGCCCATGAGGGCGTCTATCGCCTCCGGCGCGAGGCGTTCCCCCCGACGCTGGACGCGCTCGCGCAGGAAGGGCGGCGATGCGCGGAGCAGCCTGGAACCCTCGCCGACGCCCTGTCCCGGATCGACGAGGCGTTGGCCTTCCTGGACGCGGACGTCGATGACGCGATGAACCGGGGGGCGGGCGAGCAGGTGTCGATCGAGCTTCCGGGTGGTCTCGCTTTCGACCTCGATGGCGAAAGCTACGCACGCGATTGGGCGACGCCGCAATTCTATTTCCATGTAATGACGGCCTACGCGCTTCTTCGCAAAGAAGGCGTGGCGCTCGGCAAAGCCGACTATGTCGCCCACATGTTCAAGTATGCGCGGTCGGCCGGCGCGTAACCAAGAGGGGCCGGGTAACGCGATCGCGCCCGGCGAGCGGCTGAAGCGCCTAGCGGCTTAGAACCCCGACGAAAACGTCCCCGGCGCTGGCGCGTCGAGCGCCGCCTCCACCAGATCGAGCGGCGCCGCGAAGTTCTGCTTGGCGTCCGCCGCGCCCCCAAGCACTGCGCTATGCTCGAGCCCGAGCATCGAGCAAAGGAGAGCGTAGAGGCTCTTGCAGCCGCCCCGCCCGAAAATCTCGACCACCCGCGTCCCCGGACGCGCGAACAGCAGATTGGCGAGCGCCGCGCCATGCACCGCTGCGATCTCCCGCGCCGCGGCGCTCCGGGCGATTTGAGCCTCGAAATTGTCCGCCGCCGGGATCAGCGCCTCGAACCCCCGCGCCGCGAGCAGGCCGTCGAGCGCCTCGGCGTTGGTCAGGTTCCGCAGCTTCTCCCGCCCGCGGCGCAGATAGAGCCGGGGACCGCCCCCCTGCGCCGCCGCCGGCCCGAAACGGCGCCGGAGCGCCTCCGCGAGCGCGTCCGCCGTCGCACGGCTGACCGGATACCAGTCCGGACAAGGCCGCGTCCGCCTCAGCGCCCAGACCGCTTCCGCCCGCACCCGCTCCCGCGCCCCGAGCGCCCGCACCGAAAGCCCATAGCGCGCGGCGAGCGCCGCCGCGGTCTCCGCCGCGAACCGCTTCGAGCCTTCGGATAAAAGCAACGTCACGGGCGCGCCTCGAAGCGCCCCGCTCTCCAGCAGCGCGGTGAACGGAACGGCGAACTCGAAGAGGAAATGGAAATAGCTGTTGAACCGCCGGATCGGCGCCGCCAGCCCCTCGACCGGCGCGCCCTCCCGCAGGAGACCGAGCTTGTCATGGTTCCAGTCCGCAGGCTCTCCGCGCTCGGTGATCAGCGCCCGCCCCTCGCGCTCCAGCGCCTGTCCGGTGTGCCCGAGAACGATCGCCTCCGGCGCCGCGAAGCTCTCGTCGACGAACCGCAGCGGCGGCGTCCAGTAGCGCCCCACCCCGCCGTCGTTCTTCGTGCAGAACCGGTCGATGAAATCGATCTGGTCGCCCCGGAACGGCGTCTCTAGCACCTGCGTCTCGACATGGAGCGCCCGGCCCGCGACCTGCTCGACGCCCACGGCGCGGCCATAGAAGCCGCCGGCGCGCGTCAGCCCGGGCGCGACCGCCGCCACGCCGCGGAGCGCCGTCCACCGCGCGTATCGCCCGTTCAGCCGGCTCCGCCAGGCGCTCTTGTACCAGGGCATGCGAGGCTTCCCATCCCGTCGCCGCTCTTCAGGCGCGCGCCGCCAGCGCCTCGGCCAGCAGCCCGCGCACCATCGCCGGATCGACCTCGGAGGTGCGGAACGCCTGTCCGATCCCGCGCGCGAGAATGAAGGTCGCCTTGCCGTCGCGCACTTTCTTGTCCTGCGCCATCAGGCCCATCAACCCGTCCGCGTCCGGCAGATCGCCTGCGATCTCGTCGAGCCCGGTCTTCAACCCGAGCCCCGCCAGATGCGCCCGCACACGGCTGGGTTCCTCCTGCGCGCAAAGCCCCATCCGCGCCGACAGATCGAAGGCGAGGCCCATTCCGATCGAGACCGCCTCGCCATGGATCAGCCGCTGGCCGTAGCCGGTCGCAGCCTCGAGCGCATGGCCGAAGGTGTGCCCGAGATTGAGCAGCGCCCGGTCGCCCTGCTCCGTCTCGTCCCGCTCGACGATCCGCGCCTTGGCTTCGCAGGAGGTTTTCACCGCATGGATCCGCGCTTCCGGATCGCCCGAGATCACCAGCGCGCCGTTCTTCTCGAGCCACTCGAAGAACGCGAGATCGCCGAGCAGCCCATATTTCGCGACCTCCGCATAGCCCGCCTTCAGCTCCCGCTCCGGCAGCGTGTCGAGCACGTCGACATCCGCCAGCACCAGGCTCGGCTGATGCATCGCGCCGATCAGGTTCTTGCCATGGGGGCTGTTGATCCCGGTCTTGCCGCCGACCGAGCTGTCAACCTGAGCCAGCAGCGAGGTCGGGATCTGCACGAACCGCACGCCCCGCCGGAGCACCGCCGCCGCGAAACCCGCGAGATCGCCGATCACCCCGCCGCCGAACGCGATCACCAGATCGCCGCGCTCGATCTTGGCCGCGAGAAGCTGGTCGAGCAGCGTCTCGAGCGACGCCATGCTCTTGGTCTGCTCTCCAGGCTCGAGTGTGATCGCGTCCGCGTCGACCCCGACCGCGGACAGCCCGCCCCAAAGCGTCTCGAGCCAGCGCCAGGCCACCGAACGATCCGTCACGATCGCCACCCGCCGGCGCTCCCCCCGAAACAGCGGCTCGATGAACAGCCCGGAGCGGCGGAGCAGCCCCTGCCCGATCCGGATTTCATAGGAGCGCGCGCCGAGATCGACGGAGACGGTCTCGAAACCCAGCGCGGTTGGCGACGTGGTCATGGGAAAACGTCCTCGTCCTGGCCGCCCTCTGCTAGACCGCGCGTCAAGGGTCGGCAAGTCCTTGCGGCGCTGAGGAAAACGACGCGCGCTCGCGCCAGCGAGCCGTGGTGGTTGGGCCGCGACGTCACTCGATCACGACGTCACTCGGCCGCGACGACGCCGTCGAACGCCTCCAGCCGCTCGACGATCTCCCGCACCATCGTCTCATGCGGCTCGTCCCGGCTGTCGACGACGATGTCCGCCTCGGCGTAGATCGGATAGCGCGCGTCGATCAGATCCGACAGCACGGCCCGGGTGTCCCGCCCTTTCAGGAGCGGCCGGTGATCGCGCCGCTCGGTCCGCCGCACCAGCGTGTCGAGATCGACGCGCAGCCACACCGTGATCGCGCGCCGGGACAGCAGCCGACGCGTCTCCGGATCGAGATAGGCGCCGCCGCCGGTGGCGAGCACATGCGGCCGGTCGGCCAGCAGCCGCGCGATCACGCGCCGCTCGCCCTCGCGGAAATAGGCTTCGCCGAAGCGCTCGAAGATCTCCGAGATCGGCATCGCGGCCGCTTTTTCGATCTCGTCGTCGGCGTCGCGGAACGGCGCGCGCAGGACCGACGCGAGCCGACGTCCGACGGAGCTCTTGCCCGCGCCCATCAGGCCGACCAGCGCCACCGTGCGTCCGAGCTGCGGACGGCCGGCGGCGCCGGCGCGGTTAGCCGCGCCCGCATCCTCGCCCGTTGGCGGGTCGGCGCTCGTCTCAGTTTCGTCCAAACCCATCGTCACGCCCATATAAAGCCGTCCCGTCCGCCGCCATTCGGCATGGCGCCGCGCGCGCGTTCGGAGTAGCAAAGCGTCAGCAAAACCGACGCCGGCGCACGGTTATGGCCTGAGCTTCCGGGCTCGGCAAATCGGATTGTGTCGAAATATTACCAGATGCCGCCCAGGTCAGCGCGGCGGCTCGGTTAGAGACAGATTTGAGGGTCCGATGGGTCGCCTGTTTCGATATCTCCTGCTGCTCATCTTTTTAGGCGCGGTCATCGGCGCGGTCGCGGTGGCGTTCGTCGATCTGCCTGCGCCGCAGGAGACGGTCGAGCGGACGGTGGAGATCGAAGGGCTGCGTCAGGAGGTCGAGCGTGTGCAGTGACGGTTCCCGGCGCGCGCCGACGACGTCTTCTCTCCCGCTGAAGACGATGGCCGCCTTGGCGCTCGGTCTCGGTTTCGGTCCAGGGCTTGATCTCCGCTCGACCGCCTCCGCCCAGAGCGGCTTGCAGACCTTGCCGCAGACCCAGATCCCTGACGCGGGGACGCAGGGCGGCCAGACCCCCGGCGCTGCGCTCCCGGGCCCAGGCTTGGGCTCGGGCTTGGGCGCGCCCACGGACACCCTCTCGAGCGCCGGCGCGCCGCGCCAGATCGCGCCTTGGCTGAGCCGCGCGCTCTCGGGCGAAGGCTCGGCGGCCGAAACCGTCGCGCCCGTCGCCCCGCCGGAGGCGATCGTGCCGACGCCCGGCCTGACCCCGGCCCCCAACGCGACCGTAGGCGCGATCGGGGGCCAGACCGGAGGCCCGACCGGGCGCCAGACCGGCGTCGCGGGCGGACCGCCGACCGGACCGCTTGATCCGAATGCGTCGAACGGGTCCGCCCCGAGCGCTGAGGGCGCGCCGGGCGCCGTCGCGGGCGTTGGAGGGTCTTCCGCCCCGAGCGCGCCGGGCGGCGCCCTGTTCCCGAGCGCCGGCTCCCCACGCTCCGCGCCCCCCACCGACCCGGCCTCCGTCCAGGAGGCGCCGCTCGATCGCGTGGACGCCGCCGCCGCCGGGATCGCGCCGGCGAGTTCGGCCGGCTTGCCGGTCGACGCCTGGCGGGGAACCTCCGCCGAGGAGGCGGTCGAACTGGTCGAAGCGCTCCGGCCCACCGCGCTCCACGCCGCCAATCGGCTGGCGGTCCGGATTCTGATCGCGGCCCTGCGCCCGCCTCAGGGCGCCGCCCCGGAAATCGACCTGCTCGACGCCCGCCTCGCCGCGCTCGGCCGCTTCGGGGCCGCCGATCTGGCCGCGCAGCTCGCCGAGGCCGCCGGTCCCGAGCGGGTGGTCCGCGCCGCTTGGGTTCCGCTGATCTCGGGGCGCGACGCGACGCTCTGTCAGACCCTGCTCGCGGGCTCCGAGCCGTCGCTCGAGCGCATCTACTGCCTTGCCGTCGACGGCCAGGCGGGGCCCGCGCAACTCGCCATCCGCGCCACCCGCGATCTGTCCGCGGGCGAGGCGGATGAGACGACGCTGTCGCTCCTCGAAGCGATGACCGATCCTCTCTTGGTCGAGTTCGCCGTGATCCCGAGCGAACTGGACGCGCTCACCCCGCTCCGGCTCGCCGCCATGCGCCGGATCGGCCGTGCGCCGGACAACGACTTCGCCCGCCAGGCGCCGCTCTGGATGTTGCCCGCCGCCCTCGCGCCCGAGTTCACGCCGCGCCTCCGGCTCGAAGCGATGGAGCGTCTGGAGCGCGCCGGCGCAGTCGAGACGCGTCGGCTGTCTGACGCCTATCGCGGCACGCCCTCCGCCGAGTCAGGCGGCGTCTGGGGACGGGTCGAGGCTTTCCGCCGCGCGGTCGGGGTCGGCGCCGCGACCGACGGCGCGGTCTACGCCCAGGCCGCGCTGACCGCGATGGCGCGGGCGGAGGAGGCCGGCCGCGGCCCGATGATGGCGCGCCTGCTCGCCCCCGAGACCGCCCGACGCGCGCGCGGCGCGCGCAGCGGCGGCGTCTTCTCCCTGCCCCGCGACCCCGCGCTCCGGCGTCTCCTGCGTTTAGGCGGCGAAGCCGACGCCGCCGCCGCGCTGCTGGCCGCGGCCGGGCCGGAGACCGTGGGGCCTGAAGAGCGCGCGCTGGACCGCCTGGCCGCCCCCCGCACCCCGGGCGTCTGGAACCCCTCCGACGCCGAGGAGCTGCTGGCCCGCGCCGCGCGGAGCGACGTCGAGGGCGGGCGGCTGATGGCGGCGCTCAACGCCTTCCGCTTCGCGACGCCGGCGCCGACGCTCTATCCGGAACCCCCGACGCTGCCGCAGGACATCTCGGAGGGCCGGATCGCAGCACTTGCGCTCGGGGCCCTGTTGACGCTGAACCGCGGCGAGGAGACCCAGCCCGAGGCTTTGTACGAGGCGCTCGTGACGCTGATCGAGCTCGGCTACGAAGCCGAGGCGCGCCAGATCGCGGTCGAGGCGATCCTGATCGGCCGCTGAACCGCGCCTCCCGAGAGCCTTAAGCCCGCGTTAACGTGCCACGCCCCACGGTGCGCCTTCGACCGCGTCGGACGGTCGGAGCGACGCGGGGGCGCGGACTATGCCAAAGACGATGTCGACCGAAACGGATCGCGCCGCGCGCGACGATGCGGGCGCTGGACGGGAGCCCAGCAAGGGCGGGCGCTGGATCGACGCCTTCCTCCACGCGCTCCGGGCCGAGCGGGGCGCCAGCCCCCACACGCTCGACGCCTACGCCCGGGACCTCCGGGACTATGAGGCGCATCTCGCCGAGCGGAGCCGCAGCTTCGCCGACGCGACGCGGGACGATGTCGAAGGGTATTTGGCGGCCCTCGCCCGCGCCGGCCGCGCGCCCGCGACCCGCGCGCGGCGCCTGTCCGCCGTGAAGCAGCTCCACCGGTTCGCGCTCGAGGAGCGCTGGCGCCCCGACGACCCCGCCGCCGCCGCGAGCGGGCCGAAGCGCCCCGCCCGCCTGCCTCATGCGCTGAGCCTCGCGGAAGTCGATGCGCTGCTCGCCGCGGCCGACCGGATCCCAGCGGAGGCGGCGCCCGTCGAGATCGACCGCCGCCTGCGCCGCCGCTGCCTGATCGCGCTGCTCTACGCGAGCGGTCTGCGCGTGAGCGAGCTGGTCGCCCTCCCCGTCGCCCCCGCCCGCGCCGTCGCGGCGGGCGCCCAGCGGATGATCCCGATCCGCGGCAAGGGCGGGCGCGAGCGCATGGTCCCGGTCTCCGAGCCCGCCCGCGCCGCTCTCGCGGACTGGCTCGCGCGCCGCGACGCCGAGCCGAGGCGCGCCCGCTCCCCATGGCTGTTTCCCTCGAGCGGCGCCGAAAAACGCCTCACCCGCGAGCGGGTCTTCCAGATTCTGAAGGAGCTCGCCGCCGAGGCCGGGCTCGCCCCTGAAAAGGTCGCGCCGCACGCGCTCCGCCACGCCTTCGCGACGCACCTGCTCGAGAACGGCGCGGACCTGCGCACGATCCAGACCCTGCTCGGCCACGCCGACATCGCCACGACCGAGATCTACACCCATGTCGCCGACGGCCGCCTGAAGCGCCTGGTCCTCGAGAAACACCCGCTGGCGCGGCCCGCCGCCGACTGAAGCGCGCGCCGCGCCACGCTCACATGCCCGTCCTGAGGATCCCCAGATCGACCACTTCGCTCCGCAGCGTCTTGGCGGCCTCGGCATAGGCGCAGAGGATTTTGAGCCCGTGATCCATCCGCCCCTCGAGCCAGGCCGGCGCCTCATGCCCATCTTCGCCCGGACGGAAACCGTTGACGTGGCGGATGATCAAATGCTCCGGCAGCCAGTGCAGATAGCTGTTCTTGTAGCTCGAGATCCTTAGCTCTTGGATCGGGTACGCGCCGCCGACGCTCGCGCTGATCGACACGATGTAGCCGGGCTTGAACGCCAGCTCCCCGCCGTCGCAGCAGCAGAACAGGTTCTTCAGCATCGGCGGGACCATGCCGTGCCACTCCGGCGTGACCACGACGAAGCCGTCCGCCTTCTTCAGCCGCTCCGACACCGGCGCCCACACCGTGACCCAGGGGCTGTCCGCGGGCTTGTCCTTCGCCCACTTGGTCTCATCCCACATCGGGATCTCGACGTCGCGGAGCGACAGCAGATCGGCGGTCGCGCCATGCGCCGGCAGTTTCTCACAGACCAGCTCTGCGATCCGGTGCGACTGGGCCTCCTGGCGGTTCGATCCGCCGATCACGACGATATGCGGCATAGACGAGCTCCCTCACGCGCCGCGCGCGATCGGCGGCGTTCCATTCGATGCGCAGCATAGCCCCGTAAGCGCCCCGCGCCAGCCCGCCCGGCGCCGATTGCGCTCACGGAATGGACGCCGGACGGCGCCGCGCGATATCCACCCTCGAACATCCATTTGAGGGAGAACAGGCCGATGAGCGAAGGCAAGATCTGGCGCGTCTATCTATCCGGCGAGATCCACAGCGACTGGCGCGACCGCATTGTCGCCGGCGCGCGCGAGCAGGATCTCCCCGTCGTCTTCGACGCGCCCGTCACCGACCACGAGGCGAGCGACGATTGCGGCGTCCGCATCCTCGGCGCCGAGGAGAACCCGTTCTGGAAGGACCGCAAGGGCGCAGGCGTGAACGCCATCCGCACCCGCACGCTGATCGGCGCCGCGGACGTCGTCGTCGTGCGCTTCGGCGAGAAGTACAAGCAATGGAACGCGGCCTTCGACGCCGGCTACGCCGCCGCGCTCGGCAAGCCGCTGATCATCAATCACGGCCCCGACCATCAGCACGCGCTGAAGGAGGTCGACGAGGCCGCCAACGCGGTCTGCGAGACCCCTGAACAGGTCGTCGCCGTCCTGCGCTACGTCATCCGCGGCGCGCTCTAAGAGCGACGGGGCTCCGAGAGCGCGCATTTGCGATCCGGCGTCGCCAACCGTCGTCGCCAAACCTCGTCGCCAACCCTCGTCGCCAACCCTCGTCGCCGGGCGGCCCCCGCGCCACGGTCGCGCGGCGCACGCGCAAGATCGACGAAGGCCGAAGCGACGGCGCTCGCGCCGACGCCCGTGGAAGGCTAACCTCCCGATAGAACAACGGGATGGAGACGCCGATCCGCGGCGGCGACAAAAGGGATGGCATGACGATGAGACGAACGATCCGCTACGTGCTGGCGGCGGCGGCGATGTTGGTGGCGAGCGCCGCCACGGCCGACGCGGCCTGCACGCGCAACCTCGACCGCAACGACAATCTCAACATTCGGCCGACGCCGAGCGTGAAGTTTCGCCCGATCGGCCAGATCCGCGGCGGCAGTTGCGACATTAACGTGATCGGCTGCCGCGACGGCTGGTGCCAGATCACCGATCGCGGCGTGCGCGGCTTCGTCAGCGGCTTCTACCTCCGCGAAGACCGCTCCCGCGGTTGGGACGACGACGACGTCGCCCGCGAGCTTCGGCGGCGCAAAGCCGATCAGGTCGTCGAAGCGATGCAGGCCAACCCGCGCTGGCGCCGCCTCGGCGTCATCGACGTGGAGCGGGGGCGGTCGCGCTACTTTATCCAGATGGACCGCGACGACGGGACCTACGACACGCTGCGTCTCAACCTGACCGGTGGGCCGCTGGAGCTGAACCGCGTCGGCGTCGTGTACGGCAACGACAAGCGCGACACCCTCGCCGTCGAGCGCCGGCTCGCGCGGAACGCAGTCACGCCAGCCTACGATCTCGCGGGGTCGAGCGGACGGAACCTCGACCGCATCGAACTGGATTTCCAGACCATCCCCGGCCGCGGCCGGATCGGCCAGCTCGAGGTCTGGGCCAAGACCGCGGCAAAGACCGCCGCAAAGACCGGCGGCCAGACGGCCTCTGCGCCGGCGCCGAACGCGCCCGACGCCTTCGGCCCGAACTGGGTGAAGCTGGGTGAGAAGGTCGTCTCCCGCAACACCGATCGCGACGTGATCACGCTCAGCCGCCAGGACGGCCGCTTCTCGGCGCTCGGGATCATCGCCCGCCGGAACGACATCCGCGTCTACGACATCTCCGTGCGCTACGGGAACGGCGACATCGACCGCCTGCTCGGCGATGAGCGCCTGCGGCGGGGCCAGCGGAGCCGGGCGCTCGATCTCGAAGGGAATTCGGCCCGTTTCGTCACCGGCGTCGGCTTCACCTACGAGACGATCACCCCCGGCCCGCCCGCGATCGTCGAGCTATGGGGCCGGCCGCGCTAAGCTCGGAGACGGCTCGGAGAGCGTCGCAAAGGCTTAACGCTCTTGGATCATGATTTGGCGGAGACGACCCGCGCCCCGATTTACGCGGCGCGGGTCTTTCTTTTTCACGCGTCTCCGCGCACATCTGCCAAAGCCAGCGCAATTCGATCCGGACCGATGACCGAAGCCGCCGAAGTCGCCGCAGCCGCGGACCCGTTCTTCTCAGTCGCCACCTGGGCGACGGCCGCGGCCGTCTTCGGATTGCTGCTCCTCTCCGCTTTTTTCTCAGGCTCCGAAACGGCGCTGACGGCCGCCAGCCGAGCGCGTCTCCGTCGGTTGGCCGATGACGGCTCGGCCGGCGCGAAGACCGCACTGGCGCTGTCAGACGACAATGAGCGCCTGATCGGCTCGATCCTCCTCGGCAACAACCTGGTCAACATCCTGGCGACCTCGCTCGCCACCTCGCTGTTGCTGTCGCTGTTCGGCGAGAGCGGCGTGGCGATCGCGACCCTGGCGATGACGGTGCTGGTGCTGGTGTTCGCCGAGGTCCTGCCCAAGACCTATGCGATCACCCGGCCGGAGACCGCCGCGACCACGGTGGCCCCGACGGTCGCGCTCGCCGTCCGCCTGTTCGCGCCCGTCGTCTCCCTGGTTCGGATGATCGTGCGCGGCGCGCTGAGCCTCGCCGGCGTCATGACCGACCCGGACGCGCAGATTCTCGCACGTGAAGAGATCAAGGGCGCGATCGACCTCCACCACTACGAAGGCGCCGTGGCGCGCGAGGCCCGCGACCGTCTGCTCGGCGCGCTCGAACTGGACGATCGCGAGGTTGCCCAGGTGATGATCCATCGCCGCAACATCTTCACGATCAACGCCGAGAGCCCGCCCGAGCAGATCCTGAGCGAATGTCTGCGCAGCCCCTACACCCGTATCCCGCTCTACCGCGAGAACTCGGAGAACATTGTCGGCGTCGTCCACGCCAAGGCTCCATCGCCACGCGCATCACGTCGAGCTCGCCGATCCGGTCCAGGCCGCCTTGGGGGCCGCG
>JBCBRF010000011.1:0-40085 GCA_039819865.1 Pseudomonadota bacterium | reverse complement strand
TGCGGTAGAGAGTATCCATTGGGCCCGCTCCTCTTTGCCTCAATCGCAAGATCTCGTAGAGAAGCCGAATAAGCAAGCAAAACTTGGGTGAATCCAGAGGTCCTGGCGGTCGCTGGGCAGAAGTTAGGTGGAACAGCATCGCCCCTGAGGACAGATATGCTCGAGTGAAGTCCCTCGCGAAGTCCCTCTCACAGTCCCTCTTTGGCCGCCCGCAAACCCGCCTATTGGTCCGAATCGCCCTGCGCTGCGTAAGCACCCAGCGACAGCGACGCCGCTTTCGCCGCCCGCGGCTGTTTGACCCGCGACTTCGGCGATATACCGTAGCGCTCGATGCGACTATGAGGGCGGCGTCCGGGGTTCGCCCAATGCGGAGGTGAGAATGTTCGACACGCCAGGAGCCGGCCGACTAGCCCATGCGCCGGTGGACCACCCACCGGTGAAACCGGCTAAAATCGGCGTGTTGATCGGCAATCTCGGCACGCCGGACGACACCAGCTATTGGTCGATGCGGCGGTACCTGAACGAATTCCTCTCGGATAAGCGCGTGATCGAATGGCCATCGGCGATCTGGCAGCCGATCCTCCAGCTCATCGTGTTGACGAAGCGCCCGTTCTCATCGGGCGAGGCCTATCGCGGGATCTGGAACGAAGAGGCGGACGAGAGCCCGCTTCTGACGATCACCAAGGCGCAGACGGCGGCGCTCGCGAAGCGGTTCGCGGCGAAGTACGGCGACCAGGTGATGGTCGATTTTTGCATGCGCTACGGCAATCCCAGCACCTTCAGCGTGATCGAGCGCATGCAGGCCGAGGGCTGCGACCGGATCGTGTTCATGGCGCTCTATCCGCAATACTCCGCGGCGACGACCGCCACCGCGAACGACCAGGCGTTTCGCGCGCTGATGAAGCTCCGCTGGCAACCGGCGTTCCGCACCGCGCCGGCCTATTACGATCATCCGCTTTACATCGAGGCGCTGGCGCAATCGATCGAGCGCCACCTCGCCGAGCGGCCGACCCAGCCGGACGTCGTGGTGGCCTCCTATCACGGGATCCCGCAGAGCTATTTCAAGAAGGGCGATCCCTACCACTGCACCTGCCAGAAGACGTCGCGCCTGCTGCGCGAGCGGCTGGGCTGGTCGGAGGACAAGCTGGTTACGACTTTCCAGTCCCGGTTCGGGCCGGAGGAGTGGCTGCAGCCTTACACGGTCGAATATGTCGAAGAGATCGCGAAGGCGGGCAAGCGCGACATCGCGGTGATCGCGCCCGGTTTCTCGTCCGATTGCGTCGAGACGCTCGAAGAGATCAATGAAGAGATCAAAGAGGGTTTCGAAGAAGGCGGCGGCGAGACCTTCACTTACATCCCCTGCCTGAACGACGACGACGCCCATATCGACATGATGCAGGCCGTCCTGGAGCGCGAACTCGGCGGTTGGCTCTGACGGCGTGACGGTTGCGGAGCGCGTTGGCGCCCCGCTTGCGCTTCCTCGGCGATCAGTCGTCGCCGAGGCTCTTATGCTCGACATCAATTTCGCCGGCGACGGTCCTCGAGAGGCGGGCGCGCCTTCGAAAACCGAGGACGTCGCATCATCGGAGGCGCTCAGCCTCAGCGCGCTCGCCGCGGTCGCGCGGGCGGAGCCCGTGGGCCGCGTCTGGGCGCTGCCGGTGGCGCTTTTCATCCTGTTTTCCGGCTTCGCGGATGCGATCTCCACCAGCATGGCGATCGGCACGGGCGGCGCGGTCGAAGCCAACCCGCTGGTGCGCGCGGTGCAGGATCTGGCCGGACCCGCCTGGGTCGGGCCGAAACTCGCGCTCCATGCGGCGCTGGCGGCGCTGACCGTCTGGTATCCGAACCGCCCGACGCTCGTCTTGATGGCGCTCGTCTCCTTGATCGCGACGGCGGTCTCGGCGCACAACGTCGCTCTGTTCATCGACCTCGCCCGCTAACTCGGCCCCGGCGCGGTCGGTCGAGCGCATCTGGCGCGCTCGGCGTCTGCGCTGAAAGGAGCCGTCCGCGATGAGCGAGCCCGCCGCCGCCCCGCCGCCGATCGTGCGCGACGTCGCCGGGCTTCGCGCGCGCATTCGAGCCTGGCGGGCCGAGGGCGCCCGGGTCGCGCTGACGCCGACCATGGGCGCGCTGCATGAAGGCCACCTGTCGCTGGTGCGGCTCGGCCAGGCGCATGCGGATCGCGTGGTGGCGACGATCTTCGTCAACCCCTCGCAGTTCGGGGTCGGCGAGGATTTCGACGCCTATCCGAGGGACGAAGGGCGCGACGCCGGGATGCTGGGGTCGGTCGGCTGCGATCTGATCTACGCCCCCACGGTCGACGCCATGTATCCGCCCGGGTTCGCCACAACGGTGCGGGTGAGCGGGCTGACGGACGTCCTCTGCGGCGCGGCGCGGCCGGGGCATTTCGACGGGGTCGCGCAGGTGGTCTCAAAATATCTGATCCAAGCGGAGGCGGATTTCGCGATCTTTGGCGAGAAGGACTGGCAGCAACTCGCCATCATCCGCCGCATGACGCGGGATCTCGACATCCCGACCGAAATCCTGGGCGCGCCGATCCTGCGCGAGGCGGACGGGCTCGCCATGTCGTCGCGCAATCGGTATCTGTCGCCTGACGAGCGGGCGATCGCGCCGGCGCTCGAGCGCGCGTTGCTCGGAGCCGCGCAGCGTTTGGCCGACGGCGTCGGGAGGGAAGAGGCGGAGGCCTGGGCGCGCGAGGCGGTATTGGCGGCGGGGTTCGGATCGGTCGACTATATCGAGGCGCGCGACGCCGAGGATCTTAGCCGCTGGTCGCTGGATACGGGGCGGCCGGGGCGTGTTTTCGGCGCCGCGCGGCTGGGGCGGGCGCGGCTTATCGACAATGCGCCGATCGGAGACAATGCGCCGATCGGAGACAATGCGCCGATCGGAGACAATGCGCCGATCGGACGGTCGGCGGAAGCGCCATCGGACAGCGCGCCTCTCGGGGGCTCGGAAGCGGGAACTGCGGCATGACGCGACGGGTCGGACGCAACTTCGGACTTGGGAAGAAGGGCGCTGGCGAAAGCGGGGGGCGCTCGGCGCTCGGCTGGCTCGACCTGCCGCCGCTCTGGCTCGCCGCGTTCGCGCTGGTCGGGCTGCTGCTGGCGCGGTTTCTGCCGATTTATCAATATGGGGCGACGTTCGGCGATCCGTTCTGGGGACCGCTCGGCTTCGCCTTCATCGGGCTGGGGCTCGCGATCGCGGGCTGGGCGGCTGCGACTTTCGCCGCGCACAAGACCACGCTGCTGCCCGGCGAGACGCCGAGCGCTCTGGTGTCGTCCGGGCCCTACCGATTCTCGCGCAACCCGATCTATCTCGCCGATCTGCTGCTGCTGGCCGGTTGGTGCGTGATGCTGGGCGCGATCACGCCGTTTCTGCTGATCGCGCCGTTCGCCAAGGTGCTGGAGATCCGGTTCATCGCGCCGGAGGAGGCGCGGCTGGCGGAGCAGTTCCCGGACGAATGGGCGGCCTGGTCGGCGCGGGTCCGGCGCTGGATCTGACGGGACGCGCCGAAGCTGCGGGTTTGCCGGGCGGCGGTCTCCGCCTCTAGGCTCGGATCATGCGGGCCCGCCGGAGGTGTTTCCATGATTCGTTTGCGCTTCGGCTGCCGGGTGTCGTTCGAACTTCCGGCGGCGACGCCGATGATCCTGTTGCTCACGACCCATTTCTCGCGCGCGGCGGATCTGGAGCGGCCTGATCGGCTGAAGGCGACGCCGTCGGTCGTGATCGGGGCCTATCGAGACCGGTTCGGCAACTGGTGCAGCCGGCTGACCGCGCCCGCCGGACTCCTGACCGTCACCGCCGAGGGCGTGATGCGCGACGCCGGTCTGCCGGACCCGGTCGAGCCCGAGGCGAAGCAGCATGGGATCGAGGACCTGCCGGGCGCGGCGATCACCTATCTGCTGCCGAGCCGCTATTGCGAGACGGACCTGTTGTCCGAATACGCCTGGGAGCGGTTCGACGCCGCGCCGTCGGGTTGGGCTCGGGTCCAGGCGGTCTGCGACTTCGTGCATCGCCATGTCCGTTTCGGCTACGCCGATTCGCGGCCGACGCGCACGGCGGTCGAGACGCTGGAAGAGGGCGTCGGGGTCTGCCGGGATTATGTGCATCTGGCGATCGCGCTCTGCCGCTGCCTCAACATCCCCGCGCGGTATTGCACGGGCTATGTCAGCGACATCGGCAAGCCGCCGCCCCATCCGCCGATGGATTTCGCCGCGTGGATGGAGGTCTATCTCGGCGGCCGATGGTGGGCGTTCGACCCGCGCAACAATGATGTGCGCTATGGGCGCGTGCTGATCGCCCGCGGGCGGGACGCGGCGGATGTGCCGCTGATCCACAGCTTCGGCCCCCATACGCTTAAAGGCTTTCAGGTCTGGATCGAGCAGACCGGCGACGCGGCGCGCTGAGGGCCCTCCGCTGTCAGAGCACGCCGTATTCCGCAACCGTCGCGGCGAGGCGGTCGGGCAGGTCGATCACCGGCCCGTCATAGCCGCGGAGAAGATCGCGGGGCGCGTCTTCGGCGGTCAGATAGCGCCAGCCTTGGAAGGCGCGTCGGGGATGGGGCTCGGTCGCGATCAGCTTCGGCTCGAGCACGAGGTCGTAGCGCCGGATCCCGTCGGGGCCGTCCACCGGCTCGATCGCGGCCAGGACCTGGCGGGCGCGGATGACGCCGCGGAACACCCAGTAGAGCGAGCCGCCGGCCAGAAGCTCCGCCTCGCGGGTCGGGCGCATGCGGGTGGTGTGGCGCGGGCGGGGGTCGACGCCGCGGGCGGCGCGCTCTGCGGCGCGGGCGGTTTGCCAGGCGGCGAGATCGCGCGGCGTCTCCGCGCCGACGCACAGCTTCACCAGGTTCAGACCTTCCGCCGCTTCGGCCCGTCCGACGGGTTTGCCCAGGTTCGCGCGTTTCGACATAGTCCGCTCGCGTCTCAGAAAGAGTCGTTCACAACAGCTAGCACGTCCGACATCCCTGTCGTCACCTATATCTAGAGAATTCTTGTGAGCACAGCGCAAATTGTAGGAATTTTGCTGGCTGCGCTTGCGGGAGGGCTGTCGGCTGCGTTGGTCGGCTTCTGGTGGCGGAGGGCGTGCTTCGGGCGATGGGGCTCGCCGCTGATCGGGGCTTTGAGCGCCGGGCTCAGCGCGCCGTTCCTGCAGGCGCTCGGCTCGGGGCGGCTCGGGCTGGATCCGCGCACGGGCATCATCGAATGGGATCCGGTGATCGCGACGCTGTTGGCGGGGGCGGGGTGCGGCGCGGTGGCGACCTTGGCGGCGACGCTGGCGTTCCGACAGCGCTGGTCGCCGAGGGCGGCGCATCCGCTCCCGCGGAACCTGCGGGCGTGGCGTCCCGACGGAGCGGAGCCCGCAGCGCCGGCGCCGGCGGTTCGGCGCCCGTCCGCAAGACCCGGCATGACGGAGGTCCGGTCGCCCGTCTTCAGCGCAAGCGCGCCGGCGCCACGGTTCGCGGGCGCGCCGCGCGAGGCTTTGTTTGAGGAGCGCCGCGCGGCTCGGCGGTTCGATTGGACGCGCCGTTTAGCGCGGGAGCCGGAGCCGGCGACGGAGGCTCTCGATTCAGACGCGGTCCCGCCTTCGACGAGGGCGTCGTCCGAGCGGCTGGCCCGTGCGCGGGCGGCGGCCGGCGCCGCGACGGAGGTCGCCCGGTCCCGGGTCTCCGCGAGCGCCGCAGGGGCTCTCAGGGTCGCCGGATCCACCGTCGCCGCCACCCGGGTCGGGGCAGGGCGCGCGGACGGCGCTGGCGGTGGGCGGACGCGTCGCGCGGCGCGCCGCCGGGGCGGCTGCGGACCGGGCCGGCGGCTGGGCGGCGGCGGCGCTGCTCTGGCTCTGGGCCGGCGGCTCGGCGGCGGCGGAGGCGATCGGCCGGGGGCTCGCCCGCGGTTTCGCCGCTAGCTGGTTCTGGACGGGGCGGGCCGCGACGTGGACGGGGCGCGCCGTCGGTTTCACGGCGGGCTGGGCTCAGGACGCTGCGGCGCGTCTCTGGGCGTCGATCATCTCGGCGAAGCGCTCGAACAAATAGAAGCTGTCCTGCGGCCCCGGGCTCGCTTCGGGGTGCTGCTGAACCGAAAAGGCCGGACGGTCGGTCGCGGCGATCCCGCAATTGCTGCCGTCGAACAGCGACACATGGGTCTCGCGGACGCCCGGGGGCAACGTCTCCGCATCGACCGCGAAACCGTGGTTCATGCTGGTGATCTCGACCTTGCCGGTGTCGATCTCCTTGACCGGGTGGTTCGCGCCGTGATGGCCGTGCTTCATCTTCACGGTGCGCGCGCCGAGCGCGATGCCGAGAAGCTGGTGGCCGAGGCAGATGCCGAAGATCGGGACCTCGGCGTCGAGCAGGGCGCGGATCGTCGGCACGGCGTACTCGCCCGTCGCGGCCGGGTCGCCGGGACCGTTCGAGAGGAACACGCCGTCCGGGCGGTGGGCCATGATCTCGTCGGCGGTGGCGGCGGGCGGAACGACGATCACCTCGGAGCCGGTCTCGGCCAAGCAGCGCAGGATGTTGCGCTTGGCGCCGTAATCCACCGCGACCACCCGGCGCTTCGGGGCGTCGATGGCGGTGAAAGCCGCCTCGCCGTCCGCCGCCCAGGCCCAGCGGCCCTCGCGCCAATGGGCGGTTTGGCGGACGCCGACCTCCTTGGCGAGGTCGAGACCCTCGAGACCGGGGAAAGCCGCCGCCTTGGCCCGCAGCGCGTCGAGATCGAAGCGGCCGGTCGGTTGGTGGGCGAGGGCGATGTGGGGCATGCCCTTCTGACGGATGCGCCGGGTCAAGGCGCGGGTGTCGACCGCGCCGACGCCGATGCGGCCGGTCCGCGTCAGCCAGTCTGGAAGGGGGGCGGCGGAGCGCCAGCTCGAGGGCTCCGTGGGGTCGAGGCGCGTGACCATCCCGAGCGCGAACGGGGCGGGGGCCTCGTCGTCCTGCGGATTGGCGCCGACATTGCCGATATGCGGAAAGGTGAAAGCGACGATCTGGCCCGCGTAGGAAGGGTCCGTCATCACCTCCTGATAGCCGGTCATCGCGGTGTTGAAGCACAGCTCTCCGACCGCATCGCCGACCGCGCCAAAGCCGCGGCCCCAGATCACGTCGCCATCGGCGAAAACCAAGCAGGCGGTCGCGCCCGGCGGGGCGGGTTGGGTGGTGTCGGCCATCGAATGCTCCCGAGATTTGGCGGCAGGTATCGCCTCCGCCGGCGGATTGCAATCTCGCGTCGGCGTTTTCACGGTTCCTGCATGGGGCGACGGCGCTTCTGCTCGCGCTCCTTTCCCGCCTGGACCGATCCTCTGTGCGAGACCGGGATCGGCGTCAGAAAGGTTTCAAAAGTTTGCAGTCGGCGTGAAACGGAGTATTTGTGCGCTGCGGCGCGAGGGTTGTCGTCTGCGACAGGAGTTTCGATGCGTGAGCAGTTGGCTACGGCGTTGAAGGACGCTGAGGCGAACGAGGATCCGGTGCGGACGACCACGCTGCGTCTGGTGACCGCCGCGATCCGCGACCGCGATCTCGCCGCGCGCTCCGAGGAGAGCGCCGAAGGCGCAGGCGAGGCCGATATCTCTCGATTGCTTCGGACCATGGTCGCGCAGCGCAACGCCAGCGCGGAGGCCTATGAGGAAGATGGGCAGCTCGATTTGGCGGAGCGGGAGCGCCGCGAGGCGGAGGTGATCCTCGAGTTTTTGCCGAAGCCGCTCACCAAGGCGGAGGTCGATGCGGCCATCGCCGACGCGGTGACGGAGACCGGCGCCTCGAGCATCAAGGATCTCGGCCGCGTCATGACCCTGCTGAAAAAGCGGTACACCGATCGGATCGATTACGGCCTGATCGGCTCGAAGGTTCTGGACGCGCTTAGCTGAGCTGAGCTGAGCTGCGCGGTCGGTGGGCGACCGCGCTCCGTTCCTCGCCAGGTTTGTGTCAAGCAACGCGATCGGCTAGACGCGGCGAAACACGCGCGGCGCGCGACGTTCCGCAGATCTGGTGCGATGGCCAAAGACAAGAAACTCAAGCCGAAACGACCGAAGGCCGAAGCGCCGCGCGGATTCCGGGACAGCTTTGCGGCGGAGGTCGAGGCGCGGCGCGCCATGCTCGCCTCCGTGACGGAAGTCTACCATCGCTACGGGTTCGAGCCGCTCGAGACCTCCGCCATCGAATATGTCGAGTCGCTCGGCAAGTTCCTGCCGGACGTCGATCGGCCGATGGGCGGCGTGTTCGGCTTTCAAGACGACGACGAGCAGTGGGTGGCGCTGCGCTACGACCTGACCGCGCCGCTGGCGCGGGTGGCGGCGCAGTATCGCCAGAGCCTGCCGACGCCCTACCGACGCTATGCGGTCGGGCCGGTCTGGCGGAACGAGAAGCCCGGACCGGGCCGGTTTCGCGAGTTCTATCAGTGCGATGCGGATACGGTCGGCGCCGGCACGGTCGCGGCGGACGCGGAGATGTGCGCGATGCTGGCCGACGCGCTCGAGGCCGCCGGCGTGGCGCGGGGCGACTATCTCGTGCGGCTGAACAACCGCAAAGTGCTCAACGGGGTGATGGAGGCCATCGGGCTCTGGAACGCGGAGGACCCGGACGGCGACGCGGCGGAGGTCGAGCGGCGGATGACGGTGCTGCGCTCCGTCGACAAGCTCGACAAGTTCGGACCCGAGGGCGTGCGGCTGCTGCTCGGCCCCGGGCGCGAGGATGAGAGCGGGGATTTCACCGCCGGGGCCGGGCTCTCGGAGGAGCAAATCGCGCTGGTGCTCGGTTTCGTCGAGGCGGAGCGGTCGGATGCGGCGGCGACCTGTGCGCGGCTGTCGGAACTGGTCGGTTCTTCGGAGACGGGTCGCGCGGGGGTCGAGGAGCTCGAGACCATGGGCGCGCTGCTCGACGCCCAGGGCTATGGCGCGGACCGGATCAAGATCGATCCGTCGGTGGTCCGCGGGCTCGGCTATTACACCGGCCCGGTCTACGAGGCGGAGCTGACTTTCGAGATCGTCGACGAGAAGGGGCGGACCCGGCGCTTCGGATCGGTCTCGGGCGGCGGGCGGTACGACGATCTGGTGAAGCGTTTCACCGGGCAGGCGGTTCCGGCGACCGGCGTCTCGATCGGCGTGGACCGTTTGCTCGCAGCGCTTGAGGCGAAGGGGCGACTCGAGCGGGCGCGGTCGCTGGGACCGGTCGTCGTGCTTGTGCTCGATCGGGAGGAGACGGCTCGGTATCTGGCGATGGCGTCCGAGCTGCGTCGGGCCGGGATCCGCGCGGAGGCGTTTCTCGGCGGCGGGACCAACATGGCGAAGCAGATGAAGTACGCCGACAAGCGCGGCGCGCCGGTGGCGGTCATCGAAGGCGCGGACGAACGCGCGCAAGGGGTCGTTCAGCTTAAGGATCTAGCCTTGGGGGCGCGGCTGGCGTCGGAGATCTCTTCGAACGAGGAATGGAAGGCCCAGCCGGCGCAAAGCTCCGCGCCGCGATCGGAGCTTGTGGCGCGGGTCGCGGAGATCCTGGCGCGCATCGAGGCCGAGGGGTCGTGAGCGGCCATGCGGATCGCGGGAGAGGAGCGAGCGATGCACACTGACCCCGAAGCACGTCTGCAAGAGCGGCTGGCGGCCGGCTTCGGCCTCGGGCATCCGTCGGGCGATGGGCGCGCGTATTTCGGCGCGGAGCTGGCGGCGCTCAATCAAGTCAATTACGAGCTCACCAACATCTTCAACGATGCGGGCTTCGCGCCCATCGAGCCGGCGATCCTACAGCCCGCGGATCCGCTGTTCGAGCTTTACGGCGAGGAGATCTGGGAGCGCGCGTTCGTGATCGAGGACGCGGAGCAGGGCTCTCTCTGCCTGCGGCCCGATTTTACCGTGCCGGTGGCGCGGGCGCATGTCGCGGGCGCCGCCTCGGCCCGTTCGGCGGAGGCGCGCTACGGCTATTTCGGTCCGGTGTTCCGGCGCGCGCCGCAGGAGGACGGGCCGGGGGCGGACGCGCTCTACGAAACCGAGCCGAGCCCGATCCAACATCTGCAGGCGGGGATCGAGGTGATCCGGCCCGTCGCGGCCGCCGACGGGTCCGAGGCCGAGCTGGACGCCGAAGTCTACGATCTGGCGGCCAAGGCGCTGAAATGGGCCGGAGCGCCGGCGTTCGAGACCGTGGTCGGCGATCTCGGCGTGATCTTCTCGCTGCTCGACGCGCTCGAGATGCCGCCGAGCTGGCGGAAGCGCTTGAAGCGGCATTTCTGGCGGCCGACGCGGTTTCAGCAGGTGTTGCGCGGCTTCGCCGGCGCGCACGCGCCGACCGGCGCCTCCGACGGAGAGCCGGGGCGCGCCGCTTTCCTGCGCGCGGTCGGCGGGCTCGCGCCCGCGGAGGCCGAGGCCGCCGTGCTCGGCATGATCGCGCAGTTCGAAATCCCGCAGATCGGCGTGCGGACGGCCGGCGAAGCGGCCGAGCGCTTCTTGCGGCTGTCGGCGGACGCGGCCGAGCCGCCGCTCGCGTCCGAGGCGTTGGCGCTGGTCGAAGACGTGATCGCGGTCAAAGGCCCCTTGCCTGAGGCGGTGGAGCGGCTCCGCGCCTTCAACGGCCGCGTGGGCGTGGATCTCAGCCGGTCGCTCGATCGTCTGGCGGCGCGGACCGACGCTCTCGGGCGGCGGGGCGTCGAGGTCGGCGCGCTGGTGTTCGATGCGGCGTTCGGGCGGAACCTCGAATATTACGACGGCTTCGTCTTCGAGATGCGCACGGTCGACGCGTTCGGCGACGCGCCGCTCAAGCTCGGCGGCGGCGGGCGCTATGATCGGTTGTTCCAGGCGATCCGCTGCGAGACGCCGTTGGCCGGGGTCGGCGCGGCGCTTCGGCCGGAGGCGATCGTCGCGGCCAAAGGCGTGACCGCGGGAGGGGCGTCATGACGCTTTCCGCGGCGCAACCGCGCGGCGATCTGCTGCGCTTCGGTCTGCCCTCGAAGGGGCGGCTGCAGGCCCAGGTCGCGACCTATCTGGCCAAGGCGGGTCTCACGCTCGAGAAGTCTTCGGTCGACCGGGAGTATGCGGGCGAGCTGCTCGGGCTCGAGGGTGTGGAGCTCGTGTTCCTGCAGGCCGGCGAGATCCCTGGCAAACTCGCGGCCGGGGCGATCCATCTGGGCGTGACGGGCGAGGATTTGATCCGCGAGAAGACGCCCTCGTGGCGCCGGCAGATCCATCTGGCGCAGGCGCTCGGCTTCGGGCGGGCGGATCTGGTGGTCGCGGCGCCGAAATGCTGGATCGACGTCGCGACGACGGACGATCTCGACGATGTGGCCGCCGATTTCCGGGAGCGCCACGGTCATCCGCTTCGGATCGCGACCAAGTATGCACGGCTGGCGCGGGCGTTCTTCCGGGAGAAGGGCGTCGCCAACTATCGGCTGGTCGACAGCCAGGGGGCGACCGAGGGCGTGGTCGCCGCCGGCGCGGCGGAGGCGATCGTCGACATCACCTCGACCGGAGAGACGCTGCGCGCCAATCATCTCAAGGTGCTCGAGGACGGGCTGATCCTGCGCTCCGAGGCGCATCTCTGCGCCTCGCTAACGGCGCTTTGGGGCGGCGGCGCGCTCGAGGCGCTCCGCGGCCTGCTGGATCGGGTGGGCGGCGCGGCCGCCGCGCCGCAGACCGTGACGGTCAGCGCGCGGATCGAACGCGGCGATCTGGACCGCGCGGAGGCGGCGCTCGAGCGGGTCGGCGCGACTTTCCTGCAGCGCCCGCTCAAGGGCTTTCCGGGCAAGGCCACGCTGTCGACGCCCGCCGACAAGCTGGGCTTCGCGGTCGACATTCTCACCGCGAGCGGCGCGGCCTCGATCGAGACGGCGCAGGACGTCGCTGCGACGGTCGCCTCGACCAGTTCTCACTACGAGCGTTTCCTCGATCGGCTGGGCGCTCAGGAAGGATGACGGGGATGGGGGTTTTGGCGGCGCGGACGGCGCTTTACAGGCTCGGCGGTCGGCTGGGGGGCGCCGTGCGATTGGTCGCGGCGAGCCTCGCGCTTCTGGGCGCGGGCGGGGCCGTCGCGCAGGTCGCGCCGGATCTCGTCGGCTCGAAATACGGTGAGCGGCGGGCCTATTTCAGCGACTGGCTCGCCTCGTGCCGGCCGGACGGGAGCTGCCATGCGCTGACCTATATCGGCGCGGAAGGCGATTTCTTCGATCACGCCGTGCGGGTTTCGGTCCCGCGCGCCGGGGCGGACATGGCGCTCGTGATCGCCGGACCCCGCGCGGATGCGGGATCCGCGACGATTGCCCTTCGCGTCGATGGCGGTCCGACCCATCGGCTCCCGCCGGGCGAGGATCTCGGTTGGGCGAACGCGCCGGGCGACGCCGCCAACGAGTTCCGCATCAGCCAATCGAAGGCCAATCTCTCGGTGATCCCGGAGATGAAGGCGGGGCGCTTTCTCACGGCGCGTTGGGCGATGGACGAGCGGGAGATCGACCGCTTGCAGTTCTCGCTCCGCGGGCTGACGGCCGCGCTCGCCTGGATCGAGGCGCATCAGGCGCCGTGAGCCGCGCCCCCGGGACGAGGGCGCGGCTCGGTTTTTTGCGCGATCGGACGGATAACCGGTTCCCACTTATCCTGATCGCGCTCTCTTTGTTTGACGCGCGACCGGACGGATAACCGGTCTCCACTTATCCTGATCGCGCTCTCTTTGTTTGACGCGCGATCGGACGGATAACCGGCGCCCACTTATCCTGATCGCGCTTTAGCAATGCGCGACCCGGGTCAACGCCGACAGTTCGGCGTCGATTGCGGCCAGCTTCTGGACATCCGGCCCCGAGATCCGGTCCGCACGGCCTGCAACCACCGGGCTCCAGACCTTCTCCCACCGGGCCGGGTCGATCCGCGCGTTCCGCAGGCCGCCGTCGGTGAGCGGGCAAGGCCCCTGACGCGCCAGCCAGCTGCGGACCGCGCGCTCCACCTTCGGCGGCGGCGGCCCGTTGCCGTAGCCCTCGAGCTGCGCGATGCGGCCGCGGCCCGGGTTCATCCGGTCCGGCGCGATCTCGAGCGTCGCCACCGATTTGCCGCCACGTCGGATCGCGTAGATCAGGCAGCGTCCCTTCGCCACCGCGTCGGCGTAGGTCCCGACGCAGTTGGCCATCACGCGGCCCTCCGCTTCGAGCTCCTCTGCGGTGGTGCGCGGGGCGATCGAGAAGCCGGCGACCCGCTGGGGCTTGCGCCACAGCCCCTGGCGCGCCTCCGGACCCCGGCAGTACTCGTGGATCACCCGCTCCAGCCAGCGACGGGTCTCGTGCACTGCAAAGCCCAGTTGCATGTTGCGATGCCACCGCATGTCGATGAACCGCGCCGCCAGCAGATCCTCCTGGCGCGACGCCCAGTAGTAGAGGGCGATCAGACGCGGCGAGACATGCGGCTGCCCGCCGAGCAGGGCCGGGTCCTTCGGACGGCGCAGGCTGCGCTGGCCCGCCATCCACAGACCGAACTCGTCGCCGCCGAGCGCCAGGGCCGCGAGCGTGAGCTCCAGCCAAGGGCCGGCGGCTTCGGGCGCGTGGGGAAGCAGCTTCGCGATCTTGGCCTCGAACTGCGCGCCGCTCGCCAGCGGGTCCGGCAGCGGATGGCGGAACGCCTCCGGCGGCGCGCGGCGCATCCAGAGCGGCAGCCGGAGCGCGCTCGCGACCGCCTGGAGCGGCGCGCCCTCCTTCACCAGCTTGACCGCGGTCCCCCGGGTCGCCGCGGGTCCGTGGCCGGAGACGAGCGCAAAGGCGGCTCCGGGGAAGCTGTAGAGCAGGTCGCCGAGGCGCGGCGAGGTCTTCGCCAGCTTGCGGAGCCGCTTGCGGTGGCTTTTGTCGAAACGCTTCAGATGCGTCTCGATCGGCGGGCGCGCGGCCCGCGACGGAGCGATGGTGTTCGACATGACGATGCGGCCTGGCATGCCGGCGGCGCGCGCTCGGTCCGGGGACCGCGCGGGCGCGCCGACGGCGCGACGGACGGACGCCGCGGTCGAGGAACGCGCGAAAACGCGCGCCGCGACGGCGGACGGGTTTGATCGGTCAGTGTCTGGGAGAGCCTGTCAGGGCGTCCCGGAAGACGGCGGCGGCGTTATGCGACGCCCGCTGCTCTTCCGATGCGGAGGAGACCGTCCGAGACGCGCGCACAAGCCATCGCGGCGCTGACCAGCGATTTTGGATGGCTTCGACGCATTCAACGGTCCCTTCGATTGAACGTGCTCTCTTGATAGTCGCGCGGAAGGCGATTCCACGACCGGTTTCCGGCGAGATCGGGGCTCGCGGCGGAGAAAGTGTTGCTGTGTGGCGCCTTGTGTGTCTGTTCTGCACATGGCGCGAATGCGACAGCCATGTCGCTCATGGTCGAGACGGCCGGGTATGGCTCATGCGGGCTGGCCTCGACCGGTCAAACCCTGCGAGAGCCCGCCATGTCCCAGTCCGTCGTTGATTTCGTCCCGTCCTCCCCCGACCCCGCGATTGCGGCGCGTTACAGCGCAACGATCGAACAGAACGGGTTGTCGCTGGTCGGACCCGAGGGGGAATCGCGATACTTCAACGCTTTCTGGCTCCGTGACAATTGTCCGAGCAGCTTCGATCCCGAGACGCGGGAGCGGGAGTTCGACATTATCGCCGCCCCGGACGATCTGCGGCCCGTGGCTGCGGAGATCGAGACCGACGTGTTGCTGATCGACTGGCCGGACGGGCATCGGAGCCGGTTTCCGCTGTCGATGCTGGCGGGCGAGGATGCGCTGCGCGATCCGGCCGAACTGCCGCGCCGGCTTTGGCGCGGCGATCATTACCCGAATGTCGCGCGGTTCGCGCAGCCGAGCCTGATGGCCGAGCGGGCTGCGGTCGGGGCCTGGGCCGAGGCGCTGATCCGCGACGGCGTGGCCGTCGTGCAGGATATGCCGGAGGTCGCCGCGGATGGCGGCGACGCGCTGCTCGAGCTTGCGGGTCTGATCGGCGCGCCGCGGCCGACCTTTTTCGGGCTGACCTTCGAGGTGAAGGTCCATCTGAAGCCGATCAACACCGCGTACACGGCGAAAGCCCTGCCGATGCACACCGACGTCCCGGCGGAGGAGTTCTCGCCCGGCGTGCAGTTTCTGCATTGCCTCGCCAACAGCGTCGACGGCGGCGACAGCCTGTTCGCGGATGGGGCGGCGATCGCGGAGGATCTGCGGCGCGAGGATCCGGACGCCTTCGAGATCCTCGCGACCACGCCGGCGCTGTTCCGGTTCGAGCATGACGGCTTCGATGTCCGGGCGCGGCAGCGGGCGATCGAGCTGGACGTCTCCGGCGCGGTCTCGGGCGTCACGTTCAGCCAGCATATGTGGGCGGTCCAGGACATGCCGCAGCGGACGCTCGATCGGTACTATCCGGCGTTCCGGCGGTTCGCGGCGATGATGCGCGACCCGAAATACGTGATGCGGTTCCGCCTGAACGCGGGCGAGTGCATCGTGTTCGACAACCACCGCATCCTGCACGGCCGCGCCGCCTATTCGGCGAGCAGCGGATCGCGCCATCTGCGCGGCACCTATGTCGATCGTGGCGAGGTCCGCAGCGTCTATCGGACGACCCGCATCGGACGCCCCGGGGCGGCTGAGGGCTAGCGGCCCCGGGCGAGCGCGTTCATCTCCGAGACGAGCGCGCTCGAGACGCCGGGCTCCGACAGGGCGTGCCCGGCGTCGCCGATCATCCGCAAGCGGCTGTCCGGCCAAGCGCGGTGCAGCTCATAGGCGGAGATCGGCGGGCAGATCATGTCGTAGCGGCCTTGCACGATCACGCCGGGAATGCCGCGTAGGCGGTGCGCGTCCGCGAGGATCTGGTCGTCCTCGCGCAGGAAGCCGCCGTTCAGGAAATAGTGGTTCTCGATCCGCGCGAAGGCTCGCACATGGGCGTCGTTCTCGCCGCCGAAGCGCCGGCCCTCGCTCCGGAGGGCGGCGGTCGCGCCCTCCCAGCGGCTCCAGGCGCGGGCGGCGGCGGTCTGCACCGCGATGTCCGACGAGAACAACCGGCGGTGATAGGCGGCGACCATGTCGTCGCGTTCCTCGGCCGGGATCGGCGCGCAGAACTGCTCCCAGAGCTCCGGGAAAAACTGGGCGGCGCCGCCATTGTAGAACCAGTCGATCTCGCGTCGGCGGAGCAGGAAGACGCCGCGGAGGACGAGGGCCTCCACCCGGCTCGGATGGGCCTGGGCGTATAGGAGGGCGAGGGTCGCGCCCCAGGAGCCGCCGAAGACGATCCAGCTCTCGACGCCGAGACGCTCGCGGATTCGCTCGATATCGTCGATCAACGCCCAGGTGTCGTTCTGCTCGATGTTCGCCGATGGGCGGGAGCGGCCGCAGCCGCGTTGGTCGAACAGCACGGCGCGGAAGGTCTCTGGGTCGAAGAAGCGCCGCATCGCTGGGCTGCAGCCGCCGCCCGGGCCGCCATGCAGGACGATCACCGGCCGGCCGGTCGGCGCGCCGACCTCCTCGACATAGAGGCTGTGGACCGATGAGACGGGCAGTCGGAACTGATTGAACGGTTCGATCGGAGGATGCAAAGCGCTTTGCGCAGCGTCCATCGCAGTTCCTCCGATCCTTCACACGCGCCGCCGGCCCGCCGATCGACGGACCCGCGCTCATCCCGCGACGCCGAACCCCGCCGCGCCGACGCTCTGCAACCGCCGCAAAGGTTAGAGGTTCGGCGACCCGCGTCCAGGTCTCAAAGCGCAACCGCCCGCCGCGACGCCGCGTCGAGCGGCCGCGGCTTCGCGTCCGCCGCGGTTCGCTCTATCTCTCATGGGCCGGGCGCGCTCGCAAGCGTGCGAAGCGCCTCTGTATCGGTTTCGTGACGGCGGGAGTTTGGGATGGTCGAAGCGTCTGACGCGACGGGGCGGGCGGCGGCCGCGGGGGGCGGCAGCCTCGATCCGGCCGAGATCGAAAAGTTCGAGCGGGCGGCGGCGCGCTGGTGGGATCCGGATGGCCCGATGGGGCCGCTCCACGGCATGCAGCCGGTGCGTCTGCGGTTTCTGATCGACCAGCTCTGCGCGCAGTTCGGCCGGGATCCGAGCCGGTCGGCGCCGCTGTCGGGGCTGGCGATCGCGGATGTCGGGTGCGGGGCCGGGTTGTTGTCCGAACCGCTCGCGCGGCTTGGCGCTGCGGTGGTCGGGATCGACGGCGCGGCCTCGGCGATCGAGGCGGCGCGGGCGCATGCGGCCGCCCAAGGGCTCGAGATCGACTATCGGGTCGCGACGGCGGAGGCGCTCGTCGCGGGCGGCGAGAGCTTCGACGCGGTGGCGAGCTTCGAGGTGGTCGAACATGTCGCCGATCGCGGGGAGTTCCTTCGGTCGCTCGGCGCGTTGACCCGGCCGGGGGGGCTCGTCGCCCTTTCGACGCTCAATCGGACGGCGCGGGCCTATGCGCTCGCGATCGTCGGCGCGGAGCGGGTGCTCGGATGGTTGCCCCGGGGCACGCATGACTGGCGGCGGTTTCCGACGCCCGAAGAGCTATCGGCCGAACTGGCGGCGGCGGGCCTCGAGACGGTGGCGCGGACGGGGTTCGTCTATGCGCCGCTGAGCCGACGCTGGCGGGCGGATCCGACGGATCTGTCGGTGAATTACGCGCTCGCGGCGGAGAAGCCGGCCGACGCCTGACGGCGTCGGCGCGGGGCGCGTCGCCGCCTCCCGCCCACCCGCCCCGTCGGCGCCACGCCCCGTCGGCGAGAAGCGCGACGCGATTGGCCGGGCTGTAAGGGGGGGCGGCAAGGGGGGGGCGGGCCGTCAGGCGAAGATCCCCGCGACCCGCCAGAGGGGGCCGTCTTCAGGCGCGATCTGCGGCGTTTCGAACAGCCAGAGCCGCGGCCCCTCGTTGGTCTCGATCCGCCAATAATCCCGCACGCCGCTCCGCCAGGCGGGGTCGTTCAGCCACCATTCCGGCGCGATCCGCTCGGGCCCGACGGCGCGTTTGATCGACAGGGCGCGGCCCCGCCACCGGAACCGCGCCGGCGGGCGGCCGGGCGCGAGGATCTCGATCGGCTCATGGGGGGTGCGGGCGATCGGGCGCGGCGGGCGGGCGGCCGCCGCCTCGCGCCAGCCCTCCGCCGGAGAGGAGAGGGTCGCTTCGTCCCACATCACCGCTTTGTCCGGGTCATGGGTGTCGGCGGGCCGCGGGCGCGTCAGACGCTCGAACCCGAGGCGTCCGCCCAGTCGCGTCAACAGCGCGTCGAGCGCGTCGGCGGCGCGCGGATCGGCGCGGTCGGGGCCGGCGTGGGTTTGGACCTCGGACAACGGCTCCACCACGAGGGCGGCGAGGCGCAGGGCGTCCACGCCGAAGCCGGCCTCGATCTTTTCGAGGCCGCGGGCGAACAGCGGCGCGACGATCTCGGGCGATCGGCCGGGGCGGGCCAAGCCGATCTCGACGCTCTGTTCGCGCTGATCCACGCGGCGCACCGTGAAGCGGAGGCGTCTCGCGCCCATGCCCCGGGCGCGCAGATCCTCGCAGAGCCGCGTCAGCAGGCGATCGAGACCGGCCTGGAGATCGCCGATCAGTCCGACCGGCTCCGGCAAGGACATCCGGACCGCGAAACGCGGGGCGGCGGCGGCCGGCGAGATCGGCTCGGGCTCCGCGCCAAGCGCTTGGTCGAGACGGCGGAGGGTCTGGGCGCCGAAGCGGCGGGCCAGAGACGCGCGGGGCAGGCGAAGCATTTCTCCGGCCGTCTTGACGCCAAGTCGGTTCAGGCCGGCGACCGCGGTTTCCGACAATCGCAGGGACGCCAACGGGAGCGGCTCGATCGCCGCGCGGGCCTCGCCCGGCGGGGCGATCGCCTCGGGCGCCCCGTGGCGCGACAGCGCCCAGGCCGCGCCCTTGGCGTCGGCTGCCGCGGCGCGGGCGGTGAAGCCCAGATCCGAGAGCCCGGCGGTCAGCGCGCGGAGCAAGGCGGCCTCGCCGCCGAACAGATGCGCGCAGCCGGTCACGTCGAGATTGAGCCCGCCTTCGCCGGGCGTGGCGTCCGCATCGGGGGCGACCCAGGGCGTGAAGCGCCGCGCCCAGCGCGTCAGCGAGGCGAGCAGGCGTTCCACGCCGATCGGATCGGCCGGGCGGGCGACCAGCTCAGGGCAAAGCGCCCGGGCGTCGGCGGCGCCCATGCCCCGGCGCACGCCGCGGCGCTCAGCCAGGGGCAGGAGGCTCCGCACGCGGAGAGCCCGCCGCTCTTCCGCGAGGATCGCGAGCGGCGCTTCGAGCAGGTTTGGCTCACGCCGCAGCGCGCTCTCCGCTTCGAGCCGGGGCAACCACACAGAGACGATGCGACGCCCCATCGCGCGCCTCCTCTGTTTTCACTTGCTTCGCTTGATCGGCGCATGCATCGGCTCCTTTCGGTTCTGCGGGTCCGTGTCCTGTGCGCCCTTCTTCCGTGCGGTCGGCGGCGCCCCAGCGCAGCGTCCAGTCGCCGAGCGGGCCGCGCTTGTTCTTCTCAAGACGCCAGCGCCAATGCGGATCGAGGTCCGCGTCGCGGTTCGCTTCGGTCGGAGCGCAGGGCTCCGCCCGCCAGCGGGTCTCCGCCGCATTGGAGACCGTGGGTCCGGACAGCAGCAGAAGCCCGATCGGCGGCGTCCCCGCGGCGGCGCCGGCCTCCGCCGCCAGCTGAAGACGCCGGCTCCGCGTGAGGTCCGCCGGCGCGCCGGTCTCCGCCACGACCGTGGGTGCGGCGCCGGAGCGCAAGGCCTCCTCCATCGTCCAAAAGGCCTGCTCGGGATCGCCGGCCGTGGCGCGGATCAGGCGCTGCGGCGCGAAGAAGGCGGCCAGACCGTAGGGGTCGAGCCTGTCCGCCATCCCCGCGCCCGACGCGCGACGGCCGGCGCGGGGGCGCGGGGTTTCGATCCAAACGACAGGGCCAGCGCGGATTGCGGCGGCGATCGCCGCGAACGCGCGCGCGCCCTCGCCGCTGATCTCGTGCAGCCGGCCAGGCCGGAGTGGGGGGATCTGCGCGGGCCAGCCCGCTATTTGGCCCGCCACCTGGCCCGCCACCTGGTCCGCTACTTGGCCCGTCACCTGGCCCGTCACCTGGCCCGTCACCTGGCCCGTCACCTGGCCCGCCACCTGGCCTGCTACTTGGCCCGCAATCTGGTCCGCGGCCCCCACTCTGCTCGATCTCTCATGCACTCCCCTCGTCTCCCGCTTCCGCATCGCGTTCCCTTTTTGACCGAATCTGGTGGCGTTTGTTCTGGGAATATTCTAAGAACATCACGACTCGTATGGGATGTCCAGTGCGAATCGGAGGGGTAGGATGGATGAGGGGCCGCTCGACGCCGTCGCGGATCGGTTCGACGATGGCGGCGCGATGTGTGCGGGACCGCCGTTCGCCGAGTTGGCGGCGCTCTCTAATTTCACTTTCCTGACCGGCGCCTCGCATCCGGAAGAGCATGTCGCGCGGGCGGCGGAACTCGGGCTTTCGGCGATCGCGATCGCCGATGCGAACAGTCTGGCGGGGGTCGTGCGCGCCCATGTGGCCGCGCGCGATCTGAACGCGCGCGCGGCCGCGGCGGTCCGGGGGAAGAACGCGGTCACCAGCGAGGATGTGGCGGCTCGCGCGGCGCCTCGGCGCAAGCTCGACGCTTCGGACCGCACGACGGTGACCGCGGAGGGGCCGTCGATCCCGTCGGAGGCGCCGGGCTGGGGCGGCCGCTTCCTGGTCGCGGCGCGCATTCGGCTCGCGGACGCCGGACCCGCCGCGATCGCCGAATGGATCGCGCTGCCGACCGACCGTGCGGCGTATGGACGGCTCTGCCGATTGCTGACGGTCGGCAAGCGGCGCGCTCAGAAGGGGCGGTGCGCGCTGTTTCTCGAGGATCTGCTGGACTGGGGGGAGGGCGTCGTCTGGCTCGCCGCGCCGCGCGATCCGTTGCGCGAGGCCGGCGGCCCCGCGCTGTCGCGCGCCGCGGAGGACGAGGTCGCGGCGCTTCTTGCGCGGTTTCCGGACATGGCGCGGCTGCTGGCTCGGCCCGGCTATGACGGGCGCGACGGCGACCGCTTCGCGGCTTATGCGTCGCTGGCGAAGCGCTGGGGAGCGCCGATGCTCGCCACGGCGGATCCGCTGATGCATCGCGCCGGGCGTCGTCGACTGGCGGACGTGCTGACCTGCCTGCGCGAGAAGACCGTGATCGATCGTCTCGGAGCGCGCGCCTTGCCGAACGCGGAGCGTCGGCTGAAATCGGGGGCGGAGATGGCGCGGCTGTTCGCGGACTGGCCGGAGGCGATTGCGGAGACCGTCCGGATTGCGGAGCGCTGTCGGTTTTCGCTCGATGAATTGCGGTACGAATATCCCGACGAGGTGTCGGTCGATCCCGAAACCGGGGCGCAAGTCGATCCGCAGGCCCGTCTGGAGAGCCTGGCCTGGGAGGGGCTCGCCAAGCGGTATCCGGACGGCGCGCCCGAGCGTGTGCGGGCGCAGTGCGCGCATGAGCTGAAGCTGATCCAAAAGCTTGATTACGCACGGTATTTTCTGACCGTGCGCGACATTGTGGCGTTCGCGGAAAGCCAGGGCATTCTCGCGCAGGGGCGGGGCTCCGCGGCCAATTCCGTGGTGTGCTACGCGCTCCGGATCACGGCGATCGGGCCGGAGATCGCATCGATGGTGTTCGAGCGCTTCGTCTCCGAGGCGCGGCGCGAGCCCCCGGACATCGACGTCGATTTCGAACATGAGCGTCGCGAGGAGGTGATCCAGCACATCTACCGCAAATACGGCCGGGACCGCGCCGGGCTCTGCGCGACGGTGATCCATTTCCGCGCCCGCGCCGCGATCCGCGAGGTCGGCAAGGCGATGGGATTGTCCGACGACGCGCTGTCCGCGATCGCCAGCCAGATCTGGGGCTGGGGCGACGATGATCTGACCACGCGGCGACTGACGGAGATCGGGCTCGATCCGCGGGATTCTCGGCTGCGCCAGACGCTCGACCTGATCGGCGAGATCATCGGGTTTCCGCGCCATCTGTCGCAACATGTCGGCGGGTTCGTGATGACCCGCGGGCGGCTCGACGAACTCGCGCCGATCGAGAACGCCGCGATGGAGGACCGCACGGTCATCGAGTGGGACAAGGACGATATCGACGCGCTCGGGATCCTGAAGGTCGACGTGCTGTCGCTCGGTATGCTGACCTGCATTCGAAAGGCGTTCGACCTGATCGCGCTGCATGGGGGCGCGCGACACAGTCTGGCGACGCTGCCGCCTGAAGATCCGGCGGTTTACGACATGCTGTCGGAGGGGGATTCGATCGGCGTCTTCCAGGTCGAGAGCCGGGCGCAGATGAATTTTCTGCCGCGCATGCGGCCGCGCAGCTTCTACGATCTGGTGATCGAGGTCGCGATCGTTCGACCAGGCCCTATCCAGGGCGATATGGTGCATCCCTATCTTCGCCGCCGACAGGGGCTCGAAGAGGTCACGTTTCCCTCTGGCGAACTGGAGGGAGTGCTCGGCAAGACGCTCGGCGTGCCGCTGTTTCAGGAGCAGGCGATGCAGATCGCCATCGTCGCCGCGGGTTTCGATCCGTCCGAGGCGGATCAGTTGCGGCGCGCATTGGCGACGTTTCGAAAATCCGGGACGATCCATACATTTCGAGAGCGCTTCGTCGCGGGCATGACCCGGCGCGGTTACGAGGCGGCGTTCGCAGAGCGGTGCTTTAGTCAGATCGAGGGGTTCGGCGAATACGGGTTTCCGGAGAGCCACGCCGCCAGTTTCGCCCTTTTGGTCTACGCTTCGGCCTGGTTGAAGAAGCATCATCCGGCGGCGTTCGCCTGCGCGCTGCTGAACGCCCAGCCGATGGGATTTTACGCGCCGGCGCAGATTGTTCGAGATGCGCGCGCGCATGGCGTCGCGGTGCGCCCCGTTTCGATCAATCACAGCTTTTGGGACAATACGCTTGAGCCGGACGGCGCCGGGGGGCTCGCGCTCAGGCTCGGGTTTCGGCAGATCAAGGGCGTCGCGGAGGACGATGCGGTCTGGATCTCGAGCGCCCGCGGAAACGGCTATCTGGCGGTCGAAGACGTCTGGCGGCGCGCGGGCGCGGCGCCGGCGCTGTTGGAGCGCCTTGCGGAGGCGGACGCTTTTCACGCGATCGGCCTGACGCGTCGGGATGCGTTGTGGGCGGCGAAAGGCGTGAAGGGCGCGTCGCCGGCGCCGCTGTTCGCGGATCTGCTCGAGGGCGAAGGATTGCGTGAGCCGCAGCCTCATCTGCCGTCCGCCACTCTCGGGGAGGAGGTGGTGGAGGATTATCAATCCGTCCGACTGACCCTCAGATCGCATCCGCTGGCGCTGCTGCGCGACGATCTAAGCCCCGATATCGCGCGGGGCGTCAGGGTCGAGCGTTTGGCCGATGCGGAGGAGGGGCGCGCCGAACAGGCCTTCCCGAAGCCGTCGGGCTCCGCAGGGGCCGCGCATTTTCGCGGGGCGACGAGCTTGGAGGCCACCTGGCGACGCGACCGGGCGCGGGCCGAAGCCGAGGGGCGTCCGCCGCCCGAGAAGCCGTCGCCTCTCGCGCCGGCGCAGGCTGCGACAAAACCCGTCGGCGTGCGCCCGGGCTGCCTGCGCGCTGCGGATCTGGCGGGGCTGGATGCGAAGGCGCGGGTCAGCGTCGCCGGCCTGGTTATCGTCCGGCAGCGGCCCGGCTCGGCCAAAGGAGTGATTTTCCTCACGCTGGAGGATGAAACCGGCTCCGTGAACGTGGTGGTCTGGCAGCGGGTCTATCAGCGATTTCGCCGGGCGGTGATCGCGGGGCGTCTGCTCCGGGTGGAGGGCGAGATCCAGCGCGAAGGGGAAGGCCGGCACGCCGTCATCCATGTGGTGGCGGATCGGATCGAAGACGCGTCGGCGCTGCTCGACCGATTGTCGGATGTCGATTTCGCCAACGCCGAAGCGCATGCGGACGAGGTGCGTCGGCCCGTGATGCGAGATCCCAACGCTCGGGGGCGACGCCGTGCGGTCGAAAGCGCCGTTTCCAGCGCTTCGTCCCCGTTACGCTCGGCGCCGACGCGGGCGGCCCATCCCCGCGATCAGGCACGTCGCCTGTTCCCAAGTCGGGATTTTCATTGATGCGGGACGGCGCCTTGATCTCTTCACAGTTGCTCTTGGCCGTCTTGGCGCTCGCCGCAGCGGTTCTTGAGCGCCTTAAGCGCCGCGATGGTTTCCTCGACCGTTTCGAACGTCTCCGCCCGGGGAAGCGTGGGGCGATCGATCAGGATGATCGGAACGCCGAGATCGGCGGCGGCCGCGAGTTTGGCCCAGCCTTGCTCGCCGCCGGCGTTCTTGGCGATCAACAGGTCGATCTTCAACGCCTTGAGCAGGGCGCGCTCGTCCGCTTCTGCGAACGGCGGGCTGGCGATGATCCAGTCTCCCGGCGAGAAGGGCGGCGGCGCGTCTGGCGGATCGATGCGCCGCGCCGCGCGCCAATAGTCAGTGCGGGCGCAGAACGGCTCAATGCTGCGACCGCCGACGGCCAGAAAGGCGCGCGCGCCCTTGGGCGGCATCGCCGCGGCGTCGAGAGCGGAGGCGGCGTTTCGCCATCGGACGCGCCCGGTCGGCCTCCAGGCGGCGCGGGTCAGGCGCACGAGCGGGCGCCGCGTCATGCGGGCGGCGGCGGCGGCGTTGGCCGAGATCTGGGTCGCGAAGGGGTGGGTCGCATCGACGATCGCGTCGATCGCGTTCGCCTGGAGGTATCGGACCAGACCCTCGACGCCGCCGAAGCCGCCAATGCGGGTTGGAACGTCGTAGGACTGGGGATTGGCGGTCGCGCCCGCGAGGGATGCGAGCGGCGAGACTTCCGGATCCTGCGCCAAGAGGGCGCTCAGGCGGCGGGCCTCGGCGGAGCCGGCCAGGATCAGACAGCGCAGCGTCACGCAGGCCCATCCTCCGGATCGAGGCTCAAGGCTCGAATGCGACCTCCGCGGTCGACCACCATGATCGACACGGCGAGCGCCGCGCCCCGCAATTCGGTTCGAACGCGCGCTCGGGCGGCGTCGGCGACGGCCCGCGCAAGCGCATCGCCTTCGCGCTCCAGCGCGGCCGCCGCAGCCGCATCGCGGCGCGTCGCCTCCGCGTCGCCGCCGAGCGCCGCGACGGTGTCGGCCAACCGGCCGAAGTCGACTTGGCTGCGCTTCGAATGGAGATCCAGCGCTCCTTGCGAGAGTTTGACGAGCTTGCCGAACCCGCCCGCGATCGTCAGTCGGCGGATTGGCCCGCCCGAGGCGGTCTTGGCCAGGTATTTGAGCAGGCCTCCGGCGAAATCTCCCATGTCGAGATACGCCCAATCCGGGAGATCGAGCGCGGCGCGGGCGGCGGCCTCCGAGGTCGCGCCGGTGGAGCCGACGACATGGGGCGAGCCGGAGGCGCGGGCGACGTCGACGCCGCGATGGATCGATGCGATCCAGGCCGCGCACGAGAAAGGCCGCACCACGCCCGTGGTGCCGAGGATCGAGAGACCGCCCTCAATCCCGAGCCGCGGGTTCCAGGTTCGCTTGGCGAGGTCGGCGCCGCCGTCGATCGCGATCTCCACATCGAGGTCTTGGGGGGCGCCGAACGCTGCGGCGGTCTCTGCGATCACGGCGCGGATCATCTCGCGCGGCGCCGGGTTGATCGCGGGCTCGCCCGGCGGGATCGGAAGGCCGGGCTTGGTCACGCGACCGACGCCCTCGCCGGCCAGGAACCGGACCCCGGCTCCTGGCGCGTTCCAGCTTACGCGGGCGCGGACGATCGCGCCGTGGGTGACGTCCGGGTCGTCGCCTGCGTCTTTTTCGACAGCGGCCGACGCCCAGCCCGCCCCTTGGTCGCGGTCGATCAACGGAAAGTTCGGTCGGCGCATCGCGAGCGGCGCCCGGGGGAGATCGATGGCGACGGGATCGTCCCAAGCGCCGCCGGCGAGCGCGCGGAACGCCGCCTTAACGGCCGCGGTGGCGCAGGCGCCGGTCGAATATCCCCAACGCAAGGCGTCGGCTTCGTCGTGCGGCGCCCGTTGCGGTTCCGGAGGATCTATCGGCTTCGATGACATTGCGGCGACGCTAGCCTCGACGGTTCCAAGGCGCCACGGACGATTTGCTGCCGTCATGCGTCGTGTTTGCCGATCGCGTGACGGTACCGCAAGCGATAGCGTCCGACGCATGTGCGATGAACAAACCGTATTCACGGTCGATGTCGGGTTCGCGGCGCCGGCCTTTCCGAAGGGCATGGTCTGGCTTGCAGGCGCCGGGCCGGGAGAGCCGGGTCTGCTCACGCTGGAGGCGCTGTCGGCGTTGCGCCGCGCGGATGTCGTGGTCTATGACGCGCTTGTCGATCCGCGGATTCTCGATTGGGCGCGATCCGACGCCGTGCGCGAGTTCGCAGGCAAGCGGGGCGGCAAACCTTCGCCGAAACAACGCGACATCTCGCTGCGTCTTGTCGATCTCGCGCGGGCCGGCAACCGGGTGCTGCGCCTTAAGGGCGGCGATCCGTTCGTCTTTGGACGCGGCGGAGAAGAGGCGCAGACCTTGGTCGCGCACGGCGTGCCGTTTCGCGTGACGCCTGGGGTTTCGGCCGGCATCGGGGGGCTGGCGAGCGCGGGCATCCCGGTGACGCATCGCGATGTGAACCAGACGGTCACTTTTTTGACCGGTCACGACCAGAGCGGTCTCACGCCGTCGGCGATCGACTGGACGGCGGTCTCGCGCGGTTCGCCAGTGCTCGTGATCTATATGGCGATGAAGCATCTCGACACGATCTGCAGGCTTCTGCAGGAGGCTGGGCGCCCTGCGGACGAGCCGGTGGCCATCGTATCGGAGGCGACGACGCCGAGGATGCGGGTTGTCGAGACCACGCTGGCCGATGCGGCGGCGGCGGCGGCCGAGAGCGATATCGGACCGCCTGCGATCGTTTGCGTGGGGCGCGTGGTTCTGCTCCGACGGTGCCTCGATTGGGCGGGCCAGTTGCTTGGAGAACCGCCCCGAGAGCTGGATCCGCTCGGCGTCCGCGTCGCGCCGGTCGCGGACGCATCGTGACCTCGGGACGCGCGATCGGGCTGGAAGCGGGTTGCGTGCGGAGCTTGGCGATCGCCGCGCCGCGATCGGGGGCGGGCAAGACCGTGCTGACGCTCGGGATTGCGCGGGCGCTAGCGGAGCGGGGCGTGCGGATCGGATGCGCCAAGGCCGGGCCCGACTATATCGATCCCGGTTTTCACCAAGTCGCTTGCGGTCGGCCTTCGGTCAATCTCGACGGGTGGGCGACGCCGAAAGAGGCGCTCCTGTCGATGGCGCGGCGGGCGGCGCCGCCGGGCGGCGTGTTGCTGATCGAAACCGCCATGGGCGTGTTGGACGGCGCCGCAGGGCCGAGCCCGGTCGTCGGCGGCGGCGACGGCTCGGCCGCAGCTCTGGCGAGCGTCCTCGAGTGTCCGATCCTGCTGGTGCTCGACGTCCAAAAGCAGGCCCAGAGCGCCGCCTTGGCGGTGGCGGGCCTGCGCGCGCTCCGTCCCGACTTGAACCTCGCCGGCGTGGTGCTCAATCGGGTGGCGTCGGAAAGACACGGGAGGGTGGTCCGACGCGCGATCGAGGCGCTCGGCGCGCCCGTGCTCGGATGCGCGCCGCGGGACGACCGGCTTCGCGCGCCGGAGCGGCATCTCGGGCTCGTGCAAGCTCGGGAGCGGCCCAATCTGGAGACTTTCATCCGACAGGCGGCTTCGGTCGTCGCCGAGAGCGTCGACCTTGACAAGCTGCTCAAGGCGGCCGCCCCGTTGCCGGGCGTTCGGTCGGTCGCGGAGGAGGGGGCGTTGGAAAGGGCTTGGGCCGCGCCGCCGCTCGGCGCGCGGATCGCGGTCGCCGACGACGCGGCCTTCGCCTTCGCCTATCCGCATCTCCTCGAGGCCTGGCGGGCGCAGGGGGCCGAGATCATCCCGTTCGCCCCGCTCGAGGACGCGGCGCCGGATGCGAGCGCGGACGCGGTTTTCTTGCCGGGCGGCTATCCTGAACTGCATGCGGGCCGGTTGGCCGCGGCGGAGCGGTTTCGGGCCGGCATGGCGGCGGCCATCGCTCGCGGCGCGCTGGTTTACGGCGAGTGCGGAGGGTACATGGCGCTTGGCGAGGTTTTGGTGGACGGCGACGGCGCCGCGCACCGAATGCTCGGCGCGTTGCCGCTTTCGACCTCCTTTGCGGAGCGGCGATTGACGCTCGGCTATCGCCGGCTCTCCGCGCGTCCGGGCGGACCGTTCGACGGCGCGCTGACCGCTCACGAGTTTCACTACGCGACGATACTGGCCGAGGGCGCATCGGATCGGTTGTTCGACGCCTGGGACGCCGAGGGCGCGCCGATCGGGCCGATCGGACTCCGCCGCGGAAGGGTCGCGGGGTCGTTCGCGCATGTGATCCACGCGATCTGAGCCGCGCCGAGACCGGAACCCGTTTCTTCGAGTCGCGATCACGGTCTAACCTTTTGTCCTGCCGTGCGATCAGCGGGACAACCGGTCTCCGCTTACCCTGATCGCGCTCGAAAAGCGCCCACTTCCGAGCCGCGTCGGGTCTTTCAGCCTGTGATCCCGGTCATCTCCAGATCGGATCCGATGGCGCAGTCTCTCCCCATCGACAGGAAGGTTTCGCTCGCGCTTCGGCTCGCCGAGGGCGGCGGCCTCGGGAAGAAAAGGGGAAGAGAATGCCGAGCCCTTCAAACGCCGCCGCCCGCGCGCTCGAAGTCGTTTGCGGCGCAGCCCTCGTACTGCTGATCGCCGGCTCCGTCTGGATGGGGGCCGGCTTCGCCGAAGCCGCTTTCGCGATCGCTCAGCATGCCGCGGAGCGCGACCTCGCGATGGTCGAAGCGATGGCGACGTATCGCTGAGACAGGCCGCCCGCCGTGGTCACGCGCCGCCGGCGCGTTCGGGCCGGAGGATGTGAGCGTGGTTCGGGTCATAAAGCGCGCTCTCGCGGAAGTCGGGGCGCCGCCCGTCCGTCGGAGCCAGCGCGCGGCCGACGAAGATCAGCGCGGTGCGGGTGATCTTTGCGGCGCGCGCCTGCTCCCGGATCGTCGACAGCGTGCCCTGCAGGAACGCCTGATCCGGCCAGCCGACGCGGTAGGCGACGATCGCGGGGCATTCGGCGCCGTAATGCGGGATCAGCACGCGCTCGATCTCGCGCAGGTTTCGGATCGAGAGGTGGATCGCCAGAGTGGCCCGGGTGCGGGCCAGGTTCTCGAGCTCCTCGCCGGGCGGCATGGCGGAGGATTTCATCGCCGTGCGGGTCAGGATCACGGTCTGCGCGACTTCGGGGATCGTCAGCTCTCGCCCCATCGCGGCGGCGGCGGCGGCGTAGGCCGGCACGCCGGGCGTGATCTCATAGGGGATCGACAGCGCTTCGAGCCGGCGGATCTGCTCCGCGACGGCGCCGTAGAGCGAGGGGTCGCCGGAGTGCACGCGGGCGATGTCCCAGCCCTCGGCGTGGGCGGCCGCGATCTCCGTCAGGATCTGGTCGAGATCGAGCGGCGCGGTGTCGACGATGCGCGCTGCGCCGCCGGGCCAGTCGGCGCCGGCCTCGGCCACCACGGCGGGGGGCACCAGGGAGCCCGCATAGAGACAGAGGGGGCAGGCGCGGATCAGCCGCAGACCCTTCACGGTGATCAGGTCCGGATCGCCGGGTCCGGCGCCGATGAAGTGCACGGTCACGGGGCGTCGTCCTTTCCATCGCGTCCGGGGCCATCGCGTCCGGCGCCATCGGGCCCGGTTTCTTGGGGCCCGGTTTCTTGGGACACGGTTCCTTGGGGCTCGCGTCCTTGGGGCTCGGCCCCCAGCTTTCGCGCGTAGCCCCTCGGCGTGTAGAGCCGCCAGCCCTCGGCCCCGGCCGACCTATCGCCGGTCTCGAAAGCGCGGCTGGCGGAGGAGCCGATCAGGACGACCGTCAGCATGTCGATCTCGTCCACAGCGAGGCCCGCCAAGGTGCGGCGTCGGAGCCGCTCGCCGGGGCGGCCGAGATCGGTCGCGAGCAGCACGGGGGTCTCGGCGGGGCGGGCGGCCAGCAGGATCTCGCGCGCGGCCGGCAGGAGGTCGCGCCGGGTCTTCGAGACCGGGTTGTAGAGGGCGAGCACGAAGTCGCCGGCGGCGGCGGCGCGGAGGCGGGCGAGGATGGTCTCGCGCGGGGTCAGCAGGTCGGAAAGGGAGACGGCGCAGAAATCGTGGCCGAGGAGGGCGCCGGCGCGGGCGGCCGCGGCCTGGAGCGCCGAGACGCCGGGGGCCACGCGGATCTCGACGCGGCGCGCCGCAGCGGAGACGCCGCCCGCCTCCTCGCTCCGGTCGAGCAGCTCCATCACGAGCGCCGCCATGGCGTAGATCCCGGCGTCGCCCGAGCAGATCAGCGCCACGTCGCGGCCGTCCGCGGCCTGCTCGAGCGCGTGGCGGCAGCGCGCCTCTTCGCCGCCCAAGGGGAAGTCGGCGCGGGGTTTGCCGCGGGCGAGCGGGCCGAGCAGGTCGAGATATAGGCCGTAGCCGACCAGGAGGTCCGCCTCGGCGATCAGGCGCGAGGCCTCGGGGGTGCGCCAGTCGGCGGCTCCGGGGCCGACGCCCACCACGGAGAGCCGCCCGCGCGGCCAGCCTGGGAGCGGCGCGATCGGACCTGACGCGATCGGACCTGACGCGATCGGTCTCGGCGCTTCGGCGAGCGCCACGGTCGCCTCGGAGGATTTGCGCTTCGGGACCCGCAAGCGCGCCTCGGGGCCCGCGGCGGCGAGCGCGGCGCCTTCGGCCACGCCCGGGCAGCCGACCTCGGCGCGGACGATCTCGGAGGGCGCGGTCAAGCGGGCCTCCTCGGCGGACAGGCGCTCGGCGTCGAAGAAGCGCGCGGGGACGCCGTAGCGCGCCGCGAGCGCGTGGACCGCCGCCTCGTCGGCCTTCAGATCAAGCGAGAAGACGCCAACGAGGGCGGCGGGGAGCGCGCCCGCCTCCGCCAGCGCGGCGTCGGCCAGGGCGAACAGGGCCTCGGGCGGGCAGCCGCGGGCGCAGCCGACGCCGAGGGCGAGGGTCGGACGGCGGTAGGCGAGCGCGATCGGCGCGGCCGCCGCGGGGCGCACGATCAGATCGAGGTCAGCGCCCTCGCGGCGTTCGATCAGCCGGCCCGCCGCGCGCAGCCGCTCGGCGAGCGGCGCGAGCCAGCGCTCGAGTTCGGGATCCGGCGCGGCTGTTCGGGCGTCGGGCCGCATGATTTCGAGCGCCGCGCCGGCGAGCAGCGCCGCCGCCGCCGCTTTGGCGCGCTCGGGGCGGTCGAGGCGCCAGCCGGAAGGGGGCGCGTCGAGCGCCACGCCGAGGGTCAGATCGCCGGCGGTGGTGATCGCCGCCCGCGCGCCGAGCGCGTCTTCGAGCCGGACGGCCAGCGCGTTGGCGCCATGGTGGCCGCCGAGCAGCGGGACCGCCGCGCGCCCGTCCTCCGAGAGCGCGAGCACCGGCGGCTCGGCGCGCTTGTCGCCGAGGACCGGGGCGAGGGCGCGGATCAGGATCCCGGCGGCGCAGACGCCCACGACCGGGCGGCCGGCCAGGAACAGGGCGCGGAGATGGGCGGCGACGCCCTCCGGCCCGATGGCGAGGTCGGGCGGCGGATCGGCGGCCAGGAGCTCGGGCGCATGGGTCTCGCCGCCGAGCGCGTCGGCCGCGCGGCGCGCGAGCGGCGCGGCGGAGGCGGTGAGGTGGAGGATGGCGGGGAGGGTCATCCGGCGCGCTCCGCGAACGGATCGCGGCCGGCGATCAGGATCATCGAAAAGTAAGGCGCGTCGACCGGCGCGCTCGCGAGCGGGGTCACGATCTGGCGGTCGAGGCTCGCATGCGAGACATAGACCGCGCGCTCGAGGAGACCCGCCGCCTCGATCTCGGCGCGGATCCGGGGCAGGCGGCGACCGACCTTCAGGATCGCGGCCGCGTCGGCGCTTCTCAGCTCGGCGCGGAGCGCGTCGGTCGGCTGCGCGCCCGAGATCACCCGCAGATTCTCGTCGCGGGCGCAGAGCGGGCGGCGGGCGGCGGCGGCGCAGGCGGCGAGAGAGGAGACGCCGGGCGTGATCTCGCAGGGGAAGCGGTCGGACAGCCGGGCGAGCAGATACATGAAGGATCCGTAGAACAGCGGGTCGCCCTCGCAGAGCGCGACGACGTCGCGCCCGGCGGTCAGATGACCGGCGATCGTTTCGGCGGCGGCGTCATAGGCGGCTTGAGCGGGCCCCCGCTCGGGGCGCATCGGGACCGGGATGGGGATTTCGAGCGCGTCCGGCGGGATGGCGGCGGCGGCGATCCCGCGGGCGAAGCTCGGCTCGAGACCGGCGTCGGTCAGCGGGGCCGGGTAGGCGATGGCGGGGGCGCCGGCGATCAGGCGATGGGCGCGGAGGGTCATCAGCTCGGGATCGCCCGGGCCGACGCCCACGCCGTGCAGGGTTCCGGTCATCGCGGGCGCGTCCGATCGCGGCCCGCGCGCGGGGCGCGGGTCAAGCGCGCGCAACGCGGGCGGAGCCCGGCGCGCTTGAGGCGCGACCCCCGCGCATGGGCTCGACCGCCCCTGAAGCCCTCGGCGCCCCTGAAGCTCTCGGCGCCCCTGAAGTCCTTGGCGCCCTTGTCGCCCTCGGGGTCCTTGGCGGTCTCCTCAGGCGCCCGAAACCCTGAGGCGGACGGCGGCGCCGTCCGACGAGGCGAAAGGGTCGCGCCGCCCGCGGCGCGTCCGCTGGGTATGGGAGGCGGCGTCACGTCCACAGGCTCCACTGGGTCACCGGCATCATCGGGCGCCAGCCGCGATAGGGGCCGATGGGCTCGGCGCGGGCGATGGCGATGCGCGTCAGCTCGCCGCCGAACTCGGCCTCGGCGGCGATCAGGACCGCTTCGCCCTCGAGCGTGACGGCGTGGGCGACCAGCCGGCCATGGGGTTTCAGCGCGGCGCGGCAGGCGGCGATGGTCTCGCGCGAGAGGCCGCCGCCGACGAATACGGCGTCGGGCGGGGGCAGGCCGTCGAGCGCTCCCGGCGCTTCGCCTTCGATGATCTCCAGCCGCGGCGCGCCGAGCGCCAGCGCGTTCTCGGCTGCGAGGGCGCGGCGCTCCGCGCGCGGCTCGATCGCGATCGCGGCGGCGTCCCGCGCCGCGCGCATCCATTCGACGCCGATCGAACCGCAGCCGGCGCCGACATCCCAGAGCAGGCCCTTGCGCTGGGGCGCGAGCTTCGAGAGGGCGAGCGTGCGGGCCTCGCGCTTGGTCATCTTGCCGTCATGGCGAAAGGCCTCGTCGGGCAAGCCGGTGCGCGGCAGGGCGACCGCCCCGGGAGCCAGCCGGCATTCTAGGGCGAGCGTGTGAAAATCGGGCGCCCCGCCGGGCCAGGTCTCCGCGGTCGCCTCGAGACGGCTCTCGTTCGGGCCGCCGAGGGCGCCGAGAGCGATCAGGCGCGAGGGGCCGTAGCCGCGGTCGGTCAGAAGGCGCGCCAGATCGTCCGGGGTGGTGTGGTCCTTGGTCAGGATCAGAAGCCGCGCGCCCGGCTGCAGAAAGGACAGGACCTGCTCGGGCGGGCGGCCATGGGCGGTCAGCGTATCAAGATCGGCGAGGCTCCAACCGAGCCGGCAGGCCGCCCACTGGAAGGCCGAGAGCTGTGGGTGGAAGGCCACCTCCGCCGGGTCGATCGCCTTCAGGATCCGCGCGCCCACCGAGTACCAAAGCGGGTCGCCGGTCACGAGGATCACGACGCGGCGGCCCTGCTGAGCGCGAATGGTCTCGATCATCGCGTCAAAGGGCGTCGGCCAGGACAGACGCTCGGCCGTCACCTTGTCCGAGAGCTCGTGATGGCGCGCGCCGCCGATGATCACCTCGGCGCTTTCGACCAGCGCGCGGGCGGCGGGGGAGAGGCCCGCCATCCCGTCCTCACCGAGGCCGACCACCTGGAGCCAAGGCTGGGGCATGGGTTGGCGCATGGGTTGGCTCCCGGGCTCGCGCGGCGGCGGGTTGGCGACGGCGGTCACGAGGCCGCTCCACGGCGCGCCGTCGCGCTTTTTGAGGGGGCGCGCTCGCGCGGGCCGTCGAGGCCCTTGCGAGCGCCTGGGCGGCGCGCGGCGCTCTCCAGTCGGCGCGGGAGGGCGGGCCGGACGATCCGACGGGCGTCGCTCGAGCTCACCCGCGAGAGAGGCCTCTCTCGCCCGATCCGTCGCCGCCCTCTGGCCCTGGTCGATCCGCCGCCCGGGCGCAAGGACGCGCTTCGCGCGCCGCCTCCGGCGGGTTCCTCCTTGCGCCCGAGCGGCGGCTCGACCCGGTTGGAGGGGCGACGGCGGCTCCGGCGAGAGAGGCGGGCCGGCGCTGGGCGCTGGGCGTCCGCCGCGCGTCGATCGGATGGGGCGGCGATCGGGTCGGTGCTCATGTTCCGTCTCCCGACAGGCCCAGGGTCAAGGCGTTGACGGCGGCGGCGGCGAGGGCGGAGCCGCCGCGGCGGCCGCGGAGCGTCAGGAAGGGCGCGCCGCGGGGGCGGGCGGCGAGTTCCGCCTTGCTCTCGGCCGCGCCGACGAATCCCACGGGGAAGGCCAGGACCGCAGCCGGGCGCGGCCAGCCGGCGTCAAGACGCTCCAGCAGATGGAAAAGCGCGGTCGGCGCGTTCCCGATCGCGACCACGGCGCCCGCGATCCGGTCCGCCCAGAGCTCGACCGCCGCCGCGGAGCGGGTGGTCCCGAGACGCTCCGCCAAAGGCGCGGTCTCGGGATGGTCGATCATGGTCAGGACCTCGACGCCCGCGGGCAGCCCGCGGCGGATCACGCCATGGGCGAGCATCGCGCAGTCGCAGAGCACCGGCGCGCCCGCCGACAGCGCGGCGCGGCCCGAGGCCGCCACATCCTCCGACCAGGCCAGCCGGTCCGCGGTCTCGGTCATGCCGGAGGCGTGGACCAGCCGGATCGCCACGTCCTGGAGGTCAGCCGGGAGATGGGAGAGCCGGGTCTCGCGGCGCACGATCTCGAAGCTCTCGGCGTAGATCGCCTTGGGATCGCGGAGGTAGCGGAGGGGACGGGCCGGCGCGGGGCGGAGGCGGATTTCCCTGGCCGCCGGATGAGGCCCGGGCTCCCGCGGCAGGTTTGTTGGCGGGTCTTTTGGCGGCTCTTGCGGCGGGTCTTTTGGCGGGTCTTGCTGCGCCGTCACTCGGCGGCTCCGCGCTTGCGGTCGAGGTATTTCCGGGCGCTCTCCGGCCCGTGCGGGTGGTCCGCGTGGGGATAGGGCGCGTGGTGGTGATGGTCGTGATCATGCGCATGCGCGTGATCATGACTGTGGTCGTGATGGTGGTGATGAGGGTGGGGGGCGCCGTCGGCTTTGGCGAGCCGGCAAACCCCGGTGCAAAAGTCATCGCAGAGCGCGCAGTCGGCGACGTTCGAGCCTGCAGCTTGCGCCCCCTGACCCTCGACATGGTGGTGGTGGCTTTCCTGCGGCGCGCCGACCTCCGCCTCGAAGCCCAGAACCTGCGCGCGGTATTTGCACATCGCGCAGTTCATCGCGTTTTGGCCCTCGAGGATCTCCATCGCGCGCTCGGCGAAGGTCGCGAGCACCTGCGGGTGGTCGTTCAGATAGCCCGCCTTGACCCAGGCGATCTCCGGATGCTCCGCGGCGACGAGATCGGTGAAGCCGTAGATCCGGTCGACCAGGATCCCGGTGAAGAGGAAGTACGGGAACACCACCACGCGGCGGTAGCCGAGGCGGGCGACATGGCGGAGGCAGGGCTCCACCAGCGGGAAGGTGACGCCCGAGTAGCCGGTCTCGGCCCAGCCGAAGCCCATGCCCTCCCAAAGAAGCCGCGCGACCTTGGCGACGTCGCCGTTGGCGTCCGGATCGCTCGCGCCGCGGCCGATGACGACGAGCGCGGTTTCATGCAGCGGAACCGGGCCCTCCGCCGCGTCGGCGGCGGCGATCGCGGCCTGCACGCGTTCCGCGGCGGCGCGCAGCATCTTCGGGTCGACGCCGAGTTCGCGGCCGTATTGGATCCGGACGCCGTGCTCGGCCGCGTAGCTGTTCAGCACCGAGGGAATGTCGTTCTTGGCGTGCATGGCGGCGAACAGCATGCCCGGCACGGCGAGGATGTGGTCGCAGCCCTTGGCGCGGAGGGCGTCGAGCCCCGCGCGGATCACCGGGTTGGCGAATTCTAGATAGCCGTAGTCGACCGCCCAGTCGGCGGGCAGATGCTCGGGCAGCCGTTTGGCGAGCACCGCGAACTGGTCGACCGCGGCCTGGCTGCGCGAGCCGTGGCCGCAAATCATCACGCCGATTCGGCTCATGCTTTGGCGTCCTCGGGCGTCGCTTCGTCCGCGTCCTCGGTCTCGGCGTCGATCTCCGCGTCGGTCTCGGATCCGGTCCGGGCCTTGTCGCGCTTGTCCTTGCCGGCGGCCGCCGCGACCCAGACGAACAGGCCGAGCGCTGCGAGACCGGCGAGCGCGCCGATCCAGTGGGTGTGTCCCGCCACCTCGGAAAGGTGGCCCGGATGCGCGGCGGCGAGGTTCGGCGCCAAAACGAGCGCAAGGGCGAGCGCGAGATTCGCTCCGGCGGCGGGGAGGGTTGGTCGGGTGAGGATCATCGGCTTAGGCATACCATGCAGGGCGCGCGCGGCGCGGGACTGTTCGACGCAACGCCGGCCCGTCGCCGCGAGGATCCATCGCGACCCGCCCGGACGACCCGGCCGGCGATCCCCGGGGCGGGTCGATCGCGGCGCGGTTCCGATCAGCCGAAGGCGTCGTCGACCCCGCGATAGCAAGCGCCCCGGAGCGCGTCCAGATCAGGCGCGACCGGGCGCGCGGCGGTCGCGACTCTCGGTCGCGACTCTCGGTCGCGCGAGCGCGCGGGCCCGACGCATGCGCGGGCTGGACCTGGGCGCCGTTTTCGGCGGAAATCGTTTTGGCCGGAGAACGGCGGGCGCGCGTTCGCGATCGCCGCGGGGTCGAGGGAGAGCGGTTCATGAAAAAGCTTGCGGTGCTCGGACTCGGAAAGGTCGGCGGGCTTTCGGCGGAGCTGCTGCACGAGGGCGGCTTCGAGCTGATCTGCGTCGACCGCTCGGCGCCGGCCGACCCGGCGCCGGGGGCGTTCCGGTCGCTGGATGTGACGGACGCGGCGGCGCTCGGCGCGCTGTTCGGCGAGGTCGACGCGGTGCTGTCCTGCCTGCCCTACGCGCTCAACATCGGGGTCGCCACCGCGGCGCATCGGGCCGGGGTCGGCTATTTCGATCTGACCGAGGATGTCGAGACGACCAAGGCGATCCGGGCGCTGGCGGAGACGGGCTCCGCGGCGATGGCGCCGCAATGCGGGCTCGCCCCCGGCTTCATCGGGATTGCGGGGGCGGCCCTGATCGAGCGGTTCGACCGCTGCCGTTCTCTGCGGCTCCGGGTCGGCGCGCTGCCGCAGAACCCGACGGGACTGATGGGCTACGCCTTCAACTGGTCGCCGGAGGGGGTGGTCAACGAGTATCTCAACGATTGCGAGGTGATCGAGGAGGGCGTGCGCAAACTCGTCTCGCCGATGGAGTGGCGCGAGACGCTGTACATCGGCGGGGTTAAGCTCGAGGCGTTCACGACCTCGGGCGGCCTCGGCACGATGTGCGAGACCTATCTCGGGCGGGTGGAGAACATCGACTACAAGTCGATCCGCTATCCCGGGCACATGGATCTGATGAACTTCTTCTTCCACGAACTCCTGATGCGAGAGCGGCGCGCGGAGGCGGGGGAGATCCTGACCCACGCCAAACCTCCGGTGGACGACGACGTGGTCTATGTCCACGCCTCCGCCGAGGGGTGGGAGGGGGGCCGGCTGTTGCGGCACGAGTTCGTGCGCGCGTTCCGACCGAAGATCGCGGCCGGGCGGCTGCGCACCGCGATCGCCTGGACGACCGCGGCCTCGGCGGTCGCGGTGATCGAGATGGTTCGGGACGGGGCGCTGCCGAATGCGGGGTTCCTGCGCCAGGAGGACGTGCCGCTCGAGCGGTTCCTGCAGACGCGGACCGGCGCGCTCTACGCCGATTGAGGCGCGCGCCGGCGCGTGCTTTTTCGGCGGGACCGGATGTCGAGCATCAGCTTGAGGGTCGCGGCGACGACCAGGAGGCATATCGCGGCTTTCGACAGCGTCTCCATCGTTCCCTCGATGAGCAACGCGTGGACGACGCCGCCCAAGACGATCACGGCCGCGAGGATCAGATGGGCGATGCGCCAGACCCGCGGGGGCAGACGAAACCGCCGCCAGGTCGCGGCAAGCAGCGCCGTCGCGAACACCGCCCACATCGCGACCACGCCCCAGGCGGAGAAGGGGGTGGGCGAGCGGAACAGAAGCGCGTCGATCACGTCCGGGGGGCTGCTGACCCAAAGGCCCGCCACATGGACCACGACCGCCGCCAAGACGCCCACGCCGATCCAGGCGTGAAAGCGCCGTCCGCGCGACGCTCCGGCGCCGGGGAGATAGCCGCCCGCCAAGAGCGGCTGAAGCAGCAGCAGGCCCATGGCGATCACGCCGGCGAAGCCCGCTGCGATGTAGAACGGGTCGCGCCAGGCGAGCAGCGGGCTGGTCGCCGCGATCGCGACCGGCGCGACCACGGCGACGGCGACCGCCGCCCAGATGAGGATGGCTCGGGAGCGGCGCATCGATCGCTTATGCGGTTTCAAACCGGGCGCAGGACGAAATCCGCGTTCAGGGTCTTGTCGCGGGCGCTCGACATGACGGGCCGCAGGAACACCGTCTCGAAGCTCATATCGTCGAACTCGGCGTCGTAGGCGAGATGCCCGTGCGGCTGGCCGAAGGCCGGCACGATCTGTGGCATGTCCATCTGGAAGCGGCCTTCCGCGTCGGTCAGCGTCGCCCCGTGGCTTTGCGGTTCGCGCTCATAGCCTTCGGTCGTATGCGCCCAGATCTGGATCCGAACGCCCTCGAGCGGGGCGCCGTCGCCCGCGCGGCGCACCGTGCCGGTCATCAGGAAGCCGCCGCCGCCGATGCGCTCCACGATCGGCGCGCCGGGGCGGTAGTTGTTGGCGCCGCCGCGCATGGTCGGGGTCGGGGCGAGACCCTCGGCTCGGGCGGGCGTCAGCAGGCCGGCGGCGCCGGTCGTCAGCAACGCTCCGGCGGCGCCGGCGGTGGTCAGCAGCAGGTCGCGGCGGTTCTTCAAGGTCGAGGCCATTCGGGTCTCTCCATCGGCGTTTGATCCATCCACGCGCCGGCCAGGCTCCTGAGCATCGGCGCAGCGTCTTCGGCGCGTTCGCCGGGCGAGACGGGCCGCCCAGCGTTCATGCAAAGGGATGTCGTCGATTCGCGCGTGCGATCAACCGTGCTCACGGTTTTGCGAGGCCGCTTTTTTTGACTTCGCCGGGCGGGTTGGGCGCGTCGGCGGTCAGCGATGATCGGGGTCCTGCTTCGGCCGCGCGCCGAGACCGCGGCGGTCGAAGCTGACGCTCTTGACCAAGGCCAGCACCGGCCCGCCTACGACAAGGCCGAGATCCGACACCGCTTCACGCGTCACGCGGGCGCGGATCCTCTGGGCGCCGACGGCGACGCGAACCTCCGCGAACGCGGTTTCCGCCTCGGCGGCGATCTCGGCGACCCGGCCGGGGATCACGTTCCGAATGCTGAGCTGCGCGCGGATCCGCTCGGGCTCGCCCATGGCGAGCGCGACGTCGCGGGCGCGGAGCCTCAGGCGCACCGCATCGCCGATCGCGAGGCTCGCGACCATCGGCATCGAGAGCGCGCGGCCCTCGAAGGACAGCCTGGTCAGTCGCGCGGCTTGGTCCTGGCCGGTCACCGTCGCGTCGATCAGGGCCCCCGCTTCGAAACGACCCGTCAGCGGTTGCAGGTCGAGGCGATCCAGGATCTCGGCGGTCGGGCCTTCGGCCTGCACGCGCCCCTTCGACAAGGCGATGATGCGGTCCGCGATCTGCGCGATCTCGTCGACGGCGTGGCTGACATAAATCGCCGGGACGCCGAACTGGCGCGGCGCGTCGCGCAAATAGGGCAGGATCTCCGCCTTCCGACCAATGTCGAGCGCGGAGAGCGGCTCGTCCAACAGAAGAAGGCGGGGGCGGCTGAGGAGCGCGCGGGCGAGCGCCACGCGCTGACGTTCGCCGCCGGACAGCGCGTCCACGCGGCGCGGCAGAAGGGGCGCGAGATCGAGCGCGTCGATCACCGCCCCTCGATCGATCCGGGCGCCG
>JBCBRF010000010.1:0-40502 GCA_039819865.1 Pseudomonadota bacterium | reverse complement strand
GCCGGCGGTGGGCGCGGACCGTCGCATCTTGTCCTACCGCCGGCAGGTTCCGCGTGCCGAAGCCCTTGCAGACGCGCAAGCTCCCCTGCGGCGTGAAGCGGGGCGAGCGGGGGACCGCAGGCGCGACGGTCGTCCGCATCGCCGCCTCGACGCGCACCGGCTGAGGCGCGCCGGCGCCGACATGCGCGCAGCCCGCCACGAAGCCCGCCAAGAGGGGCGGCGCAAACGCCCCGAGCGCGCGACGCGCCCATCTCCTCGCAACCGCGAAATCCGCTTTCGCCATCCTCGCCGGCCCTTCGCTTGGTGAACAAGCGCGGGCGTGTTGCGGTGCAACATGGCTGAACCAGGGCAAGAATGGGACAACGACGCCCCTCGCCGAATCACCGTCGCACAGAAGTCGCGACGCATCGGCCGCGCGCCGAGGCCTTACCGATAAGGATCGACCGGCGTCAGTCCAAAGCTTCTCTTCGGCGTATCGAAATCTCCCGTCAGCACCTCAAAGTGCAAATGGACCGCCATCCGGTATTTCGAAGTGTTGCCCATCACGCCGAGCGGCGCGCCATAGGCCAGGCGATCGCCCTCGACCACGCCCTTCTCGAACTTTCGCAGATGCGCATAGCGCGTGTACACGCCCTGACCGTGGTCGAGCACGATCATATAGCCGTAATCATCCCGCCAGACCGCCTCGCGCACCACGCCGTCCGCCGCCGCATGGATCATGACCCCCGGTCGCGCGAAATAGTCGACGCCCTTGTGCAGCCGGCCCCGCCGCGACCCGAACCCCGAGGACAGGCACGCATTGTTGAGCGGCGCGACCGCCAGCCGGACCCCGTTCACCTCCGTGAACGGCCGATAGCCCGAGATCTTCAGCCCCTCGGCCGCCGGCGCATTGCTGACCGTCATGCGCGGGCAAAGGAACAGCTCGTCGCTCGGCGAGAAGCCGGCGGCGCGTGGCGGGATCGCCTGCGGTTCAGGCTTTGGCGCCGCCCCCGCAGCCGGCCGAGGCGTCTCGCCCGGCTTGCGCACCGGGATCTCGACGGCGTTCGCCTTCAGGAGCGCGTCGTAGTCGCTCAACGTGACCTCGTCGCCAGGCGCGGCGGCCGCGCCCGCCCGCTCCGGCACGCTGTCGAAAGTCTGGCCGAGCGCCGGCGCGCCGAGCGCCGCCAAAAGCGCCGACAAGAGCGCCACGCCCCCCGCCCGCATAATCAGGTGTTTCCGCATCGCATGTCTCCTTCCCGTTCGCCGCAACGACTCAAGCGGTCCCCGGAAGCAGGCTCGCCGCCAGCGCACGGGCTGTCCACCGCGCGCCTCGCCTCGCGTGACCCGGCGCACACCGGCCGGTCGTCGTCGGCGCCGGTCTCCCCGACCCGCCGTTCTTTCGAAGCATGCTGGACCTCTCGACCGCCAACCGGCATGGGTCGCGGCGCAAACAAGAAAGGACGCACGCCGACATGGCTCCGCCGCCGCTGCTCAGCCTGACCGATGTCCGCCTCACCTGGGGCGGCGCGCCGCTGTTCGACGGCGTCACGCTCGCCGTCGGCCGCGGCGACCGCATCGCCCTGGTCGGGCGCAACGGCTCCGGAAAATCGACCTTGTTGAAGATCCTCGCCGACCGGATCGCCCCCGACGCCGGCGAGCGCTTCGTCCAGCCCGGCGCCCGCATCGCCGCCCTGCCGCAGGACCCGGATCTCTCGGGCTTCGCGACGCTCGGCGACTACGCCGCCGCCGATCTGGAGGAGCATGAGCGCTATCAGGCCGAGATCGAGATGGAGGCGCTCGAGGTGCGCGCCGACGCCGACCCCGCGAGCGCCTCCGGCGGCGAGCGCCGCCGCGCCGCCCTGGCGCGGACGCTCGCGGGCGCGCCGGAGCTTCTGCTGCTCGACGAGCCCACCAACCATCTCGACATCCGCACGATCGATGCGCTGGAGCGCCGCCTGGCCGACACCAAGGCCGGTTTCGTGCTGATCAGCCACGACCGCGCTTTCCTGACCGCTCTCTCGCGCCAGACCGTCTGGATCGACCGCGGCAAGGCGCGTCGGCTCGAGCAAGGTTTCGCCGCCTTCGAGGATTGGCGCGACAAGGTGTTCGAGGAGGAGGATCTCGCCCGCCACAAGCTCGACCGCCAGATCAAGCGCGAGGAGCACTGGGTCACGCACGGCGTCTCGGGCCGCCGCAAACGGAACGTCCGGCGCCTGGCCGATCTCGCCGGTCTGCGCCAGACCCGGAAGGAGCTGGTCGGCCGCAAGGGCCCGGCGGCGATGGCGCTCGAGAGCGGGACCACCTCGGGCAAGCTGGTGGCCGAGGCCAAACAGGTCTCGATCGCCTTCGACGGCCGCCCGATCCTGACGCGCTTCTCGACCAAGATCCTCCGCGGCGACCGCGTCGCCATCGTCGGTCCCAACGGGGTGGGCAAAACCACGCTGATCAAAGTCCTGACCGGAGAGGTCGCGCCGGACGAAGGCTCGGTTCGGCTCGGAACCAATCTCGTCCCGGCGCTGTTCGATCAGGCCCGCGCCCAGCTCGACCCGGAGAAATCGCTTTGGGAGACCCTGACCGAGGACACGCTGCTCGGCCTGAAGGGTTCGAACGACCAGATCCTGGTTCGCGGCAAGCCGAAGCATGTCGTCGGCTACCTGAAGGAGTTCCTGTTCGACGAGCGTCAGGCGAGAGGCCCGGTCCGCGCGTTGTCGGGCGGCGAGCGCGCCCGCCTCCTCCTCGCCCGGATCATGGCGCGCGAGAGCAATCTCCTGGTGCTCGACGAGCCGACCAACGATCTGGACGTCGAGACCCTGGATCTGCTGCAGGAGCTGCTGGACGATTATGACGGCACGCTGATTCTGGTCAGCCACGACCGCGATTTCATCGACCGGGTCGCGACCAGCACCATCGCGATGGAGGGCGACGGCCGAGCGGTGGAGTATGCGGGCGGCTACAGCGACTATCGCCGCCAGCGCGCGCTCGGAAGCGAGGACGGGCCCGAACCGGGGCCGGGGCCGGGGCCGGGGCCGAAAGCGTCGGCGCTCAAACCCGCATCCAAACCCCTATCCAAACCCGCATCCAAACCCGCATCCACGCCAAACGCGTCCCGGTCCGACGACGACCGTTCGACCGGGGCCGCCGCCCGCGCGCGTTTGACCCCGCCGCAGAAGAAACGGCTCGACGCGCTGCCCGCCGAGATCGACCGCCTCACCGCGGAGATCGCCAAGCTCGAGCAGTTTCTCTCCACCCCGAACCTGTTCCAGGACCATCCGAAGAAGTTCGAGCAGGCGACCGCGCTCTTGGTGGAGCGCCAGGAAAAACGCAGCTCGGCCGAAGACGAGTGGCTGGAGCTCGAAACCCTGCGCGAATACGCCGAGCGCTAACCGCGCCGCGGCTCGCCGCCTGAGCCCCTCAACAAGCCTCATTCCCCGGAGCCGCCGTCGCCCACAGACGAAGCGCGCCGGGACGTCGGGCGGACAAGGATGCGGGAACCGCACCGGCGCAGCCGGCTTGTCCTTGTCGGCCCGGCGGCCGGGCGCGATGGCGGCGGGCGGCGGGGGATCCGGGGGGTGAGGCGGGCCTCATTCCTTGGTGAGCGAGAGCGCCTGCTCCGCCCCGGCGTCGCGCCGGCTCTCGCAACGGAGCGCAACGCCCAGGCCGATCGAGGGGGCTCGACGCCCCCGAGAGCGGCGCCCCCGCCCGCCGCCGCCCGTCAGAAGTTGGCGAGGGTGTACTCCGCCGCCTCGCGCGCGGCCTCGTCGACCGCCGCGCTGAAGCCGCCGCCGAACAGGCCGCCGGAGATCTCGCCGCCGACATGGATTCTCCCGAGTTCCTCGCCTTCCGCGTTGAGATAGCGGACCTCGATGATCAGCGCGCCTTTGCCCGCGCCGAAGCCGACGACGTAACGCAGGGCGCGGCTGCCTTCGTCGAGCTGGACGACCCGATACTCGACGATCAAATCGCCGCCTTCCGAGAACCGGCCGTCGTCGATCAACCGCTCCCTCAGCTCTGCGGCGAAGGCCTGCTTGAACTCCTGATGCCCCGGAACCGAGTCCTCGACCGACACGAGCCGCAGCGTCTCAGCAGGCGCCTGCTCGCCGCGGGCGGCGGGCTCCAGCACCGTCGTCGTGCCCGACGCGCAGGCCGCTAACAGAGCCGCGGCCAAAACCAGGCTCGCAGCGACGGGCGAAAATCTGACGCCAACCATCTCCCCTCCTCGAGAAAAATCCCACTCTCCTCTCCTTCTTAACTTAGAGGGTTCCGCAGACAACCGGAAAATCGAGACATGTCCCGCAGACGTCGCCCTTTCGCGCGCCGCCCTTCCCTCGATCCTCGATCCGCGCTAACCGGCGCGGATGGACGCTGGATTGGTCGCGAGCGCCGTCGGCGCCTTTGTCACGCTGTTCGTGCTGATCGATCCGATCGGCCTCACGCCGCTGTTCCTCGCGCTCACCGCCGGCGCGAGCCCGCGGGAGCGCCGCGCCATCGCGCTCCGGGCTCTCGCGGTCGCCGCCGGGATCCTGGCGCTGTTCGGGCTCGCCGGCGAGATCCTGCTCCAGAGCATCGGCGTCGGCCTGCCCGCCTTCCGGATCTCAGGCGGCCTGATGCTGTTCCTGATCGCGCTCGAAATGCTGTTCGAGAAGCGGAACGAACGCCGCGGCCGCACCGCGGCGGGAGAAGGCGCCGCAGACGGCGCCAAATCGCAGGAAGATCACGACGCCGCGCCCCCGCCCCTCGATCGCGACCCGAGCGTCTTTCCGCTCGCCACCCCCCTGATCGCCGGCCCCGGCGCCATGGCCTCGATGATTCTGCTGACCGCAAAGGCCGAGACCGGGGTCGAGGAGGCGCTGGTCTATCTCTGCGCGCTTGGCGTGCTCGGCGTTTGTCTGGCGCTGTTCATGGCGGCGCATTGGATCGAGCGGCTGCTCGGTCCGACCGGCGTGACGCTCGTCACCCGCCTGTTCGGCGTGCTGCTCGGCGCGCTGGCGGTGCAGTTCGTGCTCGACGGGCTATCGGACTATGGGATGGCGGTCCGCCCGGCGTGACGCGCGCAACCGCGTCGAGGCCGGCCCGCCGCCCCCCTTTCAAGCCGGGTCGTCCGGCCGCTTCTCCGCCTTCTTCTCCCAGCGGCCCTGGTCGCTCTGCGCCCAGTAGATCGCCGGGATCCCGGCCTCGACCATCGCCTTCCAGGCCGACCGCGCCCCTGCTGTCGCCGCCGCGTCGCGCCCATCGAACATCAGGCAGACCCGCGTGAAGCGCGCCGCCTCCTCCGGCGCCGCCGCCGCGCCGTCGACCAGGAACAGCAGATCGGGTGCGTTCGGCGTCTCCGAGCCGGCCGTCAGGTAGATCGGTTGGCGCTCCGGCCGCCCGTCGCCCGGCCCGCCATGGGGTAGAAACGCCTCATCGCGAAAGGTCCAGAGCCGCCGGTTCAGATCCTCCGCCCGAGCCTCCGACCCGCAACGCACCACGGCCCGCCAGCCGCGCTCGAGCGTGCGCAGCAGAAGATCCGGCAACGCCTCCTCGAGCGGGCGACGCGTCAGATGGTAGAACACCGCCTCCGCCATCGCCCCCTCTCAGCCCCGCGCCGCCAGGAACGGCGCATAGGCGATCTCCGCGGTCCGCCGCGCCCGCCCGAGCGCCTCTCGGAAGCTCTCCACGGTCCGCGCCGATTCCGGCTCGCCCGCCGCCGCGGTCTCGAGCGCGCCCTCGGCCTCCGCCCGCGCCGCGCGCACCACCGCCTCCGGCCACGCCTTAATGGCCACCCCGCGCGCCGCCGCCAGATCCGTCAGCGCCGCCGCATTGTCCCGCTCCGCGACCGCGAGGCCGATCCCATGCTCCTCGCGCGAGGCCGCCGCCACGATCGCCTGCAGATCCCCCGGCAGCGCGTCGAAAGCGGCCCGGGAGACCAGCGTCTCCGACGCGCCGTTCGGCTCATGGAACCCGGGGCCGTAGTAGAAGCTCGCCGCCCGATCGAGCCCGAGCGCGGCGTCCGCCGCCGGCCCCGCGAACTCCGCGGCGTCCACCACCCCGCTCTGCAGCGCGCCGAAGATCTCGCCCGGCGCGAGCGTCTGCGGCGAGACGCCGAGCCCGCGCATCACCTCCGCCCCGAGCCCTGAGATCCGCATTTTCAGACCCTTCAGATCGTCGAGCCCGCCGATCTCGCGCCGGAACCAACCGCCCATCGACGGCCCGGTGTTCCCGCCCAGAAAGGCGCGCACCCCGAACGCGTCGTAGAGCGCGTCCCAAGCGGCCTGCCCCCCGCCCGCCTCGATCCAGGAGAGATGCTCCCAGGGCGTGAGCCCGAAGGGCGCCGACGTGAACAGCGGCGCCGCCGAGCGCTTGCCGCTCCAGAACACCGACGCCGCATGCCCCAACTCGACGCCGCCGCTCGCCACCACGTCGAACACGCCGAGCCCGGGCGCGAGGACGCCGGCCGGAAACAGCTCGACCGTGAGCCGCCCGCCGCTGAGCGTCCCGATCCGCTCGGCGATCCGCGCCGCGGAGATCCCGGGTCCCGGAAGCTTGTTGGGCCAGGCGGTGGCCATCCGCCAGCGCCGACGCCCCTGTGCGACCGCCGGCGCCGCGAGCGTCGCGCCGCCGAGCCCCAGCCCGGCCAGGACCGCGCGGCGCCGAGGGGCCGAACGGCTCATCGCGCTCCCTCCTCGAAAAAATGATCGAGCGGACATGCGCCGGACCCGACCTCGAGCCGCGCGGCGCCCGCGATCGCGCCCGCCACATACGCCTTCGCCGCGCGCGCCGCCGCCGGCAGATCGTCCAGCCGCGCCCATTGCGCGGCGATCGCCGAAGAGAGCGTGCAGCCGCCGCCATGGATCGCCCGGCCGCGTCGCCGCGCGCCCTCGAGCCAGACCGGCCCGGCCTCGCTGAGCAAGAGATCGGGGCTCTCATCGCCCGAGAGATGCCCGCCCTTCAGCAGCACCGCCGTCGCGCCCCGGGCCCGCAGCGCTTCGGCGAGCGCCGGCATGTCCGAACGATCATGCGGCTCCGGTCGGTCGGCGAGCGCCGCCGCCTCCGGCAGGTTCGGCGTGACCAGGTCCGCCATCGGCAGCAGCCTGTCGCGCACCACCGCCACCGCATTCTCGTCGAGCAGCCGGTCGCCCGAGGTCGCGACCATCACCGGATCGAGCACCACCCGCCGCGCCCCGACCGCCTTCAGCGCCTCGGCGACGGCCAGCGCGATCTCCGCCGTGGCGATCATTCCGATCTTCACCGCATCGACCCGGACATCCTCGTAAACGGCGCGGATCTGCTGATCGACGAACGCCGGCGGGACCAGATGAGCGCCCGAGACCCCGCGGGTGTTCTGCGCGGTGAGCGCCGTCAGCACGGCCATTCCATAGGCGCCGTTGGCCGCGAAGGTCTTGAGGTCGGCCTGAATCCCGGCCCCGCCCGACGGGTCGGATCCGGCGATGCTGAGGAGGTTAGGCGGAGCGGTCATGGCGTCTCGTCTCTAAGGGTCGGGGGGAGCGCGGCGCGCGCGACGCGGGCTTGATCGATCGCGGCGCGGATCGTGCGCGCCGCCACCTCCGGATCCGACGCCCCGCAGATCGCCGACACCACCGCCACGCCGTCAAGACCGGCGGCGACCAGCCCGCCGGCCGATCCCGCGTCGATCCCGCCGATCGCGACCGCGGGCAGGCGAGAGAGCCGCTTCAGCCGCGCCGCCCCCTCGACCCCGATCGGCGCGGTCCGTCCGGGCTTGGTGGCGGTGGCGAACACCGCGCCGGTTCCCACGTAATCGACGGCGCCCGGATCGACCGCGCGGGCGTGATCCTCGGTCTGAACCGACAGCCCGAGGACGGCCGCGTCCCCGAGCAGCCGTCGCGCCGCCGCCGGATCGCCGTCTTCCTGCCCGAGATGCGCGCCGTCCGCGCCGACCGCCGCCGCCACCTCGATCCGATCGTTCACCAGAAGGGGCGCGCCGAGCGGCCGGAGCGCCACCAGAAGCGCCGCCGCCTCCCGTCGAAGCGCCGCCTCGGGCGCGGACTTGTTGCGAAGCTGAACGCAGGTCGCGCCGCCCCGCACCGCCGCCACGGCGGTCGCCACGACGCCCCGTTCGGCGCAGAGCTCGGGATCGGTGACCAGATAGAGCGTCAGATCAGGCGCGCGCGTCATCGATCGCCTCCCCCGCCGCCGCGTTCAGATCCTCGGCGCCGAGCAGCGCCATCGCGTCGAGCCACGCGGCCGGGAACCCGCCGGGCCCCCGCGCGGTCGCCGCCGCCGACTCTCCGGCCAGCCCGGCGGTCAGACAGGCGGCCACCGCCGCGTCCCACGCGGACGCCCCGGTCCCGAGAAACGCCGCGCAGAGCGCGCTGAGCGCGCAGCCGACGCCGACGCTTCGCGCCATCGTCGGGTGGCCGCGTCTCAGGCGCAGCACGCGTCCGCCGTCGGAAATCGCGTCCGTCGCGCCCGACAGCGCCGAGACCGCCCCGGTCGCCGCCGCGAGCCGGGCGGCGGAGCCGACCGCCGCCTCCACCGGGTCGCGCGCATCGACCCCATAGACCGGCAGCGTCTCCGCGCCGATCAACGCCGCGTGCAGCCGCAGGATCTCGCTGGCATTGCCGCGGATGACCGAGGGCCCCTCGAGAGCGAGCGCCGCCGCCGCCCGCGTCCGCGCCGACGCCCCGCCGGCGCCGACCGGATCGAGCACCCAGCCGGTCTCCGCGCGCCGCGCCGCGAGCGCCGCGGCCATCGCGTCGCGGCGCGGCGCCGTCAGCATCCCGATATTGAGCGTGAGCGCATCCGCGCCGGCGGCGACCTCCGCGATCTCTTCCGGATCCTCGGCCAGCACCGGGCGCGCCCCGATCGCCGCGAGCGCATTGGCGACCAGCGGGGCGGAGACCGGGCTGGTGATCGCATGGACCAGCGGCGCGCGCTCCCGCAGCCGGATCAGCAGCGCTCCGGGCTCCTCGCCGGCCGGGATCGGATCAGTCCGCGGCATCCGCGAACATCGTCTCCGCGAGCCGGGTCAGCGTCGCCACGCCCCATCCGCTCGGCCCTTTCGGCCAGGTCGCGCCGTCCTCCTTCGGCAGGCAGACCCCGGCGATGTCGATATGCGCCCAGGCCGACCCGTCCTTCACGAAGCGCTGGAGGAACTGCGCCGCGGTGATCGACCCGGCCTGCCGCCCGCCGCCGACATTCTTCATGTCCGCGAGCCGGGACTTCAGCTGCTTGTCGTAGGAATCGCCCAGCGGCATCCGCCAGATGCCCTCGCCCTCTTCGTCCGCCGCCCCCTGCAGCGCCGCGGCGAGTTTCTCATCGTTCGCGAAGAAACCGGCTTTGTCGTGCCCGAGCGCCACGATGATCGCCCCGGTCAACGTCGCGAGATCCACCATCGCCCGAGGCGCGAACCGCTCCTGGGCGTAGTGGATCACGTCGCAGAGCACCAGGCGGCCCTCCGCGTCGGTGTTGATCACTTCGATGGTTTTCCCGCTCATCGAGGTGACGATGTCGCCCGGGCGCTGCGCGTCGCCGTCGGGCATGTTCTCGACCAGCCCGACCACGCCGACCACGTTCGCCTTCGACTTCCGCCCGGCGATCGCGGCCATCGCGCCGACCACGGCCGCCGCGCCGCCCATATCCATGGTCATCTCCTCCATGCCGCCCGCGGGCTTGAGGGAGATGCCGCCAGTGTCGAAGCACACGCCCTTGCCGATCAGACAGAGCGGCGCCGCCTTCGGGTCCGCGGCCCCGGTCCAGCGCATGATCGCGACATGGCTCTCTTTGCGGCTGCCGCGCCCGACCGCCAGCAGCGCGCCCATGCCGAGCGCTTCGAGCTCCGCCTCGCCCAGGATCTCGACGTCGAGCCCCGGATGCCCGTCCGACCCGCCGAGCTTGCGGATCCGGGCGGCGAACTCGGGCGGCGTCAGGACGTTGGCGGGCTCATTGACCAGATCGCGAGACAGCGCGACCCCTTCGGCGAGCGCCGCGGCGGCGGATCCGTCGAACTCCCCGCCGGCGAGCGCCACCGTTGGGACCGCCTCCTCGCGCGCGTCGGACTTGTGCAGATCGAAGGCGTAGGCCCGCAGTTGCAGCCCGAGCGCGAACTCCGTGAGCGCCTCCGCCGATCCCAGCCCTTCGAGCCGAACCTGGACCGTTTCGAGCTTTTGCGCGGCGACGCTTTTGGCGCGCGCAAGCTCGGCGGCGCGCCGAGGGCGTCGAGCGCGTCCGAGCCGCAGCCGATGAGCAGCAGCGCGTCCGCCGCCATGCCGTGCGGCGCCGTCAGCGTCGTCACCTCGCCGCGCTCGCCCTTCGCCTTGGCGAGCGCCCGGGCGACCTGACCGCCGGTGAGCGCATCGAGCGCCGTCGCCGCCTCCGTCAGCTGGGGCGCGCCGCCCTCGGCTTCGGCGGGACGCCAAAACGCGGCGACCGCCCCGTCGACTTCCGCAAGGCCGCCGAGGGCCGCGTCGCTCTGAACCAAGTTGAGCCGAATCGGCATGGGGGAGACTCCCGATTGAGGTGGCGCAAACCGGCGAGGCCGATCTTGAGCGAAATCTGACCTCCCAGGTAACGCCGGCCCGCGGCCTTGACCAGCCCGCCCCGCCTGCGGCCTCGAGGCGGGCGGGCCGCGTCCGCAGTCGACCCGGCGATCTGGAAAAGTACGATTGGCCGCGGCGCCCTCGGCGCTTCCGGCCGTAGAACGAAGACGCCTGTCGCGCTAGACCTCGAGCGCGAGACCGAGCCTTGTCGAACGGAGCGCCGTCCCGTCATGCCCATCGAAGCCCGCGGCAACGCCGCCGCCCTTTCCCCAGCCGCCGCGATCCGCAGCGCCGCCCTGATCGCCGCCGCCTTCTGGCTCGTCGCCGTCGCGCTCGGCCCGCTGGCCGCGGCCCAAACCCCATCCGGCAAACGCGTGGCGCTGGTGATCGGAAACGGCGCCTATGAGCGCGTCCCGAAGCTCGCGAACCCGGCGAGCGACGCCCGCGCCATGAGCGCCGCGTTGAAATCCGTCGGCTTTCAGGTGGTCGAGGCCGTCGACGCCGGGCGCACCGAGCTGTTCGCCGCGCTCGTGACCTTTGCGGGCCAAGCCAAAGGCGCGGAGGCGGCGCTCGTGTTCTACGCTGGGCATGGCGTGCAGGTCTCGGGCGAGAATTGGCTGCTGCCGGTCGACGCCGCGGTCGCCGGGACCACGGAGCTCCGCGCCGACGCCGTGCGCCTCGCCGACGTCACCACCGCGCTCGACGAGGCGGGCGCGCGGGTGAAGATCGTGCTGCTCGACGCCTGCCGGGACAATCCCTTTCCGATCGCGAGCACGCGCTCCGCGGGTCAGGGCCTGGCGCCGATCAGCACCGCCTCCGCCGCGGGGACCCTGGTCGCCTTCGCCACCGCCCCGGGCGCGGTCGCGGCGGACGGCGACGGCCGGAACAGCCCTTTCACCGCCGCTTTGGTCGAAGAGTTGACGGCGCCCGGCGTCGAAATCCGCGAGATGCTCGGCAATGTCCGCAGCCGCGTCTACGCGGAGACCGGCGAGCGCCAGATCCCTTGGGTCAACGAGGCCTTGATCGGTAAGTTCTATTTCGCGGGCGCCGAGCCGACGGTTCCGGGCGCGCCGAGCGATGCGGAGATCGGCGGCGACGACAGCGGCCTGACCGACAAGGAAGCGTTCGAGCTGGCCAAGGAGATCGGCACGCCCGGCGCCTGGAACGCCTATCTGCAGGAGTTTCCGAACGGACGCTATGCGGGCTTCGCAGAAGCCGCGATGAACAAGGCCCTGTCGGAAAGGGCGGCCGTCCAGTCCCGCCCCGCCGCGCCCCCGCCGCCGAGGCCCGCGGACTTCATCCTGCCCGACAGCCATCGCCGCTTGCTGCGCGACGCCGATATCCGAGGCCTCGACGCCAAGACCCTGCGGCTCGCCCGGAACGAGATTTTCGCCCGCCGCGGACGCTTCTTCGCATCCCGCGACCTCCGCGCGTTTTTCGAGCGCAAGCCCTGGTACAGGCCGACGACCTGGGCGGTGAAGCTCAGCCCGACCGAGCGCGCCAACGTCGCCTTTCTGCTGAAAGCCGAGAAGACCCGGTGATCGGGCGGCGAAAGACGGCGCGCGCGCTGCTGGCGAGCATTGCGTGGAGCGCGGCGCTGTCGCCGGCCGCGGCGGAGGCGCCCGCCCGGCGCTTCGGCGCCCCGCCCGCGGATGTGGCGGTGCGCCTCGACCGGTTGGTGGCGGCCTACCCCGACCATCTGGAAAGCTGGTCTTACGCGGGGCTTCGCTGGCGCGATGGAACGCTGACGCCGCTCTCGGACGGGCGGCGCGACAAGTCTTTCGCGGAGCTGCTCGCCACCCCCGATCTCGACGATCTGTTCGCCTTCCCCTACCCCGACGGCGCGCCGATCGCGCCGCCCGGACCTGATCAGGACCCCGGCCGGATCCGACCCGAGAGCTTCTTCACGAAGATGTACGGCGATTGCCATGCGGGCGAGGTCGAGCCCCGCCTCCGCGAGATCGTCTGGCTGCCGAGCGTGGCGCCGCAGCGCCTTCGCGTCACGACGGTGAACGGCGTCGCCGATCGGCTCGAGCGGGTCTCCGCGGAGATCGAAGCCCTGCCCGAACGGCTCCATGTCTATGCGACGCCGTCGGCCGGAACCTACAACTGCCGCGCGATCGCCGGCACGGTCCGGCCTTCGGTTCACGCTTACGGCGCTGCGATTGATCTGAACGTGAAGCGCGCCGACTACTGGCGCTGGGCGGAGCGCGCCGGCCGCGGCGAGGCCTACGTCAACCGCATGCCCGCGGAGATCGTCGCCATTTTCGAGCGCCACGGCTTCATCTGGGGCGGGCGCTGGCGGCGTTTCGACACCATGCATTTCGAGTATCGCCCCGAGCTCGCCGGGCCGATCCCGCCGCGCGCGCATTGATCTGGTCTGAACGTCCCGAGCGCCAGAGACGCGGCTTCGGCTTGTCGGTGCGGGCCGCGGGAGTTAGACGCCTCAGAGCGACCTGAAACCATCGGAGCCGGCCCATGATCGAGATCATCCGCAACGCCGCCAACTCCATCGCCGCGAAACTGCTGCTCGGCCTTCTCGTCCTGAGCTTCGTGGTCTGGGGCGTGGGCGGCTGGCTTCGGAGCGGCCAGTACACCGCGGTCGCCGAGGTCGAGGACCGCGAAATCGGCCTGCTCGACTATCGCCGCGAGTTCCAGCAACAGCTCGCCGCCTTCCGAGGCGCGATCGATTTGCAGACCGCGCGCGCCATGGGTCTCGAACAGATGGTGCTGGGCAGCATGCTGCGCCGGACCGCGCTTGACCTCGAGGCGCAGTCCCTCGGCCTGTCGGCGCCGGACCCTCGCGTCGCCGAGTTCATCCGCACGGCGCCCCGCTTCGCGGCGCCGGGCGGCGCGTTCGAGGAGACCCGCTACGAGTTTTTCCTCGCCAACCAGGGCATGCGCCGAGGCGAGTTCGAGACCCAGGTCCGCCGCGACATCACCCGCGACCTTCTGCTGAGAAGCGTCGCCCAGGGCGCGATCGCGCCGCGCATCGCCTTCGAACAGGTCTGGCTTCGCGCCAATGAGCGCCGCGACCTCGCCTTCGCCATCGTCTCGCCCGCGGCGGTCGACGCGCCGCCGGCGCCGAGCGAGCAGGATCTCGCCGCCTTCCACGAGGCGCAGGCCGAGCGCTTCACGGCGCCCGAATATCGGACCGTCCGCCTGCTTTGGCTGCGCGCCGAGGACCGCGCCGAGCCGGATCTGGTGGCCGAAGATCGCATCCGCGCCCGCTACGACGCGCGCGGCGACGAGTTCAACCGGCCCGAGCGCCGCAACCTCGAGCAGATCGTCTTCGACGAAGAGGCGGAAGCCGTCGACGCCGCCGCTCGGCTCGCGAACGGCGAGGCTTTCGAGAAGATCGCCGAAGATCGCGGCCTGAGCGCCGACGACGTCGCGCTCGGCTATGTTGCGAAGTCCGATCTCGAAGCGCTGCGGCCCGAGGTCGCCGAGCAGGCTTTCGGCGAGACCGACAGCGGCGCGGTCGGCCCGATCGAGACCCCGACCGGCTGGACGGTGATCAACATCCGCGGCCGGATCCCGGCCGTGGTGACGCCCTTCGACGAGGCCCGCGACGCGCTCGCGCGCGAAATTGCGATCGAGGACGCCCGCTCCGATCTCGCCGATGCGGCCAATGCGATCGAGGATCTCCGCGCCGCCGGCGCGAGCTTCGAGGAGATCGCGGAGAAGGAAGACGTCGTGCTGAAGACCGTGACCCTCGACCGGAGCGGCCTCGACGAGGACGGCAAGCAGACGCCGGATCTGCCGCGCGACCAGGCCCTGTTGACCCGGACCTTCGAGCTTGAGATCGGCGAGGAAATGGATCTGGAAGAGTTGCCGAGCCAGGAGTTCTACGCGGTGGAGATCGCCGAGGTCACACCGGCGGCGCTCCGGCCGCTCGACACGGTGCGCGAGCGTGTAGAGGCCGCCTGGACCGCCTCCAAACGTCGCGAGGCCGCCGCAGCCAAGGCGTCGGAGCTGGTCGAAGCGATCCAGAGCGGAGAAGCGTTCGCCGCGGCGGTCGAGGCCGCGGGCCTATCGATCGCGACCGTCGAGGGCGTCCTCCGCGCCGGCGAGAGCGCCCCTTTGCCGACCGCGTTGATCGAAGCCGCTTTCGACGCCGAGATCGGCGCGCCGCTCAACGCCGAGATCCCCGCGAGCGACGCCTCGGCTGAGGCCCCGGCCGGCGCGCATGTCGTCGCCGTCGTGCGCGCCGTCGCGCCGGCCGCTCCCGAAGACGGCGAAGCCGCGATCGACGCCCAGGCGAACGCCGCCGGCGCGGGAATCGAAGCGGATATGGCCAACCTGTTTGCGGCCGCCGCCCTGTCGGAGCGCGAGGCGACGACCAACCCGCAGGCGGTCGAGGCCGCTCTGATCGCTGGTCCGGGCGGCGCGCACCAGGGGAACTACTGAAGTGGCCGCCAGCGACGCATTGGTCCCCGACTACAAGAGCTTCGCTCGGGCCTACGAAAATGGCCGCGCCCAGGTCGTCTGGCGCCGCGCTCCCGCCGATCTCGACACCCCCGTCGGCCTCTATCTGAAACTGGCGCAGGCGGGTGCGAACAGTTTTTTGCTCGAGTCTGTGACCGGCGCCTCGGCCCGCGGCCGCTACTCGATCCTGGGCTGGAAGCCTGACCTGATCTGGCGCTGCGTCGGCGCCTCCGGCGGCGCTGCGACAGCGCGCGCCGAGATAAACCGCGCCGCCGCCTACGATCCGGACGCCTTCGAGCCCGATCTCGGCCCGGGCGAGACCTTGACCGCGCTCCGCAACCTGATCGCCGAAAGCGCCATCGACCTTCCCGAGGATCTGCCGGCGAGCGCCGCGGGCCTGTTCGGCTATCTCGGCTACGACATGGCGCGTCTCGTCGAGCGGCTGCCGGACGCGAATGAGGACGTGCTCGGCCTGCCCGACGCGATCCTGGTCCGTCCCTCGATCGTCGCGGTGATCGACAACGCCTTCGACCAGGTCACGCTGGTCGCGCCGGTTCGCCCGGCGCCGGGCGTCTCCACCAAGGCCGCCTACGCCCGCGCCGCCGAGCGCATCTCCGACGCGATGGCGGATTTCGACCGCCCGATTGGCGCGGCGCAGGGCGCAGTCCAAAGCGCAGTTCCGGGCGCGCCCTCCGAGCCCGTCTCGAACACCGAGCCCGAAGCCTACCGCGCCAATGTCGAGCGGGCGAAGGAGTACATCCGCGCCGGCGACATCTTCCAGGTCGTGCCGTCGCAGCGCTGGCGGATCCCGTTCCAGGAGCCGCCGCTGTCGCTCTACCGCGCGCTCCGCCGGACCAACCCGTCGCCCTACATGTTCTACTTCAACCTGATCGCCGCCGACGGCGGCGCGTTTCAGGTGACGGGCGCGAGCCCCGAGATTCTTGTCCGGGTCGAGGGCCAGAGCGACGGCGCGCCGAAAGTCACCATCCGCCCGATCGCCGGCACTCGAAAGCGCGGCGCGACCCGGGCGGAGGACGTCGCGCTCGAGCGCGAGCTTCTCGCCGATCCGAAGGAGCGCGCCGAGCATCTGATGCTGCTCGATCTCGGCCGCAACGATGTGGGCCGGGTGGCGCAGATCGGCTCGGTGCGCCCCACCGAGCAGTTCGTGGTCGAGCGCTACAGCCACGTCATGCACATCGTCTCGAACGTCGAAGGGCGGCTTCGGCCGGAGCATGACGCGCTCTCGGCGCTTCTGGCGGGCCTGCCGGCCGGCACGGTCTCGGGCGCGCCGAAGATCCGCGCGATGGAGATCATCGACGAACTCGAGACCGAGAAGCGCGGCGTCTATGCGGGCGCGGTCGGCTATTTCTCCGCCGGCGGCGACGTCGACACCTGCATCGCGCTCCGCACCGCGGTGGTGAAGGACGGCGCGGTCTATGTGCAGGCGGGCGGCGGCGTGGTGGCCGACAGCGATCCGGAGGCCGAGCTGCAGGAGACGGTCAACAAGGCGACCGCCCTATTCCGCGCGGCCGAGGCCGCTCGGCGCTTCGACGACGGCGGCCGCAACCGCTGACCGCAGACGTCTGGACCTTCGCGGCGGAGGAAAGCGGCGCAGGGACGAGCTTCGGCGCGGCCCCGGGCGCTGAGGAAGGCGTGCGCGGCCGGGTCGAGGCGAGGCTCGACCTGGCGCGTGCCGGCGGTGTTCGGATCGGCGCGAGCGGTTTCTTAGGCGGCGTGGGCGAAGGCGGCGTCGAGGCCTGGGGCGGCCGGATCGACCTCTCCCCGCCCTTCGGAACGCCCAGAGCGGCGGCTACGGGACGTGACAAGGGAACGAGGCGCTGAAGACGCCCCTCGCTCCGCCCGCCAGCGCGCGCGCCGAGGACCCCACCCCTAACCCCTCCCCCAACCCCTCCCCTCAAGCGTGTGGGGAGGGGCGACGCGAGCGTCTAACGCGTCGCCCAGATCCCATTCGCGCGCTGAGCCGAACGCCCTGCCCCGCGTCCAGCCCTCCCCAACCGAGCGCCGCCGCGCTATGGCCGGAGAGTCCCCTCCCAACCGCGCCCTTTCCAACCGAGCCCTTTCCAACCGAGCCCTTCCCAACCGAGCCCGTTCGCCGATGACCGCCGTCCCCCCCGCCGACTGGCGTTCCCGCCTCGACCGCGCCGCCGACCGGCTCGCCGCCCTCGGCGCGCCGCGGGCCTTCGACCCGGCGGACCGCGCGCCCCGAAGCGTCCCGCACGCGCCCACGCCGGACCGGACCCATCCGGCGCCCCGGCTCGTGAGCCTCGAGGCGGCGCTCGAGGCCTGCGGCCTCCGCGACGGCGCCACGCTCTCCTTCCATCACCATCTGCGAAACGGCGACGGGGTGTTGAACGCCGTGCTCGACATCGCCGCCGGCCGCGGCCTCCGCGGCCTTCGCATCGCCGCAAGCTCGATCTTCCCGGTCCACGCCCCCCTGGCCGATCATATGCGCGCGCGCGTCGTCGCCGAGCTCTGGACCGACTATGTCCGCGGCCCGGTCGCGGAGGCGATCGGCGACGGCGCGCTCTCGGGGCCGCTCGTCCTGCAAAGCCATGGCGGCCGCGCCCGCGCCGTCGCCGCCCGAGAACTGGAGGTCGACGCCGCCTTCATCGCCGCGCCGATGGCGGACGCCTCCGGTGCGGCGACCGGCGCGCGCGGCCGCGCGACATGCGGCCCGCTCGGCTACCCGATGGTCGACGCCGCGCACGCCCGCCAGGTGGTGATCGTCGCGGAGGATCTGTCGGAGACCACGCTCATCGCGCCCGAGATCCCCGCCGCGCGCGTCGACTGGCTCGTCCAGGTCCCCTCGATCGGCGATCCCGGCGGCGTGCGCTCCGGGACCACTCTGCCCGCCGAGGACCCGGTCGGCCGGGCTCTGGCGGCGCTCGCCGCGAGGACCGCCGCCGCGGCGGGCCTTCTGACCGACGGCTTCTCGTTCCAGACCGGCGCGGGCGGCGCGCCGCTCGCCTCCGCCGCCGCCATCGGCGCCGCCATGGGCGAGGCCGGCGTCGTCGGCGGGTTCGTCTCCGGCGGGATCACCGCGGCCCATGTCGCCCTCGTCGAGGCCGGCCTGTTCCGCGAGATCCGCGACGTCCAGTGTTTCGACCTCGACGCCGCCCGGTCGTTCGCGCGCGACCCGTGGCACCACGGCATGTCGGCCGCGGAGTATGCGAGCCCGATCCACCCCGACCCGGTGGCGCACCGGCTCGACCTCATGGTGCTGGGCGCGGCGGAGATCGATCGCGACTTCAACGTGAACGTGACGCTCGGCGGCGACGGTCTGCTGATCGGCGGCCCGGGCGGCCATCCGGACACCGCCGCCGGCGCCCGCGTGACCATGGCGCTGACCCGGCTGACCGGCGGCGGCCACGCCAAGCTGGTCGAGGCCGTCCGCTGCCGCACCACGCCCGGCGAGGATGTCGATCTGGTGCTCACCGAGATGGGCGTGGCCGTCCATCCCGCCCGCGAGGATCTGCGCGATCGGCTCGCCGCCGCCCGGATCCCTCTCGTCGAGATCGACGCCATGATCGCCCGCGCCGCCGCCGAGGCGACCCGGACGCCCGCCCAGACCAGCGACCATCTGCTCGGTTATGTCGAAAGCCGGGACGGCGCTGTGATGGACGCCCTGTTCGCGCCCGCGACGGGTTGACGCCTGAGGCGCGCCTGAACCGCCGTCCGCCTCAGGCCCGAGCCGACGGGCCGCGCCGCCCTCGCCACCGGAGAGACCGCCGCCATGACCACCTCCAAGCCCACTGCCAAGCCCACCGCCAAGCCCGCCTCTAAGCCCGCCTCTAAGCCCGCCTCTAAGACCGCCGCCATCCCCGACCCGACCCAGACCCTGACCCCCAATCTCCGCCTCGACGGCGAGCGCCTGTGGTCCGCCCTGATGACGATGGCCGAGATCGGACCCGGCGTCGCCGGCGGCAACAACCGTCAGACCGCGACCGACGCCGACGGCGAGGCCCGCCGCCTGCTGCAGCGCTGGGGCGAGGCCGCGGGCCTGTCCCAGAGCGTCGACCGCGTGGGCAACATGTTCCTCCGCCGCGAAGGCGCGGAGCCGGGCCTGCCGCCCGTCTATGTCGGCTCGCATCTCGACACCCAGCCGACCGGCGGGCGCTACGACGGGGTGCTCGGCGTGCTCGCGGCGCTCGAGATCATCCGCACCCTCGACGATCTCGAGCTCCGGACCCGCCATCCGATCGTGCTGGTCAACTGGACCAACGAGGAAGGCGGCCGCTTCGCCCCGGCCATGATGGGCTCCGGCGTCTTCGCGGGCGTTCACGATCTCGACTGGGCCTACGACCAGCGCGACCTCGACGGCCTCCGCTTCGGCGACGAGCTGGCCCGCATCGGCTGGCGGGGCGAGGAGCCGGTCGGGGGCCGACCGATCGCCGCCTATTTCGAGCTGCATATCGAGCAGGGACCGATCCTGGAGGCCGAGGGCGCGCCGATCGGCGTCGTCACGCATGGCCAGGGCGTGAGCTGGACCGAGGTGACGCTCACGGGGAGCGCCAGCCACGCCGGCACCACGCCGATGCACCTCCGCCAGGACGCCGGGCTCGGCCTCGCGCGCGCCATCGAGCTGGCGAACCGCATCGCGCGCCCGCGCGCGCCCCGCGCCGTCGGCACGGTCGGCCGCGCCGCCCTCGCCCCGAACTCGCCCAACGTGATCCCCGAGCAGGCGGTCTTCACCGTCGATCTGCGCTCCCCGGACGAGGCGATCTTGTCGGAGATGGAGGCCGAGCTGCGCGCCGGCCTCGAGCGGATCGCCGCCGACCTCGACCTCGCGCTCGCCCTCCGCCCGCTCGAGCGCATCGCGCCGGTCGCGTTCGACCCCGCCTGCATAGAGGCGGTCCGGAGCGCCGCAAAGCGGCTCGGCTACGCCGCGCGCGATCTGGTCTCGGGCGCCGGGCACGACGCCTTCTGGCTCGCCCGCGTCGCGCCAAGCGCGATGGTGATGTGCCCCTGCGTCGACGGGCTCAGCCACAACGAGGCGGAGGCGATCACCCCCGAATGGGCCCGCGCCGGCGCCGAGGTTCTGATGCACGCGGTGCTCGAGACGGCGGAGATCGTGGCCTGATCGTCGGGCCGCGCCCCCGCCTTGGGGGTTGCGCCCGGTCCCGGACCGCGGGATCAGGGGAGCGCATTTGCAGGAGACCCGCCCGCATGGCTGACCGATCCGCTTCGCCCGGCATGGACTGGCGCTTCGTCGAATGGAGCGACCGCTGCGACACGGCGCTCCGCGATCTTCTGGCTCTCGCCGCGCAGAAGGAGACGATCTCCTTCGCGGGCGGCGTGCCGATCGTCTCGGAGATCGACCGCGGCGCGGTGCTGACGGCGACCGAGGACGCGCTCTCGGAGGCCGGCGACCGCATCTTCCAATACGGCGCGACCGTCGGCGTGCCCGAGCTCCGGGATTTCCTGGCCGAGCGCATGACCGCCCGCGGCGCGCCGGCGACGGCGGAGAACATCCTGATCGTGAGCGGCGCGCAGCAAGCCCTCGACCTGGTCGCGCGCCTGTTCCTCGCCCCCGGCGGCCGGATCGCCTGCCGCTTCCCGACCTATCCCGGCTGCCTCGCCGCCTGGCACCCGCTCGAGCCCGACTATGTGGACCGCGACGCCCTCCGCGCGTCCGGCGCGGAAGGGATCGCCTTCGCCTACGCGCTGCCGAATTTCGAGAACCCGACCGGGCGACGCTGGCCGTATGCGGAGCGCGCCGCCCTGCTCGCCGACGCCCGCGCCGCCGGCGTTCCGATCCTCGAGGACGACCCCTATCGCGAGCTGCGCTTCGACGAGATCGAGGAGCCGAGCCTGATCGCGCTCGACGCCGAGGGCCGGAGCGCGCCCTATGACGGCTCGGTGATCTATCTCGGCTCGATCTCGAAGACGCTGGCCCCGGGGCTTCGCGTGGGCTGGGTCTGCGCCGCGCCCGAGGTGATCGAGCGGCTGACGCTCATCAAGCAGGGCGCCGATCTGCACACCCCGAACCTGACCCAGCACATCGTGCTGCGCCTCGCCGCGAACGGCGTCGAGGACCGGAACGCGGCCGCGGTGCGGGGGATCTACAAGTCCCGCTGCGCCGAGATGACCGACAGCCTCCGCCGTCAGCTGACGAACGAGATCTCCTTCTCCGCGCCGGACGGCGGCATGTTCCTCTGGGCGACGCTCGACGAAGCGGCCGACGCCAACGCGCTGCTCGACCGCGCGCTGAAGCATGGCGTGGGCTTCGTCCCCGGAACCGCCTGCTACCCGCCCGCGACCGGCGGCAAGAACCAGCTCCGCCTGAACTTCACCGCCAACGACCGAGACGCGACCGAGACCGGCGTCGAACGGCTCGCCGCGGCGCTTCGCGAGACCGGCGGATGACGCCGCCCGCCGGCCCGACCCTCTACGTCGACGCCGACGCCTGCCCGGTGAAGGAGGAGGCGCTGCGCGTCGCCGACCGCCACGGCCTCCCGGTCTATGTGGTGTCGAACGGCGGGATCCGGCCGAACCCGCACCCGCTGGTCGAGACCGTCGTGGTGGAGGGCGGCCCGGACGCGGCCGACATCTGGATCGCGGAGCGGATCGGCGCCGGCGACATCTGCGTCACCAACGACATTCCCCTCGCCGCCCGCTGCGTCGAGGCGGGCGGCCGCGCAATCCGCCCGAACGGAGAGCCCCTGACCGCCACGAACATCGGCCAGGCGCTCGCCGTTCGGGACCTGATGGCCGATCTCCGCGCCGCCAATCCCCTTGGCGCCGGCGGCGGCGCGAAGCCCTTCTCGAAAGCCGACCGCTCACGTTTCCTCGACCAGCTCGAACGCATGGTCCGCGCCGAGTTGCGCCGGCCAGCCTGACAATCCGCCCTCTGGACACGCGCGCCCGCGCCGCCGGATGTGCATGGCGGATTCTGGCGCTGAAAACAGGGGGCGGGCCATGCGCATCGCGCGAAAGAACGGCGACGGCGAGATCGAGATCAGCTTGCTCGACGCGCTCTCCGAGCCGCCCGACGACGCGCTCTGGATCGATCTCCACGGCGCTCATCCGGGCGCGATCGAGGCGGTCGAGAAGCTGACCGGCGTCGTCCTGCCGACCCAGGCGCAGATGGCGGAGATCGAGGTCTCGAACCGCCTCCGCGAGAGCCACGGCGCGCTGGTAATGACCTGCGTGCTCCTCTCGGAGCAGGACAGCGACCGCCCGATCAGCCGGGCCGCGACCTTCGTCCTGACGCGCAAGCGCCTGATCACGATCCGGCACTCCTCCCCGAAAGCGTTCGACGCCTTCGCCGCCCAGCTCGCCGAGGACGCCGGCTGGCGCACCACGCCCGAGATGATGCTCTGCGGCCTCTGGCAGGCGATCATCGCCCGCACGGCCGATGTGATCGAGCGGCTGTCGGGCGAAGTCGAGAAGCTGAACGAGACCGTCCTGCGGCCCGCCAACGCCCGACGCCCGGTGAGCCCCGAAGCCTTCCGCATCGCGCTTCGGCGCGTCGCCGCCGCCAACGACCTCACCCAGCGGATCCAGGAGAGCCTGTTCTCCCTGAGCCGCCTGATGAGCTATCCGGAGCAGGCCGCGCCCGACCGGTTCTCCCCGGACTTCCGGGCGGTCGCCCACCGCCTTCGCCGCGACGCCGCCGCCCTCAGCCAGCACACCGAGTTTCTGAGCGGCAAGATCGCCTTCCAGCTCGACGCGGTCCTGGGCCTGATCAGCGTGGAGCAGAACGCCATCATCCGGATTCTGTCGGTGGCCGCGACGGTGTTCCTGCCCCCGACCCTGATCGCGAGCCTTTACGGAATGAACTTCGAGTTCATGCCGGAGCTCGCCTGGCCCCACGGCTATCCGATGGCGCTCGGTCTGATGGCTCTGTCCGCGGCCGCCCCGTTGCTGCTGTTCAAGTGGCGCGGCTGGCTCTAGCCGGCTCCGGTTCGAGCGCTTCGGAGCAATCCTCGAGCGCTTCGAGAAAGCCGAGCCCCTCTCGCCCCCGGGCGGTGATCCGGCGTTCCACCGCAGGATCGGCCCGAGGAGGGGCCAGGAGATGGGCCAGGAGATGGGCCAGGCGATGGGCCAGGAGATGGGCCAGGCGATGGGCCAGGAGATGTTCTTCCAGCGGATCGCCGAGCCGAACGGGCATGAGGACGCCGACGCGATCAAACGGTGCGTGGACGAGAGCCGCCCTGCAATTGGCCGAGCTGCGACCCTCCGCCTTCGGCCAGGGCAGGGGCCAGGTCGAGGGCGAGGGCGAGGACGAGGGCTAGGGCGAGGTCGAAGCCGCGGCCGCAGCGAACGCCGCGCGTTTCAAGGACGGGGACTCAGCCGCGCATTTGGCGCGCGATCTCGGCGATGTGCCGCGGGCCGACCTCGCAGCACCCGCCGACGATCCGCGCACCGGTCCGGGCCCAATCGAGCGCGAAACCGGCATACGCCGCCGGCGACAGGTCCGTCCGCGCCTCCAACACCTCGACCGTCCCGCCCGCGGCCAACGCGTCGGCCCGGACGAAGCCGTTGGCGTACCCGCCGAGCCGCGTCTCAAGGCCCGCCGCCGCGAGCGCGCCAAGGCCGACGGACACCGCTTCCGGGGTCGAACAATTGATCAACACCGCGTCCGCGCCGGCGGCGAGCGCCGCCTCGGCGCCCACCGTCACCGGCTCGCCGGACCGAAGTTTCGAGCCGTCGGCGTCCCGGACCGTCAGCGCCGTCCAAACCGGCAGCCCGGTCTCGACCCCCGCGTCCGTCGCGGCGGCCGCCTCGGACGCGGAACCCATCGTCTCGCACAGAAACAGATCCACATGCGGCGCCTGGACCGCGGCGATCCGGCGATACTCTGGGACCGCCCGAGCGTAAGGCCGGGCCAGATCCGCATGGTAGCTGGCGACCAGCGGCGGCAGGCAGCCCGCCAGTCGGATCGGCCGATCGCTCCGCGCCCGAGCCGATTCTGCGGCGGTCAACGCGGCCCGTTGCACCGGCTCGAACATCTCCGGCGCGCCATCCCGCGCGAGCCGGGTCGGCGTCGCCGCGTAGCTCGAGACCGTGAGGATGTCCGCGCCGGCTTCGATGAACTCGAAATGGAGCTGTTCGACGAGATCCGGCTCGTCGAGCAGCACGCGCGAGGACCAGAGCGGGGTCGGGCCCAGCCGGCTCCGCCGCACCAGTTCCTGCCCCATCCCGCCATCGAGCAGCGTCACGCCGTCAAAGTCCGTCATCGTCCCGTCCACAGGGCTGCCGCGCCGCGAAGGGTCGGGCGCGTCGAGGCGGATATGGCGCGATCGACGGCGTTGTCATCGCGCCGACGAAAATGCGCTGAGAGCAGGCGCGATCCTGTCGTCGATCCGTTGAATGCGAGGGCGTCGGACGGTCTGTAAGCCGGGTTCTGTTCACGCCGCTCGGCCCTTGCTCGGACCTCGCCGCGATCGACGGCCATTCGTCTGGAGCGCCGGTCGCCCGACGCTTCTCGCAGTCCACCCGGACGGCGGGGCGGAGACCCCCCTGTCGAGCCGAAGCCCGACCGCCATCCCTATTCGACCTTGCTCCCGGCGGGGCTTGCCGTGCCGCCCCTGTCGCCAGGGGCGCGGTGCGCTCTTACCGCACCGTTTCACCCTTACCGAGCCGAAGCCCGGCGGTTTCATTTCTGTGGCGCTTTCCCTGAGGGTCCGGCCCGAGGGCCTTTCCCCCGGCGGGCGTTACCCGCCGCCGCGTCTCCGTGGAGCCCGGACTTTCCTCACCGGGCGCGAGGCCCGGCGCGACCATCCGACCGTCCGACGCCTGTTCGATGGGGCGGCGCGGGTCCCGCGTCAAGAGGCTGGACAGCGCGCCCGGCGCTTCGTAAGAGGCGCGCTCTCACCCGACGGCGACGTGGCGGAGTGGTTACGCAGCGGATTGCAAATCCGTGCACCCCGGTTCGATTCCGGGCGTCGCCTCCAGCGGCTGTCGCACGGAGCGCTCTGTCGCTCCACGGCTCAGCGCCTGGTCTGCTCCGCCATCCAATCGAAGCCCTCCGCGACCCACTCGGCGGGGATCGAGTGTCCTTTGGGGTGGAGACAGACCTCGATCGGCGCGCCGCTGTCGCAAGTCGTCCAGCTTCGACAGGTGAGCCGCCCCACGACCCGCTCGCGATCCGGCGCCGCGGCGCATCCGTTCTCCGCGCGCAGCAACGCCAGCCCGTCCGGGATCGGCATCGAGTTGTAGATCCCGACCCGATCATAGGCGACCACCCGGTCCGCGGTCCCGTGGATATGCCGCATCGCGACCGGCCCGCTCGGGCACTTCTCGGGCGTCGAGCCCCAGAACCCGCCGGCGATCGGCGCGAACGCCGTGAAGGCGTCGCCCACATAGCAGGCGAGGTTCCAGACCATCGACGCCCCGCGGGAGAACCCAGAGGCGAGCACCCGGCTCTCGTCGATCGGATAGCGCCGCTTCAGATCGGCCATCAGAGCGCGGGCGTAGGCCGCCTCGTCGCGGCCGCTCTCCGCCCGCCCCGCGCCGATCTGGCGCCAATACCCGGTCCGCGCATAGGGCGCGACGAACAGCGCCCCGCGCCGATGCGCGCCCGCCACCATCGCCCGATTGCGAAAGGTGGCCTCTGGCGAGCTGTTCCAGCCGTGGAAATAGACGATGACCGGAAGCGCCGCGGCGCCGTCCCAGTTTTCGGGCGGCGCCGCCAGATAATAGCCGCCCTCGATCTCGCAGCGCTGCGAGGCGCAGCCCGTCTCCGCCCGAGCGGCGGGCGCGCTCGCGCCAAGGAGCGCCCCCGAAAGGGCGAGCATGCTCAGAAGGGGACGCTTCCAGGAGCGTACGAACCAGGAGCGCATGAAGCAGGAGCGCATGAAGCCTCGCGACGCTGGGCGCCGCATCGCGGCGGCGGATCTTGTCGCGAGCATCATGGCGGCCAGCCGCCGCGCGTCCACCGACGATCCGGTGATCGCGCCGCGATGCGGGCGAGGCGCTCACCCGGAAGCGATTAGGTCGGGCGGGCCTCCACCACGACCGGAGGCGGCGCCTCGACCGGAGACGCGACGAATTCGTCCGCCGCCTCGGGATCCAGACCCATCTTGGTCGCGAGCTTCTTGTAGCTGTTCGGGCCGGTGAACAGCAGGAAATAGACGTTTCCGACCTTCGGGCCGAACAGATTGCTCCAGAACTCCTGGGCGATCCGACGGGCCGCCGTCAGGCGATGGCCGCCATCGATGATCACCCAGCGCCCCTCTTGCCCGATGCGCGCGACGATCGGCAGCATTGGGTCGTAGCCCCGGTCCCGGATCGACTGGAGGACGCGCTGCAGCCGCGGGCCGTCCGTGCGCTGATCGTTTCGCAATCGGAGCGCGCCCAGCAGTTCGGGCGCGACCTCCACCGCCGCCATCCCGTCCTCGAACGCGATGCGATCCAAGTCTTCGACCGAAACGATACGCTGCACACCCATTCTCTTGATCCAACGCCAATGCGAGCGCCTGAGTGAGCCCGCTCATGAAAGCTGGGTGACAAAAGCGGCGCATTCAAGGCGTTTTATCTATACAACATAGGGGCGCATAACGGGGTTGCGGGTCACAGGGTCTCGACCGACGACCGCGTGATCTCAGCGATCACGCCGCCCTCGGGGCGCGGCCGCAGCGCCGCCTCGCCCCCTGGGATCGCGCGGGTTGAAGTGTTTGGTCACAGAATGTGTCGGCCCCGATCTCGAGCCTCACGATCCGGTCCGTGTCGTCGTTCCGCGCCGTGAGCGGGACCACCGGCGCGTTCTGCGTCCGCCGCAGGCGGCGGGAGAGCGAGAGCCCGTCCTCGCTTCGCAGCATGGTGGCGCGCGCCTCGAAGCGAGCCTTAGCGATCGATTGGGAACAACGCCCGATCTGTTTTCTGTCGAAGCTGATCAACAGCCTGAGATCCGGCGCCGTGCGCGCTGCAAGGCGTGACCATCATCGACGCGGATTCCTGCAGGCGTCTACTTGCAAGCGTCTACTTGGTCGAAACGCTGAAACCGCAAATAGCGTCGTTTCCCGCGACGGAAACTCGAGCCGGCATCCGTTCAAACAGAGAACTCGATGCGCAAGACGGTTCGAATGAGAGCAGTTTTGAAGGAAAGACCTATGATCACAAAGAAAACCGCGTTCCGCGCGAGCCTGGCGGCGCTCGGCGTCGCCGTTGTCGCCGTCGCAGTCGGCGTGACGAGCCATCCGCGCTTCGCCGCGGCCCATGGCGGGCCCGGCTACGGCCATCACGGCAAACACGGCCACCATATGGGCTGGCGCGGCGGCCGCCACGGCGAGGGCCATCACGGCGGACGCCGCGGCGAAAGCATGCGCGCGCTGTTCGAGCGCTACGACGCGAACGGCGACGGCGCGCTGACCCAGGCGGAGCTCGACGAAGGTCGCGCCGCCCAGATCACCCAGTTCGACGCCAACGGCGACGGCCAGGTGGATCTCGCGGAGTACCGCGCGCTCTGGACCGACGCGATGTCGCTCCGGATCGTCCGCGCCTTCCAGCGGCACGACCGAGACGGCGACGGCCGGGTGACGGTCGAGGAGTTCCAGCGCCGCTACGCCGACCTGGTCGAGCGCCGCGACCGCGATGGCGACGGCGCGCTCAGCCGCGAAGATCGCGGTCGTTTCCGGACGCAGGAACGGCGACGGGGCGGCGAGCCGTCCAACGCGCCGGAGACGGCGCCCGACGCGGCGCCCAACGCGGCTCCCGAGACGGATCAGCAGTAACCGGCGACGCCAAGAGCGGACCGCGCCCTCGCGGCGCGGTCCGTTGCGTTGCGGCGCCGCGCCGCCGATTCGCTGGATGCATTGCGGCGGGGCTGCGTTACAACCGCCCCATGACCGACCAATCGGACAAGAGCGCAGCCTCGCAAGACAGGCTGCCGGACAGGACGCCGGGACGATCGCGCGCCGACCGATCCGGCGCGCCCCGCTCTGCGCCCGCCTTTCAACCGGGCCAGGGACGCTTGCTGGGCGCCGGCAAGACGGCCGCCTCCGCCGCCGCCTTCGGCGCCAAGGGCGCGACGCTCGACCGCCTCGCGCGCTCCGGCGCGCCCGTCCCGCCCGCCTGGGCGATCGACGCGCAAGCGGCGTCCCGGATCCGGGACGGCGTTCCGTGGGAGGCTTTGAAAGCGTTTCTGAGCCAGGGTCTCGAAGCGCTCGCCTCGGCCTCCGCCACCCAAGGGCGGCTCGCCCGCTATGGCGACGCCAAGACCCCGCTCGCCTTGGCCGTGCGCCTCAGCCCCGTCACGCCGCTCGCCGATCTCGCCCCCGCGATTCTCGGGATCGGTCTGCCCGACGCGGCGGAAAACGCGACGGCGCCGAAAGCCGGACGCGGCCAGGGCGCCAAGACACCGGCGGGCCTGCGGCGCCTGTTCTGGATGAGCTTTCCGCCCGCGGCGCTCTCCGAAGACGCGGCCGCGCGCTTCGCCGACGACCCCGCCCAGATCGCGCCCAAAGCCCATGGCGACCGCTTGAACGGGGCGGAGCGACCCTTCGACGACCGCGACGCCCGCTGGGCCGACGCCCTGCGCGACGCCGCTTTCGCCGCGGCGCGCGAAGAGGGCGAGGAGGGCGAGGCGGAGCGCTTCTCCGCGGCGGTCTCCGACCCGCTCGCGCAGCTCGCCACCGCCGTCGCCGCCCTGGCGCGGGCCTGGGACGCGCAGCGCTGCCGCCGCCGCCGCCGCGCCGCCGGCCTGAGCGGAGCGGCCGACGGCTGCGCCCTGGTGCTGCAGGCGATCCATCCGGCGCAACTCGAAGGCGGCGGCTGGGGTCGCGTCCGCCTGTGGGACGAACGCACCGGCGCCCCCAGCACATCCGGCCTCTACCGCGCGGGCGCCCTCCATGAGAACGATCCGGCGGACGAGCGCGCGCTCGCAGACGCCGACTGGGACGACCCCTTCCTCGGGCCCGCGCTTCGCGCCGCGCAGAGCGCCGAGGACGCGCTCGAGACCCCGCAAGAGATCGAATTCGCCCTGATACCGGCCTCCGGCGGCGCCGCGGGCGCCCCGCCCATCGCCCGCATCCTCGGCGCGCGCCCCCTCCGCCCCAGCAGCGCCGCCGCGGTGGAGATCGCGGTCGCGCGGGCCGAGGCGGGCCGCATCGCGCCGGAGATCGCGGTCGCCACCGTGCCGGCGCTCGGCCTCCAGGATCTGCTGCACCCGAGCATCGAGCCCGACGCCCGCCGGGACCTCGTCGCCCGCGGCCTGCCCGCTTCCCCCGGCGCCGCGGCCGGGCGCCTCGCCTTCACCGCGGCGGAGGCGGAAGCCCTCGCCGAGCGCGGCGAACCCGCCTTGCTCGCCTGCGTCGAGACCCGGCCCGAGGACGTCCAGGGCATGCATGCGGCGGCGGCCGTGCTCACCACCCGAGGCGGTCTGACCAGCCACGCCGCGGTCGTCGCCCGGGGCCTCGGCCGCCCCTGCGTGGTCGGGGCCGCGGACGCCAAGATCGAGCCCGACGCGGAAGGCCGCCCGACCCTCGTCTCCGCCGACGGCCGCCGCTTCGGCCCCGGCGCCTGGCTGACGCTCGACGGCGCCGCCGGGACCGCCCTCGCCGGCGCCTTGCCGACCAGCCGCCCCGAACCGACCGGCGCCCTCGCGAAACTGATGGGATGGGCCGACGCGCTTCGGGAACTGAAAGTGCGCGCCAACGCCGACACCCCGTCGGACGCGGAGACCGCCGCCCGCCTCGGCGTCGACGGCGTCGGCCTCTGCCGCACCGAGCACATGTTCTTCGAGCCCGCCCGCATCACCGAGATGCGCCGGATGATCCTGGCCGATACCGCGGAGGAGCGCCGCACCGTCCTCGAACGTCTCCTGCCGATGCAGCGCGACGACTTTCTGCGCGTCTTCGAGATCATGGCCGGGCTCGAGACCGCCTCCCCCGCCGCGCGCGGCGAGCCCGCCCCGGTGACCATCCGCCTGCTCGACCCGCCGCTCCACGAGTTCCTGCCCGAGGACCAGCGCGGCCTCGCCGCCATGGCCCGCGCCCTGGGCGAGCCGGTGGAGAAAGTCGCCGCCCGCGCCTGGGAACTGCGCGAGTTCAACCCGATGCTGGGCAAGCGCGGCTGCCGGGTCGGCGTCGCCTACCCCGAGATCTACGAGATGCAGACCCGCGCCATCTTCGAGGCGGCGCTCGAGGCCCAGGCCAAGACGGGCCGCGCGGTCCGCCCGGAGATCATGATCCCTCTGGTCTCCGCCGCGCGCGAGCTTGAGATGCTCGGCGAGCGGATCGACGCCGTCGCAACGGAGATCGAGGTCGAGCGCGGCGTACGGCCGGCATACGACGTGGGCATCATGGTCGAGACGCCCCGGGCCGCCCTCCGCGCAGGCGCGCTTGGCGGCATCTCGGCCTTTTTCAGCTTCGGCACCAACGACCTCACCCAGATGACCTACGGCCTCTCGCGCGACGATGCGGGCCGGCTGATGCGCGATTATGTCGAGCGCGGGGTGTTCGAGGCCGATCCGTTCCAGAGCCTCGACCAGGAGGGCGTCGGCGAGCTGATCAAAATGGCGATCGAGCGCGGTCGCGCGGCCAACCCGTCGCTCGCCATCGGGCTGTGCGGCGAGCATGGCGGCGATCCGGCCACCATCGATTTCTGCCAGGCCGCGGGCTTCGACTATGTGTCCTGCTCGCCGTTCCGGGCCCCGATCGCGCGTCTCGCGGCGGCGCAAGCGGCGATCCGGGCGGCGCGGGAGCGCTCGGGGTGAGCGGCGCGCACGACCCGAGCGCCGATCCGATCGAGGCCCTCGTCGCCGGCGGCAAACCCGCTATCGCGCGCGCTCTGGCGGCGCTGGAGCGATCGGCCGACACGCCCGAGACCCTGGCCCTTCTCGACGCCGCCTACGCCCGAGCCGCAGCGGGCGGCGCCGGCGTCGTGATCGGCCTGACCGGTCCGCCCGGCGTCGGCAAATCCTCGCTGATCGACGCGCTGATCCGCGCCCAGCGCGCGCGCGGACGGTCCATCGCGGTGATCGCGGTCGATCCCTCGTCGCGCCGCTCCGGCGGCGCGCTCCTCGGCGACCGCACCCGGCTCGCCACCGATCCGACCGATGCGGGCGTCTTCGTCCGTTCGATGGCCGCGCGCGACCGCCTCGGCGGCCTCGCAGCGCTGGTCTACCCGGCCGCCACCCTGCTCCGCGCGGCGTATGATCTGGTCGTGATCGAGACCGTGGGCGTCGGCCAATCCGAGACGGATGCGGCCGATATCGCCGACGCCACCGTGTTCTGCGCCCAGCCCGCCTCGGGCGACGCGCTGCAGTTCATGAAGGCGGGCGTGATGGAGACGCCGGATCTGGTGCTCGTGACCAAGGCCGACCTCGGGGCCCCGGCGCGCCGCGCCGCGGCGGACGCGGCCGGCGCCTTGTCCCTCGCCGCGACCGATCGGCCGCAGCCCCCGGTCCTGCTCGTCTCGGCGGCGACCGGAGACGGCGTGGCGGAAGCGCTCGAGGCGATCGACGCGCTCGCGACGGAGCGAACGGAAACGTCCGACGATCGAGCCCGGACGCAGGCCCTCGCCTATCTCCGCCAAGCGATCCTGTCCGAGTTCGGCGACCGTGGCTGGCGCGCCCTGCGGGCTCAATTCGACGGGTCCGGCGCGCTGACGGAGCCTTTCCGGAAGTTTTCCATTCTTGCAACGCAACTCCGGATTGCATTCGGCGCTGTGCTCGCGGAACTCGACGCGCGCCGTTTCGAGGACTAGAACCTTGAAATAGCGGAAGGGCGGGCGTCGGCGACGCTTGGGGTTCTGGCGTTCGAGCCGTCGGCGTCGTCGTTGGCTCCGAGCCCCGGGCTTTCCGCCGCATTTGCGCCACACCGAGGCGTTTGTGGATCTCCGCGCAAGCTCGCGAAGAGGGCTCGGGAGCACGCAATCTGCATGGGGCCGCAGCGGCGGACCCGCGGCGCGAGTGTTTTCGAGGCTGGACACGGAAGATCCTCGCCTCGGGCCGCGCGACTGAGAGCACGATCCCGCAGGACCGAAATCGGCTCTGCGGATCGCGAGAGGGGAAGGACGGCGATGCCGGAGCGGCGACCGATAGACAGCGCGGGCTCGACGCACTCCGGCGCGCCCGTGGTCGTGCGGAGACCTCTGCGCCCATCCAATTGCCCACGCATCCCGCGCAGCCTCGTCGCCGACTGGACCGCAGCGGCGCGCGCCGCCGAAGCCGCCTGGCGCGCGGACCACAGCGCGAACTGCGAAAACGACGATCCCGGCTTCACGGCGCTGCCGACCGCTCGGGCGGACCGAGCCCGCGCGGCCATCCGAGCCCTGGCGCGACAGGTCGAAGAGGATCGCGAAGAGGATCGCGTAGTCAAAAGCGCCCCTGGCGCGGACTGCGGCGTGCGGGGCTGGTCGATCTTCGCCCACCGCGTCGCCGCCCCCTCGGATTGTCGTCGGGCGAGCCGTCGACCTAAAGGCGATCGTAACCTTTACGCCGCAGGGTCGGCCACGACGGATCGCCCGGTCAGAGACGAGTTCTCCCTGTCCGCCGAGGCGATCGACCGCGATGCGCGCGCCGCGGCCCGACGGGGGGTCGTTGCGGCGGCCCTGTTGCGCCGTATGGCGCGCCATCGGGTGAAAAGCGCTGGCGCGGCGGCCAAGAGAGCGACTGTGACGGTGAAACGTTTTTCGACCGCGATCGCAAACCAAGCCGTGCGCGTCTGGCCTGAGCGCAGCCGCGCCTTCTGCGCGCACGCGCTGAAAGCCGCGCCGGAGCGCGCCGCCGCGACCAAGTCTGCGATCCGCGCCGCCCTCACCCCGTCCCGACGGGCCGCCCCGATCTGGAGCCCGCATGCGCCGAGCCGGGTCGCCGCGGCGGCGGCGCTGGTCGCCGGCCTGACCGGCGCAGCCGCCTATCAGGCTCAGACTGCGCTCTCCGCGACGCCGGACGATTGGCGCGTGATGGACCGTCTCTCGGCCCTGGCGGCGGACCAGCGCCCTGCGGTCCGCCGCACGGTGCGCCTCGGCCCGGTCGGCGACATCCCGCTCGCCGCCCCCGACGCGCATGGCGTCGTGGTTTCGGGCCGGGACACGATCGCGGCCCTTTCATCGGACGCCGCGCTCGCGGACGCCGCCCTGTTGCCCCGCGGCCAGCTGCGCACGATCACGCCGCCCTCCGACGAGCCGGGCGCCGGCGAGCGCCTCGCGGCCCTCACGCCGGTGACGCCAGGCGCGCCCTCATCCAGCGCGTTGAGCGCCGGCGTCGACTTCGACAAAGAGATCGCCGACCAGCTCGGCGTCGCTTTTCTCGAGGGCCGGGCGCCTCACCGCGCCCGGCGGCGCCGCGGCCCTCACCTGCCTCGCGGAAGCACTCTATTTCGAGGCGCGGAGCGAGCCGCTGAAGGGTCAGGCCGCCGTCGCGGAGGTCGTGTTGAACCGCGTCGACAGCCAGTACTGGCCGAACGACGTCTGCGGCGTGGTCAACCAGGGCTCGGAGCGGAGGACCGGCTGCCAGTTCTCCTACACCTGCGACGGCGCGCCGGAGAAGGTGACGGATCGGCGATCCTACGTCATCGCCGAGCGGATCGCGAAGCTGTACCTGCAAGGCGCGCCGCGCCGACTGACGGATCACGCGACGCACTACCATGCGGATTACGTCGATCCGCCCTGGAACCGGACGATGGAGAAGACCTCCAAGATCGGCGTCCACATCTTCTACCGCCGCCTTCTGCGCTTCGCGCTGAAGAAGGACGAGGAGTGAGCCGCGCCAAGGAGGCGCGAGGGACGCGCCAGGGACCCGCGAGGAACGCGTCTTGACCCGACCGCCGCGTTCGACGTCTCGGCCGCGAGGTCGCCGAAGTAAGTGTAGGCGTAGGCGTGAGCGACCTGCGCCTCCGGCGGCGCGACGCCGCCCTGCAGCTCCAAATCCTTCAGCGTGAAGATGCGCCGCGCGGTCGTCCGACGGACGCCCGGATCGCGCGCCGCGTCGCCCCCCGCCCCGTCATGCGCCCGCCTCCGCCGCGGCCCGAATCTCGAGCGCCTCGGCGAGCGTGATGCGGCTCCGCCGCGCCGCATTGGGATCGAGCTCGGGATAATCGAGGCGGAAATGCCCGCCCCGGCTTTCGGTCCGCTTTAGCGCCGCCGCCATCACGAGCGTCGCCGCCGAGGTCATGTTGAGGAACGATCGCGACACGCCATCCCCCTCGCGCTCGAGCCGGGCGATGCGTCTCAGCCCCTCGCTCAGACGATCTCCGTCGCGCTCCACGCCGCAGAGCTCCGTCATCGCCCGCCGAAGCGCCTGCACCGCCCCAAGCCGGCGGAGCCGCTCCTCGTCGGTCCAGATGTTGGGCGTGGCCAGCGCCGCCCCCTGCGCGCCCTCCCGCCAGCCGCCGCGGGACGGCGTCGTCGCCGAGACGTCAGCCGCCGCCCGCGCCGCGAACACCACCGCCTCGAGCAGCCCGTTCGAGGCGAGCCGATTGGCCCCATGGAGGCCGGTCGACGCCGCCTCTCCCGCGACCCAGAGCCCGGGCAGCGAGCTTCGGCCATGCGGGTCCGCCGCGACGCCGCCCATATGGTAATGCGCCGCCGGCGCGACCGGGACCGGCGCCGTCGTCGGATCGAGCCCCGCCGCCCGACAATACTCCGCCACCGTCGGGAATTCCTCGGACAGCCGCTCCGCCAGCCCGCCCCTAAGATCGAGCGCCGGCCGCCGCCCCTCGGCGATCTCGCGAAAGATCGCGCGCGCCACCACGTCGCGCGGCGCAAGCTCGGCGTCCGGATGGATGTCGGTCATGAACCGCCGCCCGCTCCCGTCGATCAGCACCGCCCCCTCCCCCCGCAGCGCCTCGGTGGCGAGCGGCGCCGGGTCGAGCCCGACATCGAGCGCGGTCGGGTGGAACTGAACGAACTCCGCGTCGGCGATCTCCGCCCCGGCGCGCGCCGCCATGCCGACCGCCTGCCCTCGGACGCGCGGCGGATTGGTGGTGACCGCATAAAGCCCGCCGAGCCCGCCCGCGGCGAGGATTGTGGCCGGCGCGCGAAAGATCAGCGGCGCGGCGTACCGATCGCCCGCCCGGCGGCAGACCACGCCGCGGCAGCGGCCGTCCTCGACGGCGACGTCGACCGCCATCACCCCCTCGATCACCCGAATCGACGGGATCTCCTGCACCTTCGCGATGAGCGCGGTCATGATCGCCCGGCCCGCCCGGTCGCCCGCGACTCGCACCACCCGCGCGGCGCCATGCGCGGCCTCGCGCGAGAGCGCGTAGCCGCCGTCGGGGGCCCGATCGAACGGCGCGCCGAGCGCGGCGAGATCCTCGATCCGCGCCTCCGCCTCTTCGGCGACCTGCCGCGCGATCTCGGGGTCGACGATCCCCGCCCCGGCCCGCACGGTGTCCGCCGCATGCGCCGCCGCGCTGTCACCGGCGCCGACCGACGCCGCCACGCCCCCCTGCGCCCACGCCGAGGACGCGCCCTCGCCGAGCGGCTCCGGCGACAGCACGGTGACGGGCCTTGGGCTGAGCTTGAGCGCGGCGAACAGGCCGGCGAGGCCCGCGCCCACGATCAGCGCGTCGCCCGCGTCGAAGACGGTGTTCGAGGTCATCGTGAGACGATAGGAGCGAAACGGCGCGAGGGCCACCATGACGACGCCCCGCCCCCATTTCGCCCCGCCCCCATTTCGCCCAGCGAGCGTCGCGCTTCGAGCGGATTCCCCTGCGATCCAAAGTGAGGTAAGTATCTTGTGATCTCGATCACCGATCAGGCGGGCGAGGCGACCTATATATGCGTCATCGATTACGTCGGTTGAGCGCCTTAACTCGCCGACGCGTAAGACGACGTGGAACGGGAGAGTTCGACATGATGATCGCGAAAAAGACCTATGGCGTGAAGACCGGTGGCGTGAAGACCGCCACCAAGATCGCTGCGGCGGGCGTCGTCGCCCTGATGGCGGCGGGCTGCGCCACCACCGACAACAATACCCTGAACCGCACGGCGATCGGCGCCGGCGGCGGCGCAGTGGCGGGCGGCGTGCTCGGCGCGGTCAGCCCGGGCGTGAGCGTGGTCGGCGGTCTCGCCGGCGGCGCGGCGATCGGGGCCGCAGGCGGCTTCCTCTACGACCAGGTGAAGAAGAACCAGGGCGAGCCGGTCAACTAAGACCGCGCCCCACGACCTGACGTAAAAAAGCCCGGCGTCGCGACGCCGGGCTTTTTCTCTGTTGAGATCTGGACCCGGCCCTCAGTCGCCGGACGTCTCGCCGAGCGTCGTCTGCGAGATCTCGATCATCCGGCGCACCGCGCGGGCGGCCGGCTCGATGATCTCGGGATCCACCAGGACCTCCTCCTCGCCCGAGTGCAGCGACCAGAGGATCCCCTCGAGCGTGATCCGCTTCATATGCGGACAGATGTTGCACGGGCGGACGAACTCCACGTCCGGCAGCTCGGTCGCGACATTGTCGGACATGGAGCACTCGGTCACCATCACGACCTTCTCCGGCCGATGCTTGCGGACCCAGTTGATCATGCCGCTGGTGGAGCCCCAGAAATCCGCCTCGTCGAGCACTTCGGGCGGGCATTCGGGATGCGCGATCACCTTCACGCCCGGACTGCTCTCGCGATAGGCGCGGATCTCCTCGGCGGTGAAGCGCTCATGGACCATGCAGGAGCCTTCCCACCACACGATCCGCTTGTTGGTCGTCTTGGCGATGTTGCGCGCCAGATAGCCGTCCGGCGTCATGATCACCGTGTCGCCGTCCATCGCCTCGACCACCTGCTTGGCGTTCGAAGAGGTGCAGCAGACGTCGGACGCGGCCTTCACCGCGGCCGAGGTGTTCACATAGGTCACCACCGGCGCGCCCGGATACTGCGCGCGCATCGCCTCGATATCCGCCGCGGTGATCCCTTCGGACAGCGAGCACCCGGCCCGGCTGTCCGGGATCAGCACGTGCTTCTCCGGATTCAGGATCTTCGAGGTCTCGGCCATGAAATGCACGCCGCACTGGATGATCGTCGGCTGCGGCGTCTGCGTCGCCTCGATCGCCAGCTGCAGGCTGTCGCCCGCGAAGTCCGAGATGCAGTGGAAAATCTCCGGCGTCATGTAGTTGTGCGCGAGGACCACGGCCTCTTTCGCGCGCTTCAGCCGGTTGATCTCGCGCACATAGGGCGCGTGGAACGCCCAGTCGGGTTCGGGCACCACCGACTTCACACGCTCATAGAGGGCCGCCGTCTCCTTCGCCGCGGCGAGCGACGGCTCGAGGTCGTAGACGCGCGCAAGCGCCTCCCGCGCCTCGGCGAGCGGCGTCACGGCGTTCATCATCGGCGTCGGAGCGACGCGGGGGGCGCGCACGGCGGCCGGCGCCGGCGACGCGGTATCTGCAGTAGTCGTCATCGGAGCATTTCCTTGCGCCACGTACAAACGCGGCTTCATCGTCCAAAAAAGGCGTCGTCGCCGCACTGTCAACGGTCGAAAGCGCCCGCGAGCGACGATATTGGGACCGAACGACGGTCTTTCAGTTGCCGTCTATAGTGCCTGATATGGAGGCCGCGGACGCGTCTCGCAACGTTCCGGTCCCGACCGGCGCGGCTTCTAAGACCCAGGTCGGGAGCGGCGCGGTGACGCCGAACCGTAACCGATTGATGTTATGCCGCGAGCTGAGTGTGATTTGTTTCACTGGACATCTTCGCGGATAGACGTGCCGTCTTGATCCAGCGCGGGTGTCGCAAACGCGCCGCTGGGGCGGGCGCGAAGGGTCGGAAACGGGGCTCGCGGACCGAGCCGAAAAGGGCGGGAGAAACGGATGAGCGGCGCGGACACCGCGACGGCGAAAGCCTCCCAAGGCGCTATCCTCAGCGTCGAGGATCTGGGCGTCGCGTTCGGCGGCGCGGGGCCGGAGCATGAGGTCGTCCGCGGCGTCTCCTTCGCGCTGCCCCAGGGCGAAACGCTCGCCATCGTGGGCGAGAGCGGGTCCGGCAAGTCGATCTCGGTGAAGTCGCTGATGGGCCTCCTGCCCGACAGCGCGACCGTCACCCGAGGCCGCGCCCGGTTCTACGACCCGAAGCGAGAACCGGGCGCAGAGCCGGTCGACCTTCTGCGGATGAGCCGCGCGCAGCTGCGCAAGGTCCGCGGCGACCGGATCGCCATGATCTTTCAGGAGCCGATGAGCTCTCTGTCGCCGTTCCACACCATTGGCGACCAGGTCGAGGAGGCGCTGACGCTCCACTATGAGGAGCGCGGACGCGCCGCCAAGGCGCGCTGTCTGGAGGTGTTCGGCCAGGTGGGCTTCCCCGACCCGCAACGCGCGGCCGAGAGCTACCCGTTCGAGCTGTCCGGCGGCCTCCGCCAGCGCGCCATGATCGCCATGGCGATGATCTGCCGGCCGGCCATCCTGATCGCCGACGAGCCGACCACGGCGCTCGACGTCTCGACCCAGGCGCTGATCCTCGATCTCATGAACCAGCTGCGCGAGGAGGTCGGGCTGTCGGTCCTGCTCATCACCCACGATCTCGGCGTCGTCGCGAACGCCGCGCAGTATGTGACGGTGATGTCGAACGGCCGGGTGATGGAGGCGGGCCGCGTGGCCGACATCCTCGCCGACCCGCGCCATCCCTACACCCGCCGCCTGATCGAAGCCGCGCCCAAGATCGAAGGCGCCCTCGCCCATGGCGAACGCGCCCGCCCGACGACGGCGGGGCCTGCGCCGCAACCGAAGCCCGGCCGCGACCTGATCTTCGCGGCCCACAACGTCGCCAAGACCTACGAGGCGCGCAAAGGCGGGCTCTGGAGCCCGCCGCAAAAGATCTACGCGCTGCGCGGCGTCGATCTGGAGATCCCGCGCAACCGCACCGTCGCGCTGGTCGGCGAGTCCGGCTCTGGCAAATCGACGCTCGCCAAGATCCTGCTGCGCGCGGAGATCGCGGATCCGGGCGGCAAGCTGGTCTATGACCCGGGCGACGGTCCGCAGGACGTCTCGACCCTCGACGGCGACGCGCTCGCCGCCTTTCGCCGCCAGGTCCAGATCGTCTTCCAGGACCCCTACGCCTCGCTGTCCCCGAGGATGACCGTGCAGGACATCCTGATGGAGCCGCTCCTGATCCACAATGTCGGGACGCGGGCGGAGCGGCTGACCAAGGTGAAGGCGCTGATCCAGCGCGTCGGGCTCCCGGTCGACACCCTTGCGCGCTACCCGCACGCCTTCTCCGGCGGCCAGCGCCAGCGGATTTCGATCGCCCGCGCGCTCGCCCTCGATCCGAAGCTCCTGCTTTGCGACGAGCCGACCTCCGCGCTCGACGTGTCGGTCCAGGCGCAGGTGCTCGACCTGCTGGAAGAGCTGCGGGACCAGTTCGGCCTGTCCTATCTGTTCGTGAGCCACGACCTCGCGGTGGTGGCGCGCCTCGCGGACGAGATCGCCGTGATGTGCCGCGGCGCGATCGTCGAGCAGGCGCCCGCCCGCCGTCTGTTCGAGGCGCCGCAGCACCCCTACACCCAGTCGCTCATCGCCGCCGCCCCGGAGCCCGACCCCGATCGCCGGCTCGACCTGGCGAAGATCGCGGCCGGCGCCGGCGCGCAGCCTGAGAAGTGGCCGAAGCCGTTCGGCTACGAACGCGAGGCCCCCGCGCCGATATGCGAGATCGCGCCCCGCCACTTCGTGCGCCGCCACGACGCCGAGCCGGTCTCGAAAGCCTATTCCGCCGCCGCCGAATGATCCGCCCGGCCACCCCAGCCGATCTCGAGGACGCCGCCATGCCCCATCCGTTCGACGACGCTCCAGCCGAAGCGATCCGCGCCGCCCGCGCCGAGATCGATCGCCTGATGACGCGCCGGCACTTCGTGATCGGCGCGAGCGCCGCCGCCGGCGCCGCCGCCCTCTCTCCGGACTTGGCCTCCGCTCAGGCGGCGCCCAACCCGATCCGCGGAACCCGCTCGGGCTGGATCGAGACGCCGAGTCTGGTCGAGGCCGTAAAGTCCGGCGCTCTGCCGCCGGTCGGCGACCGCGTCCCCCGCGAGCCCCTGATCGTCGATCTGCCCGCCAAGGACCGCGTCGAGGGCGTCCATGGCGGCACGCTCCGCACCCTGATCCGCAAGGACAAGGACATCCGCTACGCGGTCGTATGGGGCTATGCGCGCCTGATGGGGTTCGATCACCGCATCACGCTCCAGCCCGACATCCTGCGCGCGATCGAGGTCGATCGCGGTCGGGCTTTCACCTTCCATCTACGCGAGGGCCATCGCTGGTCCGACGGATCTCTCTTCACGTCGGAGGACTTCCGCTATTGGTGGGAGGACGTGGCGAACAACGAAGAGCTCGCGCCCGCCGGCCCGCCAGCGCTGATGATCGTCGACGGCGCGCCCGCGACCTTCGAACTGATCGATGAAAAGACCGTGCGCTTCGTCTGGCCGAAGGCGAACCCGCTGCTGCTCTCCGAACTCGCCGCGGCGCGCCCGCCCTTCATCTACCGCCCCGCCGCGCACATGAAGCGATACCACGCACGCTATCGGGACACGAAAAGCCTCGCCTACATGATCGCCGACAAGAACGTGCGGAACTGGGCTCAGCTGCACAACAGTCTAGACGACATGTACAAGTTCGACGACGCCGCGCTGCCGACGCTCCAGCCCTGGTACAACGCGACCGACGGCAAGGCGCAGCGCTACCGGATGGCCCGGAACCCGTTCTACCACCGCGTCGACGCGGCC
>JBCBRF010000009.1:0-40867 GCA_039819865.1 Pseudomonadota bacterium | reverse complement strand
CGGAAGCTCAGCAGCTCCGTGATGAGCGGATTGGGAAGCCGCCGGACCAGCGTGATCGCGTAGAACACTTCGGTCAGCTCGATCAGCGGGGCCGCCATTTTCAGGCGCCCGCTCGCCAGTTCGTCCTGGACAACGATCGGCGGCAGGACGGCCAGACCGATGTCGCGCCGAACGAGCACCCGCATCATCGCCATGTCGTCCACCTCGGCTGCGATGTGAGGCGTCAGGCCGAGGCGCATCGCAAGCGCGTCAAAGGCCGGCCGAACGCCGCTGATGCGCGAGGGCAGGACCAACGGATGCGTCGCAAGGAGGCGCGCCGCGTCCGTTTCGTCGCCGATCCGCTGCGGCGCGCCGATCAAGCCCACGCGCTGTTCAGCCACCCGATGCGCGATCCAGCGGGTCTCCGGCTGGCGTGGGGGCTCCTGGTTGGCGAGCACCAGATCCAGCCGATGCGCCTCCAACTCCGCCAGCAGTTCCGGCATCGAACCGGATCTCAGCTCGAGCGACACGCGGGGCTGGGCCAGGATCGGCTCTAGAAAAGCGCTCTGGAAGTTCCGCGACAGGGTGGCCAGGGCGCCGACCCGCAGGCTCGGTCGCGCTCCTGAAACCTCCCGGCTCAGCGTTCCGAGGAGTTCCTCGCCAGCGTTGAAGATCGCGTCGGCGTAGTCGAGCGCAAGCTGCCCCGCCTCGGTCAGCACGAGGCCGCGGCCGCGGCGTTCGAACAGCGGATGGCCGAGATGGTCCTCGAGTTTCTTGATCTGGGTGGAGAGCGCCGACTGGGAGAGGTTCAGCCGCTCCGCGGCGTTGGTGAGATGCCCTTCGCGCGCGACCTCCCAGAAGTAGCGCAGGTGATTATAATTCAGACGTGGCATTGATCGTTCTCTATAATAGAACGTTTTGTGTGATACAATGAATTTTTTTAGATCACCTCAAGCGGATTAGAACCTCGGCGCACCTGCATACGGCAAGGGATCGCCGAAATGACCTCATTCGTACTGGCTTTGTTCTTCGCGCCGCTGCTGGCGCTCGCGGCGGCCGCCTTCGCCGATCCGGGGCGTCGGCCGCGGGCCGTCGCCGCCGTGCGATGGGGCGCCGTCGCTCTGCTGGTCGCGGCGGCCGCGCTGATCGCGGTCTTCGTCACCGGCGGACCCGAGAGCGTTCGGCTGCTCGGGGCGGAGGTCGCGGTCTTCTCGTTGCGGCTCGACATGATCAGCGCGATCCTGCTCAGCCTCGTCGCGACGCTCGGCGCGATCGTGCTCAATTTCAGCCGAGTCTATCTCGACGGCGAGGCGCGCCAGGGCGCCTTCATCGGCTGGATGAGCCTGACGCTGGTCGCCGTCGGCGCGCTGATCGCCGCCGGCGATCTGATCACCTTGTGCCTCGCCTGGGCCGCCACCAGCGCCGGTCTGGGGCGGCTGCTCCTGTTCTACCCCGACCGGCCCGGCGCCCAACGCGCGGCGCGCAAGAAGTCTCTGGTCGCCCGCGCCGGCGACGTCGCGCTGTTCGGCGCGGCGGTGTCGCTCTGGATCGCCTTCGGCGAAACCGATATCGCCGCGATCGCCGAGCGCGCGCGGGCCGAGGGCGCCGAGGGAGGCGAGGGGGCGGCGCTCTTCGGTGCGGCCCTGATCGCGCTGGCGGCTATTCTCAAATCCGCGCAATTCCCGGCTCATGGCTGGCTGACGGAGGTGATGGAGACGCCGACCCCGGTCTCGGCGCTGCTGCACGCCGGACTGATCAATGCGGGCGGCTTCCTGCTGATCCGCTTCGCCGACCTGCTGATCGGCGCGCCCGGCGTGCTGGCGGCGCTGGTGATGATCGGCGGCTTCACGGCGCTGTTTGGAAGCCTCGTCATGCTGACCCAGTCGGCGGTGAAGACCTCGCTCGCTTGGTCGACGATCTCGCAGATGGGGTTCATGATCCTGCAATGCGGTCTCGCGCTGTTCCCGCTCGCGCTGCTCCATATCGTGGCCCATTCGCTCTACAAGGCGCACGCCTTTCTCAGCTCCGGCGGCGCCGTGGCGCAGGTCGCCTCGATCCGGCGGCCCGGGCCGATCGCGACGCCGGGCCTCGGCGCGGTGGGGCGGGCGTTCGGGGTCGCGCTGGCGATTTACGCGGTGGTCGCGATCGGCTTCGCCGCCTTCGCGGGCGCCGAAGGCAAGTCGCCCCAGGCGATCGCGCTCGGCGCCATCCTGATCTTCGGCGTCGCCTATCTGCTGGCCCAGGGCTTCGCCGACGCCGCTCCCGCCGCGCTGACCCGATACACCGCGCTCTACGCCGGCGCGGCGGCTATCGCCTATTTCGCTCTGCAACGCGGGGCCGAGGCGCTGATGGCGGACGCGCTGCCGCCGACCCCGAGCGCCGGCGCGCTCGAATGGGCGCTGCTGACGCTCGCGATCCTATCCTTCGGCTCCGTGGCGATCGCGCAGGCGACCTTCCCGCTCTGGTCGTCTCACCCGGCCGCCGCCGGCCTGCGCGTCCATCTTGTGAACGGCCTTTACGTGAACGCGGTCTCGGATCGGCTGCTCGGCGGCTGGTCGACGACGCGGTCCTCCCGCTCGACGCAGGCTTGAGGAGACGATGATGACCGAACAGATCTCACAACTCCGCCCCAGCCTCGCGCGCGCGCTGAGCGCCGCGAACGAGGCCTGCGCCGCGATCCCGCCGGCCTGGCCGCTCGAGGCGACGGTCGCGGTGAACCCGTTCCTCGGCCAGACGAACGAAAGCCTGACTGACGCGGGAGCGCGCCTCGCCCGCGCCGCGGGGGCGGCGGTCGCGATGCCGCGGACCTGGTACGCGCGGAAGATCGACGCCGGCGAGATCCAGGACGCCGACATCGCCGCGGCGATCGACGCGGCGCGGCGGCCGGGACTGACCGTCGAAGGGGTGCGCGCCGCGAGCCGAGAGGCCCCCGCCGCCCCGATGGCCTCGCCGACCCTCGCCGATCTGGCGGCCGAGGCGGAGGGCGTCGACTGGCCCGCGATCGTCGCCGATCGCTTCACGGCCTGGGCGCAGGGCTATTTCGACGAAGGGCAGGCGCTCTGGGCCGCGCCGCGCAATCGCGACCCGTGGGCGGCCTGGCGGGCCTTCGCCACCCAAGATCTGACGCCCGAGATCCTCGGGCTGTCGGGTTTCGCGACGAAGGTCGACGCCGCGCCTGACCAGATCGCGACCTTCCTGCCCGCCGCCGCGGAGCGGCTCGGGCTGACGCCCGAGGCCGCGCCCGCCTATTTCCACCGGCTGCTGACGACCCTCGGCGGCTGGAGCCAGCTCGCCCGCTACAAGCTCTGGCGCGCCGAGCAGGCGGGCGAGGGCGATCAGACCCTGCTCGCCTGCCTTGCGATCCGCGTGTTCTGGGAGCAGGCGCTGCTCGAGCGCGGCGGAGAGGCGCTGCTCCGGCGCTGGTCGACGGCTCGGCGCGCCTATGAAGAGCCGATCGCGCCGACGGAGGCGATGGCGATCGACGCCGTGTTGCAGGAAGCCGCGGAGCGGGCGGGGCAGCGCGGGCTGGCCAGCCGGTTGGCGGCGCCCGGCGCGCCGGCCGCGCCGACCCGTCCAAGCCTTCAAGCCGCCTTTTGCATCGACGTGCGCTCGGAAGTGTTCCGCCGCGCGCTCGAGGGCGTCGACCCGTCGATCGAGACGCTGGGCTTCGCCGGCTTCTTCGGGCTCGGCGTGGCGCATCGCGACTACGCGTCGGACGTCGAGGAGTGCCGGTTGCCGGTTCTGCTGCAGCCCGGGCTGACGAGCCGATCGGGCGGCGACGACGCGTCCGCGGACGACGGCGCGACGGGGGAAGTCCAGGCGCGGATCGCGGCGCGCGCGGCGCGCGCCTGGGGCCGGTTCCGGCTCGCGGCGGTGTCGTCCTTCGCCTTCGTCGAGTCCGCGGCGCCGCTTTACATCGGCAAACTGGCGCGGGACGCGCTCGGCCTCGACCTCTCGGCCAAGCCAAGTCGCAAGACCAACCTCAAGGCCAATCCAGGGGCCGAGACGCCGGCCCCGAGGCTCGATCCGGCGATCGATCTCGAGGCGCGGGTCGGCGCGGCCGAGGCCATCCTCCGCGCGATGTCCCTGACCGAGCGCTTCGCGCGCTTGGTCGTCCTGGCCGGTCATGGCGCGGGCGTGGTCAACAATCCGCACGCCAGCGCCCTGCAATGCGGCGCCTGCGGCGGCTATTCGGGCGAGGTGAACGCGCGGCTGCTGGCCGGGCTGCTGAACGATCCGAGCGTGCGCGAGGGGGTCGCCGCCCGGGGGATCGAGATCCCCGCGGACACCCTGTTCGTCGGCGCGCTGCACGACACCGTCAGCGATCGCGTGACGCTCTATGCGGAGGACCATCCGGCGCCGGCGCATGGGCGGGATCTGGAACGCGCCGAGGCGCGGCTCGAAGCGGCGGGCCGGACCTGTCGGGGCGAGCGCGCCGGTCGCCTGCCGCGCGCCGACGGCGAGGCGGACCTCCTCCGCCGCGGCCGGGATTGGGCCGAGGCGCGGCCCGAATGGGGGCTCGCCGGCTGCCAGGCCTTCATCGCCGCGCCCCGCTCGCGCACGGCCGGGCGCGACCTGACGGGGCGCGCGTTCCTTCACAGCTACGACTGGCGGGCCGATACCGAGTTCAAGGTGCTCGAACTGATCCTGACGGCCCCGGTCGTCGTCGCGAGCTGGATCAGCCTGCAGTATTACGGCTCATGCGTCGCGCCGCAGACCTTCGGCGCCGGCAACAAGCTTCTGCACAACGTGGTGGGCGGCGTCGGCGTGGTCGAGGGCAACGGAGGCGTGCTGCGCGCCGGGCTGCCGTGGCAGTCGGTGCATGACGGCGAAAGGTTCGTCCATGACCCTCTGCGCCTCAGCGTCTGCGTCGAGGCTCCGAGAGAGGCGATCCTCGACATTCTGCGGCGCCATGACGGCGTCCGCGCGCTGTTCGATCACGGCTGGCTGCACTTGTTCGCGCTTGACGAGAATGGCGGGATGGCCTGGCGCTATCGGCCGGGCCTCGCCTGGGAGGCCTACGACGCGACCGCGCTCTCGCGGGCGCATGCGTCGCCGGCCGAAGGGGTGGAGGCGGCGCTATGACCCCGCTGTCGCATCTCGAGAGGCTCGAATCGGAAGCGATCTTCATCCTCCGCGAAGGCGTGGCCGAAGCCGAAAACCCCGTGCTGCTGTTTTCCGGCGGCAAGGATTCGACCGTCCTCGCGCAGCTGGCCGTCCGAGCCTTCGCGCCCAGCCGACCGCCCTTGCCGCTGCTCCATGTCGATTCGACCTGGGAGTTTCGCGACGTCCTCGCGTTCCGGGATGCGTTCGCGGCGCAAGCGGGCTTCTCGCTGCTGACCTATCGCAACGAGGAGGGCTTCGCCCAAGGGCTGAACCCGATCCAGCATGGCGACGGTTACACCACCGCCATGCGCACCGGCGCGCTGAAGCAGGCGTTGGATGCGCACGGCTTCGACGTGATCTTCGGCGGCGCCCGCCGCGACGAGGAGGCGACGCGCGCGAAGGAGCGCATCGTCTCGGTGCGCGACGCGCGCCATGGCTGGGATCCGCGCAAGCAACGCCCTGAGCTTTGGTCGATCTTCAATCTCCGTCGGTCGCCGGGCCAGAGCTTCCGGGTCTACCCGCTCTCGAATTGGACCGAGCAGGATCTCTGGAGCTACATCGCGCTGAAGAAGATCGATCTGTGCCCGCTCTATTTCGCCGCGCCGCGGCCGGTTCTCGAGCGCGACGGTCAGCGGATCGTGATCGACGACCCGGAGCGCGGGCGCGCGCTCGGTCTCGCGCCGACGGGGGAAGAGCAGGTCCGGTTCCGGTCGCTCGGCTGCTGGCCGGTGACGGCCGCGTCGCTCTCCTCCGCGAGCGATGTCGCGCAGGTCGTCGGCGAGACGGTCTCCGCCCGGATCTCCGAGCGCAGCGGCCGGGTCAGCGACGCCGGCTCGCTGGAGGCGCAGAAGCGCGAGGGCTACTTTTAGAACCGGGCGGCCTGGCGGTCGCCCGCTCTGGTTCGCCCCAGCGGCGGATCCGGCGCGGCTGCACCCTGAGGGCGATGGCGGCGTGATCGCTGCGGCCTCGGCGCCGTCGCGGCGCTGACGAGCAGTCTTGTCTCGCAAGCGCTCACATTGTCGCCAGAGGGCCTCGCTCGGCGGCGCCGGGCTCTCATGTACCCTGTCGTGTTCAGCCCTTCGCGACAGGAGATCTTTGAATGAAAGCCGATGCTCAGCGCCCTTTCCGCCGATCGGTTCAGACCATGGCCGCGTTGTGCGCGCCCGCTCTGCTGGCGGCCTGCGCCTCCGGCGCCGCGCCCTCGGCGCCGACCCGCGAAGGCGGGCTGCCGGCCGATCCAGGGGTGCTCGCGGCCAACGGCTACGGCGCCCCGCGATTGCTGATCAGTCGCGCCGACCGGAACAACGACCAGTATTTGGACAAGACGGAACTTCAGCGCCTTCGCACATTTATTTTCGAGCGAAGCGTTAGAGACTAGAGGGCGATAAAACGCCGACATGAACGCATTGGCCCTGGCGAATGGCCGACATGCGGCCCTTGTGCTGAGGGTCTGATCAGCCCCCATGGACGGGTCCACTTGCTTTGTTTGGGTTTGAGAGCCTCGCTGGGATGCGGGCCTCCGGCGTTGGCGTCGCCAGCCCAGGCGGAGGGGCGCTATTGGAGGGGGCGGCGAGCCCAATCGCCGCCCTGAGACTTAGAGAGAACGGTCTCCGCCCCCCCCCGGGGCGGTTCATAGCGAAGGGCGACGTCGCCCGGTTCGGCGCCTTCGGTGCGCTGAGCTGCGCTATTGGGCGCTGGACAATGCGTCGGCGGCGGAGTTCGCCGCAGCGTCGACAAGGGCCAGATCGTCCTCCGTCAGTGCAAGACATGGATAGGTCTTGCCGGCCGGCTTCAGAACCCCGTGCGACAGCATCGCCTTCGCAAACGCTGCGCTGCGCGCGCGGTCGGCGCGCGCCGTATCGCGATACTCGCGAACCTCTTGGCCCGAGAACACCACGTCGAACAAAGTCTCGTCGCCCACCATGCGGTGTTCGACGCCTCTGTCGGCCAGGGCCTGCGTCATCAAGGCCAGGAGCCGTCGCCCGAGATCGCGCAGGCGTTCGAACTGACCCTCCCGCGACAGCACCTCCAGCGTCTTCAGCCCCGCCACGGCGGCCACCGGGTTTCCCGACAAGGTCCCCGTCATCATCAGCCAGTTGTCCGGACCGACCGCCGCCCGGTCGAAATGCGCCATGATGTCGGCCCGGCCGGCGATCGCGGCCAAGGGGAAGCCGCCGCCGATGATCTTGCCAAGCGTGCAGAGGTCCGGGGTCACGCCGTAATGCTCCTGCGCGCCGCCCCAGGCGAAGCGGAAGCCGGTCACCACCTCGTCGAAGATCAGCACGACGCCATGTCGATCGGCCTCGTCGCGAAGCGTCTGCAAGAAGCCCGCTTCCGGCGGAACGATCCTCTGCAAGGGTTCGACAATGATCCCGGCGACATCCCGACCATGCTCGGCCAGCAGGTCGCGGATGAAGTCGGGATCGTTGAAGGGCGCGATCAGGACGGCGTCCTGCACGGCGCGCGGGATCCCCGCGCTGTCCGGCACCGCATGGGGGAAATTGGCGAAGCGTTCGGGAGCGAGGCTCATCTGCGCCTCGGCGCTCATGCCGTGATATCCGCCTTCGAACTTCACGATCTTCTCGCGCCCGGTGGCGGCGCGCGCGAGGCGCATGGCGTACATGTCCGCCTCGCCCCCGGTCGAGACATAGCGCAGCCGCTCGGCGCAGGGCACGGCGGCGCAGATCACCTCGGCCAGTTCGATCCCACGAGGATTGTTTGCAAAGAACGTTTGGCCTTGTGGAAGGGCGGCGAAAACGGCCTCCAGGACTTCCGCGTGGGAGTGTCCGAGCACCATCGGACCGGAGCCGATCAGCAGGTCGACATAGTCGCGTCCGGCGACATCCCGCACGCGGGCGCCCTGACCGCTTTCGATGACGAGACCAGGATCGAAATTGCCGAAGCCGCCCGCGGCAAGCACGGCGCACGCGCGGTCGGTCCACTCGACAAGGCTGTGCAGACGGTTCATGGGCTCAGTCCAGAATCAAGTGAGGGGGGCCGAAACCTTCCGGATCGACGACAATTCCGAGCCCTGGCCCGTCCGGCGGCGCGATGCGCCCGGCGGTGCGGGTCGGCGCGCCGGCCGCCAGGCGCGGGGAGACATAGCCCGATAGATCGCAGACGTTGAGCACGCGCGCCGGGTCGGTTGCGGCGGCGAGGTGAAGCGCCGCAGCGGTGGCGATGTCGCTTCCCCACGTATCCTCGACGCACATCTTCGCGCCGAGATGCAGGCAAAGGTCCCGCGCGCGGCGCAGCGCGGACAGGCCGCCGAACTTCGACAGTTTCAACGCGACGACATCCATGATCCCAAGCGCGTGCGCCGTTAGAAGCGTGTCCGTGTCATGGACCAGTTCGTCCATCTTCATGGGCAGGCCGGTGGCGCGTTGCACGCGGGCGCAGTCCTGCAGCGTCGCGCAGGGCGCCTCCAGCATGACGTCGAGGTCGGCGGCGCCCCGTCCGACGCGGATCGCATCGAGAGAGGACGCCCCACAGTTCCAGTCGCCATAGACCAGCGGTTCGTGGCCAACCGCCTCGCGGACAGCGGCCAGCCGCTCCACGTCGGTGCTCCAGTCGCCGGTCGCGCCCAGCTTCGCCTGGAACTGGGCGACCCCTTGCGCCTGCGCCTCGCGCGCGATGCGCGCCATGTCGTCGGGCCCGACGCAGGTGATGGAATGATAGAGTGGCAGGTCCCGCACGCGGCGGCCGCCGAGAAGGGCGTGAAGCGGCAGGTCGGCGACTTTCCCGGTGATGTCCCACAGCGCGATGTCGAGCGCCGATTTCGCGTAAGGGTGTCCCGGCAGCCAAGCGTCCGCCCGAGCCAGCGCCGCCTCCACGCCGACCGGGTCGGCGCCGATCAGGACTGCGGCCATGTCCTGCAGGGCGGGCGCGACGCCGCCCGCATAGGCGGGCAGATAGTGGGGGATCGGACAGACCTCGCCCCAGCCGGTGATCCCCGCATCCGTATCCACCGCGAGCACGACCGTTTCGACCGTCGCGCAGGTCTTGCCGGCCGCCATGTAATAGACCTCGTGACTGGTCAGCGGCAGGTTCCACAGGCGCAGGCCGGTGATCGAGACCGCCGCGCCGCGACGCCTCAGCGCCGGGGCCTCCAGCAACGCCTCGGTCATTGCGCCGGTTCCTTGATCGCGTCGGTGCGGGGGCGCAGGCTTTGCGCGTCATAGGCCGGTTCGCTCAGTACGCTCGCGGCGCGCGGCGCGCCATGGATGAGCACCTCCAGCTTGGCGCCCGGCGTGGCGGCCTGCGGCTTGACGTAGGCGAAGGCGAGGACCGCGCCGACGCTGTGGCCGTAGACGACCGACGCCGTGGACCCGACGACCTGGCCGTCCAGCAGGACCGCCTCTCCGCCATGGCCGTCGATCTCGCCGTCCGCCTCGATCTCCAGGTAGGCGCAGACCCAAGGGCGGTCATCGGCGTTCAGCGTTTGATCACGGCCGAGATAGTCCTTGTCGGTCCTGGCGAAGCGCAGAACGTCGGCTTCGGCCAGCGTCACCTCGTTGGTGAGCTCCCCGGCGCCCTTGAAGCCCTTTTCCATCCGCATGACGTTCATCGCGAAGCTGCCGTAATCGGTCAGCCCATGCGGTCGCCCGGCCCGCCAGAGCGCGGCGTACACATCCGGCATCTCCGCGAAGGGCATGTGCAGCTCCCAGCCGAGCTCGCCCGCGTAGGACATCCGGAACGCCCAGACCCGATGGCCGGCGATCTCGATCCGCTGCGCGCTCAGCCACCGGAAGGCGGCGTTGTCGAGGCGCGCCGGCGTGCAGGCGGCGAGGATGTCGCGCGCCCGCGGTCCGTTCAGCGCCAGCGCGCCCCAGCTGTCGGAGAGCGCGGCGACAGCGGCGTCGGCGCCGTTGCGGTGGGTCGCGAGATGATCCAGCAGGCGCTGTTCGAAGAAGGCGGCGCAGACGAGGTAGAACCTGTCCGGCGCCATGCGCACGATGGTCGTCTCCAGCTCGATCCGGCCGCGGCGGTTGAGCATATGCGTCAGCGCGATGCCCCCGACCTTCTGCGGCATTCGGTTGGCCGTCAGCCGGTCGAGCATGGCGTAGGCCTCGGGGCCCTCGACCAGAACCTTGGTGAAGGCGGTCACGTCCATGATCCCGGCGCGCTCACGCACGGCGCGCACCTCCTCCGCCACCAGATCGTCCACCACCGTGCGGCGGAAGCTGTACTGATCCTCCTGCCGCGCGCCGCCCTTCGTGAACCAGCGCGGCCGCTCGAAGCCGTAGACCTCCTCGAAAACCGCGCCTTTCGCCCTCAGGGTCTCGTACAGCGGCGACGGCTTGATCGGGCGCCCCGCGAGGCGATTGAAGTGGGGGTAGGGGATCTCGTGGCGTAAGCAGTAGTCCTCCTTCGCCTTGATCATCTGCCATTCCTTCGTGGCGTAAGACCCGAAGCGGCGCGGGTCGTAGTCGCGCATGGAGATGTCGGCCGCGCCATGCACCATCCAGCGCGCCAGTTCGCGGGTCAGCCCCGGCCCCCAGCCGATGCCGATCTGCGTGCCGCAGCAGCACCAGTAGTTGCGCACGCCCGGCGCGGGGCCGATCAGCGGGTTGCCGTCGGGCGGGTGGCTGATCGCGCCGTGCACGTCGCGGGCGACGCCCAGCTCGGCGAAGATCGGCATGCGGTTCAGGCTCTCTTCCAGCCAGGGCATGACGCGGTCGTAATCGGCCTCGAAGAGCTCGTTCTCCGCCTCCCAGGGGCAGTGATCCTCCCAGACCGTGTTCGGATTGGCCTTCTCGTAGATGCCGATCAGGCCCTTTTTCTGCTCCATCCGGATGTAGCCCGACACCTTCCGGTCGTCGCGGATGACGGGCAGTTCGCGGTCGAGATCGCGGAACTCGGGCACCTCTTCGGTGACGAAGTAATGATGCGTCATCGAGGTCATGGGCAGCTGCAGGCCGGACCACTCGCCCATCTGCCGGGCATAGGCGCCGCCAGCATTGACCACATGCTCACAGGTGATCGCGCCGCGATCGGTCTCGACCACCCATTCGCCGGTCGGGGCCTGCGTGATGTTCGTGGCGCGGCAGCGGCGAATGATGCGCGCTCCTTTCGCGCGTGCGCCTGCGGCCAGCGCCATCGTCACGTTGGTCGGGTCCACATGCCCGTCGTCGGGCGTGTGCAGCGCGCCCAGCACGCCTTCGAGGTTGTAGAACGGATGCAGCGCGCGCACCTGCTCCGGACCCACCAGTTCGATGTTGAAACCCAGGGAGCGGCCCACCGACAGCGTATGGCGCAGCCAGTCCATCTCGTCATGCGTGTAAGCCAGGCGGAACGAGCCGCAGCCATGCCATGTCACCGCCTGCCCGGTCTCGGCCTCCAGGGCGCCGGAGTAGAGCCCGATATTGTAGTCGACGCATTTGCCCAGGGAGAAGGACGAGGTCGAATGGGTGATCTGCCCCGCCGCGTGCCAGGTGCTGCCCGAGGTCAGCTCGGCCTTCTCGAGCAGCACGACCTCCGGCCCCCAGCCCTCGTGCGCGAGGTGGTAGGCGAGGCCCACCCCCATGATCCCGCCGCCGACGACGACCACGCGGGCGTGGCCGGGAAAGCTCGTGTCTGACATGGCGGGATCCTTACTTCGCCGGTCGCAAAACTGATGGACAGGGTTACGGTACGCCTGTACTGCTGTCAATCATGACTGGTACAGATGTGTCATCCCGAGTCTTGGACCGCCTCACGCAGGAGTGGGACGCGCTTACGCCCGAGGCGCAGAAAGCGGCGCGCTACGTGTTGGAGAACCCCACCGAAGTCGGGGTTTCGACCGTGCGGGAGATCGCCGAAGCCGCGAACGTCAAACCGAACACCGTCGTGCGGATGGCGCGCCAGGTGGGCTTCGAGGGATACGAGGATTTCCGCGCGCCCTTCCGCGAGGCGATCCGACGGGGCACGGTCAGTTTCCCGGACCGTGCGCGCTGGCTGCAAGACATCCGTAAGTCGGGCGATCTGGGCGGGCTCTATGCGGACATGGCGGAGGCCGCGCTGCGCAATGTCGAAGACACCTTCGCCGGCATCGACGCGGAGGCGATACAGCGCGCGGCCGAGGCGATCTGGACCTCCCGGCAGGTCTTTACGCTTGGCGTGGGCGTCAACAACGCGAACGCGCGCAACTTCACCTATCTCGCCTCGACCGGCATGTCCCAGTTCCACGCGATCCCGCGCCCCGGCTCGACGCCGGTGGACGATCTGGCCTGGGCGGACGATCGCGATGTGATCATCGCAATGTCGATGCGGCCCTACCGGTCCGAGGTGGTCGACGCGCTGGACGTCGCTCGGGAACAAGGTCTGACGATCATCGGGCTGTCCGACAGTCCCGCCAGTCCCATCATTCGCGCCGCCCATCACGGGCTCGTCGTCGCGGTGGACACCCCGCAATTCTTCCCGTCCTCCGCGCCGACCATCGCGCTTCTGGAAACCCTCCTGAGCTTCGTGATCGCGCTGGCCTCGGAGGAGATCGTCGAGCGCGTAGAGCGGTTTCACCGCCGCCGGCACCAACTGGGCATCTACACGGAGGACCACGAATGAACGTCCACGCGGAACCGGTCCGAACGCTCGACGCACGGTATTACACCGACCCGGCCGTCTTCGCCGCCGAGAAGGTCGGCGTGCTCGCGCGGACGTGGCAGTTCGCCTGCCACGCCAGCCAGTTCGAGAACCCGGGCGACTACTACGCCTTCGATCTTGGCGACGAGAGCCTGTTCTGCATCATGGGCCGCGACGGCGTGATCCGCGCCTTCTACAATGTCTGCCAACACCGCGCACACCAGCTGCTGCAGGGCGAAGGCAGCACGCGGGTGGTGGTCTGCCCGTATCACGCATGGACCTACGAACTGACCGGCAAGCTGCGCGCCGCGCCCAACACGAAATCCGTCACAGGTTTTGACAAGTCGCAGGTCCGCCTGACCGAGGTCCGCACCGAGGTTTTCCTCGGTTTCGTCTTCGTGAATCTCGATCCAGAGGCCGCGCCGATGGACGACTGGTTCCCGGGCGCCCGCGCCGAACTGGAGGCCTTCGCGCCGCACTGGGCGGAGCTGAAACCACTGGAATGGGTGAGTATCCCCGAAACCTGCAACTGGAAGGTGTCGGTCGAGAACTATTCGGAATGCTATCACTGCACGCTGAACCACCCGACCTTCGCGACCGGGGTGATCAAGCCCGATAGCTATGACATCCAGCCCCAGGGATACTGCCTGCGCCACACGACCGAGTGCTCGTCGCTCGATCAGCTGACCTATGACATCGACAGCGGTCTGCCCAATAACGACAAGTATTCCTCGTGGTTTCTCTGGCCGATGTTCTCTTTCCAGGTCTATCCGGGCAACCTGCTGAACACCTACCACTGGCGGGCGGTCGACGCCGATCACGTCGTGGTCTGGCGCGGCTGGTATTCGGTGGGCGGCTATGACGACGAAACCGTGCGCCGCATGGCGCAGCAGGATCGCGCCACCACCGTGGAGGAGGACATCCACCTGGTCGAGTCGGTCCAGCGCGGGCTGAAATCCCGCGGCTACGTGCCGGGCCCGCTGGTCGTGGACCCGGCCTGCGGCGTGAACTCGGAACACTCGATCATGCACCTGCAACGCTGGATGCGCGAGGCGGTCGATGGCTGAGGTCGCGCAGGATTGGCGCAACCATGCGGATGGCGCTTGGGTCGGCGGCGGCGTGGCGCGGCTCACGGCGACCAACCCCGACCAGCGCCGCCGACCACCCCTCGCCACCGTCGCGCCAGGCGCGCAGATCGACCGGTAGGCTCCGGTTCCGGCTGGATGAAGATCCGGGGTCAGGTCAGCTTCGTGCTGCAATTTCTCTAAGCGATGAGTAAGCCCGATGTGGGATCGAGTGTGGGATCGCTCGCCGGCAAGTCCCAAATATATATTATAAATCAACGCTTTTGAGTGGATCTGTGGCGGAGAGACAGGGATTCGAACCCTGGGTACGCTTGCGCGCACAACGGTTTTCGAGACCGCCCCGTTCGACCACTCCGGCACCTCTCCGCGGGGTCGGTGGGGTTTATAGCCGTCGGCCGCGCCTGACAAGGGGCGACGGCGTTGCGAATAAGGTCCGTCAGCTCGGGCGTTCGCGCCCTGCGGCGCGAGGGGATCGGCGGCGGCTCGCGCCTTGACTTCTCCGGCGGCTCCGACGATACAGCGCGTCTTGCGGCGCTCGACGCCGTTTTTCGTATTTGATCGCGTCCCCCGGACGCATGCGGCCCGACGCGCCGCCTGACGCCGCGAGCCATGGCCCGTCGGATGACCGACGCGCCCACCCGCGGCCACGGAGTGAGAGATGTTCGCAGTCATCAAGACCGGCGGCAAGCAATACAAGGTCTCGAAAGACGACGAGATCACCATCGAAAAGCTGGCCGACGCGCCGGGCGATCCGGTGCGGTTCGGCGAGGTGCTGATGCTCGGCGGCGAGGGCGGCCTGACCGTCGGCGCGCCGCGGGTCGACGGCGCCGAGGTGGTCGGCGAGGTGCTCGATCAGGTGAAGGCCGACAAGGTCTACAGCTTTAAGAAACGCCGCCGGAAGCACTCTTCGGCGCGGCTGAAAGGGCATCGCCAGCAGCTGACGGTGGTCAAGATCACCGACATCCTGAGCGGCGGTCTTTCGGTCGCCGGATCGGCGTCCGCATCCCAGGCCGCAAAGACCGAAGCGCCGGCCGAGACCGAGTCGGCGGACGAAGCCGCCACCGAGTAACGCGCGCTCCCGCGTCGGACGACGACGCGGTCGAGCCGAGGCAAGCAAGGAGCGACGAGATGGCTCACAAGAAAGCAGGCGGATCCTCCCGCAACGGGCGCGACAGCGCCGGGCGCCGCTTGGGCGTCAAGAAATTCGGCGGTGAAGCCGTGATCCCGGGCAATATCCTGGTGCGGCAGCGCGGCACGAAGTTCTGGCCCGGAGAGAATGTCGGGATCGGCAAAGACCACACGCTGTTCGCGAAAGCGGAGGGGGCGGTGTCGTTCCGCAAGGGCCTGAAGGGCCGCACCTTCGTCTCGGTGCTCGCCGAGGACGCGACGCCGCCGGCGGCCGAATAATCGGCCGGCCGCACCGCAGCGATATGCGTTGACGCAAGGGCCGGGAGACCGGCCCTTTTTTGTGTTTTTCGGCCGCCCTGCGTCATCCGGGGCGGCGACCTGGACGCCTCCGATGAAGTTTCTCGACCAAGCGAAAGTCTATGTGCGCGCCGGGGCCGGCGGTCCGGGCTGCGTCAGCTTTCGGCGCGAGAAGTTCATCGAGTTCGGCGGACCGAACGGCGGCGACGGCGGGCGTGGGGGCGATGTCTGGGCGGAATGCGTGGCGGGGCTCAACACGCTGATCGACTATCGCTACCAGCAGCATTTCAAGGCGCAGAACGGCGAGCATGGGATGGGGCAGGGGCGGACCGGCAAGGATGGCGAGGATGTGCTGTTGCGCGTGCCGGCCGGGACCGAGATCTTCGACTATGAGAGCGAGGAGCTGCTGGCGGACCTCACGGAGGTGGGCCAGCGCGCGCTGATCGCCAAGGGCGGGAATGGCGGCTGGGGCAATCTGCGGTTCAAATCCTCGACCAATCAGGCGCCGCGCCGGGCCAACCCTGGGCAGCCGGCGGTCGAGCGCACGCTGCTTTTGCAGCTGAAGCTGATCGCGGATGCGGGGCTCGTCGGCCTGCCGAACGCGGGCAAATCGACCTTCCTGGCCGCGACCTCGAACGCCAAGCCGAAGATCGCGGATTATCCGTTCACGACGCTGCACCCCAATCTCGGCGTGGTCGGCGTCGATCAGCACGAGTTCGTGCTGGCGGACATCCCGGGGCTGATCGAGGGCGCGAGCGAGGGCGTCGGGCTCGGCGACCAGTTCCTGGCCCATGTCGAGCGCTGCGCGGTCCTGTTGCATCTGGTCGACGGCACGGCGGAGGCGGTCGGGCGGGACTACAAGGTGATCGTCTCCGAGCTCGAGGCCTATGGCGGCGGGCTGGCGGAGAAGCCGCGACTGGTGGCGCTCAACAAGGTCGACGCGCTCACGGATCAGGAGATCGCGAACAAGAAACGCGCGCTTCGCCGGGCAGGCGCCGATGCGGTTCTGACGGTCTCGGGCGCGACCGGAGCGGGCACGGTCGAGGTGCTCCGCGCGCTCTGGCGGGTTATCGCGGGGACGCGGGCCGCGGAAGCGGCTGAGGCGGCGGGCCCGGGGGAGCCCGAGGGCTGGTCGCCGATCTGATCTGAAACGCCCGGGCGGGATCGCCCACCCCAGGCGCCTCGGCGCCGAGGCGGCCGGCGTTTCCACTCTTGGGAAGATGCCGTATGGCGCTCCGTGCGTCGCTGGCGTCCCCCTCCCCCTCGTGGGGAGGGGTCAGGGGTGGGGGGCGACGGGGTCCGCCGGGCGAGATGGTCTGGAGGGAGGGCGGCAAGCGATGGATGAGATCTCGGCGGATCGTCTCGCCGGCGCGTCGGCGGTGGTGGTGAAGATCGGATCGGCGCTTCTCGTCGATCCCGATAGCGGGCTGCGCACCGACTGGCTCCGCGGAGTGGCGGCGGATCTCGCTCAGCTTCGGGCGGAGGGCGCGCGGGTCGCCGTGGTGTCGTCGGGCGCGATCGCGCTCGGGCGACGGATGCTCGGTCTCGACCCTGGGGATCCGCCGCTCGAGCAGGCGCAGGCGGCGGCGGCGGTCGGGCAGATCGCGCTGGCCCAAGCCTATCGAGAGGCGCTGAGCGCGGAGAGGCTCGAGAGCGGCCAGGTGCTGTTGACGCTCGGCGACACGCAGGACCGGCGGCGCTACCTGAACGGCTGCGCGACGCTCGGGACGCTGCTGTCCCTCGGGGTGGTTCCCGTGGTGAACGAGAACGACACGGTCGCGACGGATGAGATCCGGTTTGGAGACAATGATCGGCTGGCGGCGCGGGTGGCGTTGATGTGCGGGGCCGATCGGTTGGTGCTGCTGTCGGATGTGGATGGGCTCTACACCGCGAACCCTCGCCGGGATCCCGAGGCGCGCCGGCTGACGGAGGTGAGGGAGATCACGCCCGAGATCGAGGCGATGGCGGAGGGTGCGGGCACGCTCGGCGCGCGCGGCGGGATGGCGACGAAGCTGATGGCGGCGAAGACCGCGACGAAGGGCGGCTGCGCCATGGCGATCGCCAAGGGGGAGGGCGCGCGACCGATCGCGGCGCTCCGCGCGGGCGCGCCCTGCACTTGGTTCTTGGCGTCCGCCACGCCCCAGGCGGCGCGGAAGACTTGGATCGCGGGGATGAAGCCGATGGGCGCGCTGCTGGTCGACGACGGCGCCGCGGCGGCGCTTCGGCGCGGCAAGTCGCTGCTGCCGGCGGGGCTTCGCGCGGTCGAGGGCGGGTTTGAGCGCGGCGATCCGGTCGAGGTGCGCACGCTCTCCGGCGTGGGCGTCGGCCAGGCGCTTTCGAGCTACGCGGCGGAGGAGGCGCGACGGATCGCGGGGCTGCAATCCGGAGAGATCGCGGGCGTTTTGGGGTATCCGGGGCGGGCGGTGGTCGCGCACCACAATGATCTGGCGCTTTGGGGCTGATCGCGGGAGACGGGCGATGACGGACGAGAAGGGCCTTGCGGCCGAGATGGCGGCGATCGGTTCGGCGGCGCGCGCAGCGGCGACGGCGCTCGCCGTGGCGAGCGCGGAGCGCAAGCACGCCGCCTTGATCGGAGCGGCGGAGGCGCTGTGGAGCCGGCGCGCCGAGATCCTGGACGCCAATGCATTGGACATGGCGGAGGCGGCCGACAAAGCGCTGTCGCCGGCGATGCTCGATCGGTTGATGCTCGACGAGAACCGGGTCCGGGCGATGGTCGACGGGGTGCGCGCGATCGCGGAGCAGACCGATCCGGTCGGCGCGACGATCGCCGAATGGACCCGGCCGAACGGGCTTCGCATCCGGCGCGTGCGCACGCCGCTCGGGGTGGTGGGCGTGATCTATGAGAGCCGGCCGAATGTGACGGCGGATGCGGGCGCGCTCTGCCTCAAGTCGGGCAACGCGGTCATTCTGCGCGGCGGCTCGGAGAGCTTCCATTCCGCGGGCGCAATCCATGCCTGCCTGCTCGATGGTTTGCGCGCTGCGGCGCTGCCCGAGACCGCGATCCAACGGGTCGCGACGCGGGACCGGGCGGCGGTCGGGGCGATGCTGGCGATGACCGAGTCGATCGACGTCATCATCCCGCGCGGCGGCAAGGGGCTGGTCGGGCGGGTGCAGGCGGAGGCTCGGGTGCCGGTGTTCGCCCATCTGGAGGGCATCTGCCATGTCTATGTCCACGGCTCGGCGGATCTGGCGAAGGCGCGGGCGGTCGTGTTGAACGCGAAAATGCGGCGGACCGGGATCTGTGGCGCGGCGGAGTGCCTGTTAGTGGACCGGGCGGTCGTGGAGACGCATCTCAAACCGCTGCTCGGGGATCTCTTGGACGCGGGCTGCGCCGTGCGCGGCGACGCCGCGGCTCAGGCGGTCGATTCGCGCGTCGCGCCCGCGGCGCCGGAGGATTTCGGTCGGGAGTTCCTCGACTCGGTGATCGCGGTGCGGGTCGTCGATGATCTCGATGCGGCGCTGGCGTTCATTCGCCAGTACGGCTCGGGGCACACGGAGGCGATCCTGGCGGAGGAGGATCGCGCGGCGGAGCGGTTCTTTCGCGAGCTCGACAGCGCGATTCTGCTTCGGAACGCGTCGACTCAGTTCGCCGATGGCGGGGAGTTCGGCATGGGCGCGGAGATCGGGATCGCGACGGGCAAGATGCATGCGCGTGGGCCGGTCGGCGCGGAGCAGCTCACCTCGTTCAAATACCTGGTCGAGGGCGATGGAACGGTGCGGCCCTGAGCCGCCGTGGGGACGCGCCGGGCCCAAAACGCAAAACGGGGCGCGTTGCGCCCCGTCAGTGAAAGATCATAACCAGAGGGATGCTTGCGACTGCGCGCTGCAGCTCTGGCGATCGACCTCGCCGCCGCTCCGCCGTTCGATCGACCGGCTCAGCGTCCCCAGGTGCGGGTCGGGCCGCAGTCGATGTGGACGAAATGGTTGCGGGTGTAACGACCCACGCCGCCCGCCTTACAGGACACGGCGGCGCGATACATGTGCGCGACCGATCGGTGCTGAAGAGACACGTCCAGCGCCATGCCGCGCGTGTGGAACGAGTTCTTCGCAACACCGGAACCGCGCGAGCGCAGCATGTTGTTGGTCTCAGGACTCCGATAGCCCGAGATCAGCTGAAACGGCTCTTCGGTGTCAAGGCGCTTGTACATCGCAGCGGCGAAGTCGAGCGTGCGGTTGTCGATCGGCATGATCTCGTTCCGCCGCCAGTCGCGCATGATGTAGCTGACTTCGTCGATCGCCTCGGCGATGTACTCGCCATCAGCGAAGTAGATGATGTTCAGTCGCTCGCCCGTCCGGCTGTTTGAGAGCCGAAGTCGACGGAAGTCGCCCAATCCGCGGAGATAGGCCGGTGTCGCGTTCGCGCCCTGGGACGCGACGGCCGCCGCGGCAGCCCCGGCCGCGCCAACGGCCGCGTATCCGAGAACCTCTCGACGGGAAACGCTCGCTTCAGTCTCAAGAGCGACCGATTGCCGGCGATAACGTCGGTTATTCTTCCACACCTTACGCACCCCAAATTCACAGCATCGGCTACGCGCCAGCCACCCTGATCACCCCTCACCGGTGTTATGCCGGAATCACACTGCAAAATGAAGTCCAGATGTTTGTCCCATTCATAGAAAATCAGGGGCTTGGCGCCTTCATTGCGCCGCAAAAAGGGTGGGGGCGCGCCCTGAGCGCGCAGATTGTTGATGAGAGCGGATCTCATCGTGCGATGGAACTTCTGGGCGCGCGCGGCGCTCCAGCGTAGTGTGGGCCGGGCGAGACGTTTCGGAGAAGGGGCGGGAATCATGACTCGAGGTCAGAGCATCAGGAGGCGTCGGGCCGTCGGCCTCCGCGCGGCGGCGGCCAGCGTGGTGGGCGTTTGCGCGACGATCGCGGTCGCGGCGGCCGCCGAGCAGCCGATCTCGCGCGCGGAGAAGGCCTCCGCGAGCGAAGCGGCGGCGCGGACGGCCAGCCTCGCCCCGCCAATCATGGCGGCCGAGCCCGCGATCGTCGCCCCCAAGCCGCGGCTGCTGTCGCCCTACCAGGCGGCTCTGGCGACGGCGCTGGAGGAGGCCGAACCGTCGATGCAGGCGGCCTATGACGCGGTGAGTTATCAGCCGATCTGGGGACGCGTCGGAAAGCGCGGGGCGCCGCAAGACTGGTCGCGCGCGCGCGCGCTGATCTCGGCGCTCGACGCCGCGCCCTACCATGCGCTTCCGAAGGCGCGATATCAGGTCGACGCGCTGGCCGATCGCCTGGCGGTCGTGCTCGACCGTCGGCCGCTCGAGCGTCGGGCGCCCTTTGGGCTGGCGGAGGCCGCGGAGCTCGAGCGCGCGCTGTCCGAGGCGTTCGTCCTGTTCGGCGGGGATCTGGCGGCGGGCGTGGTCGATCCGATGGCCGAGATCTCGAACATCTTTCTCGAGACAAAGCGCCCCGATCCGGCGGTGATGCTGGCGAAGCTTCAGCTCGCCGCCCATGACCCGGCGGCGGTCTCGCAGCAATTGAACGCGTATGCGCCTCAGGGCCGCGACTATCGGGCGCTGATGGGGGCCTATGCGCGGTTCACGCAGCGTGCGGCCGCGGGCGATTACGGTCCGGCGCATCGCCATCGCCGGACGCTGAAACAGGGCGTTTCCGGCGCGGACGTGGCGTCGGCGCGGGATCGCCTAGAGGCGCTCGGCTATTTGCTCGAGACGACTGGCGTCGCGCCGGTCGATCGGCGCGGGCGGCCGCTGTTCGATGCGGCGATGGACGCGGCGGTGAAGCGCTTTCAGGCCGAAAACGGCTTGCTGACCGATGGTCAGATCGGGCCGGCGACGGCGACGACGCTCAATCGAAGCGCCGCGGAGCGCGCGCGGCAGATCGCGGTGAACCTGGAGCGTTCGCGCTGGCATAACTTCGATCTCGGCGCGCGCCATGTGCGGGTGAACATCCCCGACTACCACATGGATGTGATGGAGAACGGCCGCTCGATCTTTCGCTCGCGCGTGGTGGTCGGGAAACCGAAGCATGCGACGCCCGAGTTCAGCGATCAGATGAGCCACATCGTCGTGAACCCGAAATGGCATGTGCCCCGCTCGATCGCGACGAAGGAGTTGCTGCCTGAGATCCAGACCGATCCGGGCGTGCTTCAGCAAAAGAACATGCGGCTGATCGGGGCGGGCGGCGTGACCGTCGATCCCTGGATGGTCGATTGGACCCAGATCACGCGGGCGAATTTTCCATTCCGGATCCAGCAGGCCTCCGGCGACTGGAACGCGCTTGGCGACGTGAAGTTCATCTTCCCGAACCGGCACGCGATCTACCTGCACGACACGCCGTCGAAGCGCCTGTTCAATCGTTCGATGCGGGCGTTCAGCCATGGCTGCGTTCGGGTTCAACGACCCAAGGAGCTGGCGGAGCTGTTGCTGTCGGCGCAGCGGCCCGCGGATGCGGCGCAGTACTATCGGCGCTTGCGTCGCGCGGGCTCGGAACGCTACGTGCCGCTGCAGCGCGAGCTGCCGGTTCACCTGCTCTACCGAACCGCGTGGGTCGACGAATCGGGCGTGCTGCAATCACGGCCGGATATCTATGGTCGCGATCAGCGGGTGGCCGCGGCGCTTGAGAACGCTGGGGTCGTCCTGCCCTGATCGACCGCGCAGGACGGCCTGACGGCCGCCTGAGCGAAGGGGAGGAACGGGTATGCCCAGCGTTTCGGAGATCGCCAAAGGTCTCGGGTTCGAGGCCGTCGGCGACACGGATCTCGCGATCGCGCGGGCGGCGCATCCGCGGATCGCCGGGCCTTCGGATCTGGCGCTGGCGCTCGACGCAAAGCATGTCCGAATGCTCGGCGAGGGCGGCGCGCGGGCGGCGATCCTGTCGCCTGGGGTCGACTTCGCGGCGCTCGGGCTCGAGGCCGCTATTATTGCGCCCCGCGCCCGCTATGCGATGGCCGGCGTGACGCAGATGTTTCAGCGGCCGCTCGACGATCTCGGAGCGCCGGAGGCCGGCGCGCATCCGAGCGCCGTGGTGGATCCGAGCGCGGAGATCGATCCGTCGGCGCGTATTGGGCCGCTCGTGGTGGTCGGCGCCGGGGCGCGGATCGAAGCGCGCTCGATCGTTCTGGCGCAGGCGACGATCGGATCCGGCGCGGAGATCGGCGCGGACTGCATCCTCCACCCCGGCGTGCGGGTCGGGGCGCGCGTCCGGATCGGCGCCCGGTGCCAGATCCATCCCAACGCGGTGATCGGCGCCGACGGGTTCTCGTTCGTCACGCCCGAGCGGGGCAGCGTCGAGAGCGCGCGGGAAACCGGGGCGGTCCCCGTGGGGACGGAGAGTACGGTCTGGGCGCGCATCCATTCTCTGGGGGCGGTGAAGATCGGCGACGATGTCGAGATCGGGGCCGGGGCGGCGATCGATCGCGGCACGGTCGCGGATACCGAGGTGGGCGACGGCTCGAAGCTCGATAATCAGGTCCAGATCGGGCACAATGCTCGGGTCGGCCGGAACTGTCTGTTGTGCGGCCAAGTCGGCGTGGCGGGCAGCGCGGTGATCGGCGATCGCGTCGTCATCGGCGGCCAAGCGGGCGTCGCCGATCATACGGAGATCGGGGACGACACGGTGATCATGGCTTCGTCCGGAGTCTCGGGCCAGGTGAAGCCCCGTTCCGTGCTCGGCGGCACCCCCGCTCTGCCGCGGGAGGAGATCACGCAGGTGGTGATGTCCATGCGACGCCTGCCGCGTCTTCTGCGAGATGTGGCGGCGCTCAAAAAACGCTTCCCAGAGTGAGAGGGGAGCGGTTAAACGAGCCGAAAAGCCCGTCCTGAGAGGGGCTTTAGCCGGTCTTGTTGCGCGCGGGTTCGGCGCGCGGGACGACGATGGGGGCCAGAGTGGCGCGGGCGCGCTTGGACCTCCGCAAAACGATGACTGCAGGCGTGGGACGGAGCGTCCGCCGAAGCGCCTCGAGCGGAGTGGACGCAGCATGACCGATCAGGCGAACAGCGCCAAAGCCATGTCGGATGAGGAAATCGTAGCGAAGGTCATCGAGATCGTCTCTCAGCAATCGATGATCGAGGTGAAGGAAGTCACGCTCGACTCGACGCCCGACGAGCTCGGCATCGACAGCCTCGGGCTGGTCGAAATCGTGTTCGCGATCGAAGAAACCTTCGACATCACCGTGCCCTATAACGCCAATGATCAGGCCTCTTCGGATTTCGATATCTCGAGCGTCGGCGCCGTGGTCGGGGCCGTGAAGAAGCTCATCGCCGAACAGGCTTGAGCCGCGCGCGGGCTCGGGACGCGCTGCGGCGGAAGCGCTTGGCCGTGTTTTGCGGCTTTGTGACATTGTTGTCGCATTTAGGCCCCCGCGCTTTTATCGGATCGCCTAGCGTCGCGCAGCGGCTCCGAGCGGGCGTACAACCGTTCGGATCGCGGGTGTCTAAAGCAAAATCGGCGTCGTATCGACCGACGCGCGCAGGGTGAGGGTAGTCATGGCGCGACGCGTCGTCATCACAGGCGCCGGAGTGGTGTCATCGCTCGGCGTCGGTCTGCGCGACCATCTGTCGGCGATGAAAGAGGGACGCTCCGGGGTCGGCCCCTTGCAGCGCATCCCAACCGAAGGGCTGGGGATCGCGATCGGAGCGGAAGCGCTCGCCTTCAATGGAGAGGACTATTTCGACCGGAGCCAACTCGCGCTCTATGACCGGGTCGCGCAGATGGCCCTGGTGGCTGGTCGCGAAGCGGTCGAGGAGGCCGGGCTCGAGGTCGACGAGGCGCTGGCGCCGCGGTGCGCGGTGGTGCTCGGCTCGTCGATGGGCGGGATGCACTCGCTCGATGAGAGCTATCGGTTGGTCTATGCGGAGAAGCGGAGCCGAATCCATCCGCTGACGGTGCCTAAGCTTATGCCGAACGCGGCCGCGAGCCATCTGAGCATGAGCTTCGGCATCACCGGTCCGGCCTACGCGGTGACGACGGCGTGCGCCTCCTCCAACCACGCGATCGGGCAGGCGTTCCACCTGGTGCGCGGCGGCGGGGTCGAGGTCGCGCTGACCGGGGGAACGGAGTCTCAACTGACCTTTGGCGTGCTCAAGGCCTGGGAGGGCCTGCGCGTGATGTCGCGCGACGCCTGCCGGCCGTTCTCAAAGAATCGCAACGGCATGGTGCAGGGCGAAGGGGCGGCGGTGTTCGTGCTCGAGACGCTCGAGCGGGCGACGGCGCGCGGCGCGCCGATTTGGGCGGAGATCGTCGGCTTCGGCATGAGTTCGGACGCGGGCGACATCGTGCAGCCGCGCCAGGATGGGGCGGCGCGGGCGATGGCGGCGGCGCTCGTGGATGGCGGCCTCGCGCCCGAGGAGATCGGCTATATCAACGCCCATGGCACGGCCACCGCGGCGAACGATCGGACCGAATGCGGGGCGATCCGCCAGGTCTTCGGCGCCCATGCGGATGCGCTCGCGGTATCCTCGACCAAGTCCATGCACGGCCATGCGATCGGCGCCGCGGGCGCGCTCGAATTGACGGCGACGCTCATGACGCTGCGGGACGGGGTGATCGCCCCGACGATCAATTACGAAGAGCCCGATCCGGAATGCGATCTCGACGTCACGCCGAACGCCGCGCGCGAGGCCAAGATCGACGCGGCGATGTCGAATTCCTTCGCGTTCGGGGGGCTGAACGCGGTGGTCGCTCTGCGCGCCTGGCGCGGGGCTCGATCCTAAACATGAACGCCCGCCGCGCAGAGCGCGCGACGGGCGATCCAAGGGTTGCGCCTGAGGGGTTCCGCCTGAGGAGTGTTCCGCCGGCTGAGGAGTGTTCCGCCGGCGGACGCGGCTTACAGCTTGTCGAAGGCCGCGGTGAAGCCGTTCAGGGACATCGACGCGTTGAGGGAAGGCTGACCAGGCGCGATCGCCATGATCACCGCCGCCTTCGCGCCGTTCTTCAACTGGCGCACCAGCGTCTCCGACAGCGGCGGTTGCGCGAAGCAGCCGATGGCGACGCAGCGCGTGTAAGGCGTGCGCAGGGTCTGGTTCTCGTCGATCCGCAAGCCCATTTCCGCCGGCAGGAAAGTGTTGAGCGGCACCAGGAACTGGGCCTCGGCCAGAATCGTCTGAGCGCCGACAACCTGCGGCTGCGGCAGCTTGCGGACGCGCATCCGCACCATCGCCTCGCCGTCGTTGTTCAAGACCACCTGCTCGAGGAAGCAGAGCTCCTGCTCCTGAACCGTCTGGCAGACGACGCTCCAGTCGCCGATGGTCTCTTTAACTTCCTCGTTCGCCGCCTCGCCGCCGGCCTGTTGGGCGAGAGCGGGGAGCGCCGTCGACGCCGCGCCGATCGCCAAGCACGCGACGCTCATGCGCAATGTTCTGAGAAATATATGGAGCACAGGGTCCTCTCGCCGTCCGAGTCGCCGAAATCGGCCTATCCAATAGCGGTGGGACCCGGGCTTGGCAATCCGACCAGGTAAAATAACGCGTGGCGCCGAGGCCTCGGTTCTCAAGTAGCGGCAAAAAAATCGGGGTGGTCCAGCGTCAGCGCCGCAAATTGGCCATCAGTCCAATTGGCGGCTGAGGGGCTTCATCGGCAAGACGACCGCCGTGGCGCCGGGCCGCTGCGGATCCGGGGCCGCGTTCGGGGCGGTCCTCACGTCGCCGTGGCGCAGCAGATCGTCCATCCGCAAGGCGCGGGCGGCCAGGCGGTCGATCCGGGTCTGAACGTGGGCGATCGGGCCGATGCGCGAGGCGGGTTCGAGCGGTCCGGTATGAGCGGCCTCGAGACTGGCGCGCGCCGTTTCCGCCCCGAGCGCGCACAGGCTTTGCTCCTGAGCCATAATCCAGGCGCCGATGCGGGCGAGGCGGCTCGCTGCGCGCAACGTCGCCGCAAGCTCATGCGGATTGACCGCCGCGGTCGCCGCGCGGAGATCGCCGATGGCGCTCAGCTCGTCCATGATCTCCATCGTCTCGCGCAGCATCGTCGCCAGAACGTGCTCGGTCGCGACGTCGATGACGGGCCGGGCCGGAGGAGCGGGGGAAACCATCGGACAGGACCTCGACGCGTGAATACTGCGCGTAGGGTGCCGTAAGGAGCTAAATTTTCCGTCATGAGAGGGGGGCTGAGCGCAAAAAAAATGGCCGCCCGAACAGGCGGCCAAGGAAAGGGGAGGCTCAATGAAGGGAGAAGTGTCCCTGCAGCCGAATTTCGGACAAAGAGCCTAAATTTGCATTAACGCCAACGCGCCGGACGGAGAGCCATCGCGTCGCCGGAAGGATCAGCGCGCCCAGATTTCGATCGCGTCCGTCGGCAGCTCGGCGTTCGGATCCAGGATGGCGGCCGAGACGGGCGCGCCGGCGCAGCGGAGCGCAAGAGCCGCCGCCTCGACGCGGATCGCAGCCGATTTCGACCGGGACATCCGCAGCGTCAGGGCGCGCGGAATCCAATCCGGGCGAGCGGCGCGCCTGGCCATGAAGCCCGCCAGGGCGTCTTTCAGGCCCGCCTCGTCGCCGATCGGCGCCGCGATTCGCGCAAGAACTTCATTGGTCCCGCCTTCGGCGAGGGCCTCAATCGCCACCGAGAGGGGCGGGTGGGCCCGCGGCGCGTTCCCCGACGGTGCGGCGACGCCGGCGAACTCAGGCGCGCAGTCGGCCGTATCGGCGCAGGCGGCGAAAGCCGCGACCGATGCGGGCTCGAGTAACGCGCGGGCGCCGTCGGCTCGGGCCAAACGCTCGGTCACGGGCCGGGCCAACGGGTGGGCCGGCGGCGACGCGGCGGGCGTGGCGATCAGCGCGATCGTGAGCGGGTAGGCGCCGCGGCGCAGCGCTTCCGGCGAGATGTCAGCGGCCCCGTCGATCGCGACGGCGCGCCCACGGTCTCCGCCTGCGCCGACGACGAAGGCGACGCCGTCGCCGGCGTCGAGCGCCGCCCGCAGACGATCCTCGGGTCGGGCGGCGTAGACCGGAGCGGCGGGGTTCGCACGGCGGACGCCCACATAATCGAGCAAAGCGTCCATAGCGGTGGAGCCGACCGGCGGCAGATAGAGCTTCGGCGGACCGCGGCGCGCCGGGTCGAGCATCGACCAGTCGGAGATCGCGCCGCTCAAGAGCCCTTTCAACTCGCCCCGGGACAGGGAGGAGACCGGGCCGCTCTCCGCGGTGCGGGCCGAGATCGGCAGCAGCCCGAGCGGCGCTGCTTGCGACGGTCCGGCCCGACGGCGTCCCAAATCCTCGACCCGCTCGAGCGTCAGAGCGAGATCCGCTTTGGCGTTCACGGCGTCCGCGAGCGCGTCGTCGCTGCGGGCGATGCGGCGGAGCCGGTAGCTGGAGGGGCGGCTCAACCGGGGGCCGAGCGGACCGACGACCTGCGCGATCTCGATCGCTTCGTCGTCCAGCGTCGCGATCGACGGCTCCGCGCCCGCCTGCGCGAGATCGGAGGCGAAGAGACGCTCAAGGACGGCGAGCGGAATCTGTTCGTCCGCGGAAATCAGCAGGGCGCTCGGGTCGAGACGCTCCGGGGCGGTCGAGGCGAACGGGCGGTCCTGAGCCGCGAGGCTCCAACAGGCGTCGATCCCGGCGGCTTCTCCGACGCTCTCCGCCAAGGCGCGCGCGTCCGGATCGACCGACAAGGCGCCCGCGGGGGCGGCGGGGGCGCTCGCCGAGAGGCTGCCAATCGATGCGGTGCGCTCGGGCGGGGCGGCGCTCGAGGCGGGCTCGGCCCCGGCGCGGGCCGCTCGCTCGGGTTCGGCTGCGATCGGGGCGGCCGCGTCGGAGGCGGTCGTCGCGACGCTCGGCGACGTCGCCGTCGACGACTCGGGCTTGTCGCCGCCGTGGATGATCCCTTTCAAGACGCTCCGAAGCTCGCCGCTGTTGCTGGGGCCGAGCTGGGCGAAGGCGCCGCGCGGAAGAGGCGGCGCCGTCGAAATCTGCGGGCCGTCGCCGGTGGGGAAGCGGTCGCCGCGCTGCTCAGAGCCTGCGCCGCGGGCGGAGGGCGGCGCGCCTGCGGGGCCGCTCGGGGGCAGGCCATCCCGCGTCGCCTGCGAAGCGCTTTGCCCGGGCGCCTGCTGTGCGCCTTGGAGCGCCTCGTCGCCCGCCTCTTGGCGCGCCCCTTGGCGCGCGGCGCTCGTCTCGGCGGTCGATGCGATCTCGGCGGCGCGGCCACGACCCGGCAAGGCGGACAGGTCTGGCGGGGAGTCCGGTTCGAGCGCGGCGTCTGAGACCAAGGCGGGCGGGACGCCGCCCGCGCCGGCTTCGATCGCGACGTCGGCCGCGTCCGCAACGGTCGTCTGGGCGGCCGATCCCGCCGAGCCGCCGCGGGCCGCGGTCAAAGGCGCCTCGGTCAACGGGTCTTCAGCCGGAGGCGGCGCTTCCGATGCGGTTCGCTCCGGCGGCGTGTTTTGCTCGCTCTGCGCAGGGTCGAGGTTGGCGCGCGATCTCTCGGTTGCGGTCTCTGCGGGCGTGTTTCGGGGCGCGGCGGCTCGGGACGCTGCGGTTTGAACGTCCTCCTTCGGTTGGGCTTTTCGCGCCCGCGCGATGCCGTCGGCGGGGGCGAGCGGCGCCGGCGTCGCGGCGAAGGGCGCCGTCGGCAAAGACGGCGCGGCGTCGGTCTCGTCGGCGACCGGACCGCTGTCGAGCGCGGCTGCGCGTTCGGCCGCGCCGCCGATCGCCGGCGCTTCCGGCGCCTGGGCGAAGATTCGCAGCTCGTCGACCTCGCGATCCATCAGCGGCGAGTTCATTCTCGGATCGACGTCGATGTCGTTCTCGATCTCGGCGGCGTCTCGATCCTCGACGGTCAAGGGGCCGGACGCGGTCACGATCTCGAACGCGCCGTCGCGCCAGTTCTCGAGCGCGCCGCTCACGACCTCGCCGTCGCGCCCGAAGACGGTCACGGCGCGGACGGCTTCAAGCGGGGTCAGCTTCACGCCGTCGGCGGTGCGGATGGCCAGATATCCGCCGCCGGCGCGGGTGACGACGCCGGAGAGTTTCCGGCCATCGGTCATCTCGAACTCCGCCGCCATGCTGGGAGCGGCGGTTCCGACGATGGCGGCGGAGAGGGCGGAGAAGACAATGCGGGTCAGGCGCCGGCGGAAGGCCCGCGCTCCGCGAGAGGCGTGCGGTCTGTTCGTAGACGCCGACGATCCCATGTTGCTCGCTCTCCTCGATGCCCGGCGCGTGAGCTCCTGGGCCTATAGCAGTCGGATGCGACGGGATCTTGGCGGAACCCTCAGGAGCCCGCCCCCCCGTTCCGCGTGTCGGTTCCAAGCCCTTGGTTTCAAAAACCCGTATCGCGTTTCAAAGACCCTTGGCCGAGATGAAGTAGCGCGCGACCTGGTCGACGGGCTGGCCCACGACGTCGACGCGATAATGCAGATCCTGGCTGGTCGCGGTGTCCAGCGCGCGCGCGATCCGGTTCAGCGCGTCCTGGACGATCGGCGCTTGCGCGACCGCGTCCGTTCTCGCCACCGGCGTGATGAAGTACTCGGCGAAGACCGATTCCGGATCCTGCAGAAGCTCGAGGTCGTAGGCCGGGATCTTCCCGTCGGTGGTGTAGACGACCGCCACTTCAGCCCGGCGCTCGCGCAACGCCTCATAGGTGTCCGCGACGTTCATCACCTCGATGTCTTCGGTCGGAAACACGAAATTGTAGGCGTTCTGCGCGCCCAGCAGGCAGTCCTCGCGCTGATGGCATTCCTGGTCGGAGGCGAGGCGCAGCCGGAGGCCGTTGCGGAGCGCCTGAGCCAGGTCGGGCATCGAATGGATGCAGCTCTCGGCGGCGAAGTCGAGATTGATCGCGAGCGCGTAGGTGTTGTTGACATCGCTGCGCTGCAGCCAGACGAGGCCCTCGGGCTGGTCCAGCCGACGCAGCTCGCTCAGGATCTCATCGGGCGGACGATAGCCGTCGCGGCCATGATGCACGGCCCAGCCGGTCCAGGTGTAGTCCCAGGACAGATCGACCTCGCCGCCGAGTTGCGCCTCGCGGATCGCGGTCGTCGAGTAGCCGACCCTGGTCTGGGAGGCGACGCCGTTCTTCTCGAGCAGCTGCTTGGTGATCTCGGCGAGGACGTATTGCTCCGTGAAGGCCTTGCCGCCGATCACCAGGGGGCGGGATTGCGCGACGGCGCGGCCGAGAAGGTGCGGCGCCGCCAGGGCCGCGCCGCCGAGGCCCGCCATAACGGTCAGGGCGCGGCGCCGAGAAAACCCAGAACCTTCCGGACGCTCTCGCGTCGTTTTGGCGATCCTCGAGGCGGCGATGGTCCGCTTCGGCTCGGTCGGCATCGGTTGCATCCTCCCGGCGCGCGCGGCGCCTATTGAGCAGTCGCCTGAAGCCGGCGCTTGAATGCGTCGAGCAGGAGCGCGCGCTCATCGTCGTTGCGCGGCTTGATTCCGTATTCCGCCAGCCGCTGCTCGAACATGGTCTCGATCTCCGTATCCGACGGCCCGGCGTTGATCACGGGCGCGACGGAGGCCTGCTGCGTGGCGATCGACACCGTTTCCACCGCCGGGGCCTGGAGTGCTGCGACCAGAGGCTCGGCCGGCGCGAACCGCCGCCAGCCGGTCACCTCGCCCGCGATCTGCGCGTCGCTCCACTTCTGATGGCGCGCAGGGCGGCGCAGATAGGCGATTCGCTCGAACAGCGTCTCGGTGAAAAGCTTGGTCTTCGCATAGCGCGGGTGGTCGGCCGGCCAATCATAACCGGCGAGAACGCTCGGGACGGCGATGGTCGCCACCTCCTCGCCGGCGCGCACCAGATCCGGATAGTCCTCGTGGCTGAAACTCGCGGCGGCGTAGACGGTGTCGCCCCCCGGCGGCGACAGGGACAGAAGCTTCAGGCCGGTCGAGCCCTGCAACTGCGCCAGCGCCGGGATCGGCTTGCCGCCGGTGAGGAAGACCGCGTCGAGCCGGCCGTCGATCAGCCGCTCAATGGCGAGCGAGGTGTCGAACTTCGATTCGATGACCTCGACGCCCGCCTGGCTCAGCAGACTGTCGGCGGCGAGCGCCAGCGAGCCCGGAGGCCCGACATTGACGAACTTGCCTTCGAGGTCGGCGAGCGTCTCGACCTCATCGGAAACGATCAAATGCACTTCTTCGCTGAAGAGCGGCGCGACATAGACGATGCGCTCCCGCAGGTTGCGGGTGTAGCGCTCGTCCTGCGCGATCCGGTCGAGAACGTCGGCGCGCACGATGGTGAGGTCGACGCCGCGCAGGAATAGAAGGTCGTAGACGTTGTTGGCCCCGCCGCGGCCGACCATCGGGATCACCCGAAGACCGTTCACGCAGTGCAAAACCGTGGCGAGATCGTTGGCGATGAACAGGCTGGTGTCCGCCGGGCCGCCGGCGACGATCGTCACCGTGTTCTGGTTCGCCTCGCGCACGAACTGGTCGTAGCTCTGTCGCGGACCTTCGTCCTGCGCCCGAGTCGGCGCCGCATGTGCGACGATCGTGAGCGCGAAACCGGCTGAGGCGACGCGCCCCAACAGCCGTCGCAACGTCCACCAACCCGGCATGGAAGACCCCTTCCGACCAACGTTACGCCGCTCCCCAGAACCACGTTTCGGGTACCATCTCGTGCGCGGGGGCGCAAGCGACCCCAGTAGCGTATCCGGACGCATCGGGGCGGATTTGGGGAGAACTCGAGCGCTCTTTGGGGGGCGCCTGTGGGTCACGCCTATGGTGCGACCCTCGCCGCATTCGGAGCGGGCGGAACAACGGCTCTTTGCGCCCGGCGGCGGCCCGCTTTCGGCGCGATCCGGGCAGGGGTTACGCGGTCGAGATGTCCGGCGCGTCTTCGGCCTTCATGCCGACCACGTGGTAGCCGCAGTCGACGTGATGGGTCTCGCCCGTGACCCCTGAGGATAGCGGGCTGACCAAGTAAAGCCCGGCCCGGCCCACATCGTCCTGGGTGACGTTGCGGCGGAGCGGCGAGTTGTACTCGTTCCACTTCAGGATGTAGCGGAAATCGCCGATGCCGGCGGCGGCCAACGTCTTCATCGGTCCGGCCGACAGCGCATTCACGCGGATATTCTTCGGGCCGAGATCCATCGCCATGTAGCGCACCGAAGCCTCGAGCGCGGCCTTGGCGACGCCCATCACGTTGTAGTGCGGCATGACGCGCTCCGCGCCATAATAGGTGAGCGTCAGAAGCGCGCCGCCATCGGTCATGAGCTTCTCCGCGCGCTGGGCGACGGCGGTGAAGGAATAGCAGCTGACGTTCATCGTCAGGGCGAAGTTCTCCGGGCTGGTGTCGACATAGCGTCCGCGCAGCTCGTCCTTGTCCGAGAAGGCGATGGCGTGGACCAGGAAGTCGAGCCGGCCCCAGGCCTTTTCAATCTCGGCGAAAGCCTCATCCATCGCGGCCGCGTCCGTGACGTCGCAGGGCAGAACCAACGTGGAGCCGACGCTGTCGGCGAGCGGTCGCACGCGGCGCTCCAGCGCCTCGCCGACATAGGTGAAGCCGAGCTCCGCGCCGGCCTCGCGGCACTGGCGCGCGATCGCCCAAGCGATCGATTTATCGTTCGCGACGCCCATGATCAGGCCACGCTTGCCGGAGAGATATCCGCCGTCCGTCGTCATGCATCCACCCAAGAACGTCGTCAGAAGGCGCCCTCGCCCAAGATCGATCTCGCGTCGGCGTTTCGCGTCCCGCGCTCGGTCGCTCCGGCCGTCGGATCCTCGGTCGCGGGAAAAGGTCGCGGATCTAAGGGTCCGCCGGAGGCCGCGCGCGAACGTCCTGACAGGACGGCGCTTCACGTCTCCGCGCTGGACAGGGCCAGTGGCATATCGCGGGCGAAGGGTCAACGCAGGGCGGTGGGCGTCGGTCGCCGCGCTTGTCCGGATCGCCCGGATTGCGTCGCTCCGCGGACAGGGCGCACCGCGCCTCCGGCTCACCGCGCCTCCGACTCGGCGCGCAGGCGCTCCAGCGCCTCATCGTCGAGGGTTGGAACGGCGGTCGCGATCGCTTCCGCGGCTTCCGTCGAGCCGGCCAGCGCGGCGTCGCGCCAGAGCCGGATCGCCTCGATCCGGTCCCGGCGTAGGCCGACGCCCTCGGCGTAGAGGTTTCCAAGCGCATAGAGCGCGTCCGCGTCGCCCGCCGCGGCGAGCCGGCGGTAGATGCGGGCCGCGGCCACGGCCCGGCCCCGGTCGAGAAGGCGATGGGCTGCGGCGAGCGCGTCGTCGCTCGGACCCGGCGGCTGGCCGTCTTCGATGGACGCGCCGCGCGTGCGGTCGGCGGCGGTTTCGCCGTCTTCTGCGTCGGCGCCCGCGACCGCGCCATACCGGATAACGGTCGTCGACGCGTCCGATCCCGCAGCTCTTTGGGAGGCGAGGGGGGCGGCGGGGCGCTCATTTGCGGCGTCCTCGGCGCTCTCGGCGTCGTGCGCTTCCTCGGCGTCTTGGGCGTTCAAGGGCGCCAGCGGCGCTCGCGCGCCATAGCGGATCGCGACCGGGCCGTCCCCGTCGTCTCGGCTCGCCTCCGCCGGCGGGCGTTCGTCGTCGAGCTGAGCGAGGAGTTCGGCGGCGCGCTCGTCGCCGGCGCCCGCGGCGCGGCGGAACCAGGCGATCGCGCTCTCCTCATCGGGCGCGACGCCAAGCCCGCGCCAATAAGCGACCCCGAGCGCGAACTTCGCCTTGGCGTCGCCGGCGTCCGCCGCGCGCATGTACCAGGCGATCGCCGTCTCGGCGGAGCGCTTCAGGCCCTCTGCGCGGTCGACGGCGTCGGCGGGCGTGGCGACGCCGAGCAGATAGGCGTCGGCGAGCCCGCGTTGCGCTTCGGCCAGACCGAGCGACGCGGCCTGCCGGCGCAGCGCTATGGCCTCGGCCCGGTCTTCGGGCACGCCGTAGCCCCGCTCGAGCAGCCGCGCGAGGTTCTCCATGGATTGCGGATCGCCGCTGTCGGCGAGGGCGCGCCAGATCGAGGCGGCCTTGCCCGTGTCGCCCGCGTCGAAGGCGGCCACGGCGTCGCCGAACAGCAGGTCGCGCGCGCCGACGGCGGCGCTCGCCTCGACCTGTTCTTCGAGAGACTGTTGAGGAGGCCCGGCGTCGGCGGCGGGCCGGTCCGACGCGCTGTGTTCCGCGTCGCGCGGCGCGTCCTGCGGCGAAGCTTCCCGTGGGATCTTCTGGGAAGCCTCCTCCGGAGAAGCCTCCTGCGAAGCCTTCTCCTGGGAAGCCTCCTCCTGGGAAGATTTCTGGGAGGCTCCTTGAGCGGCTTCTTGGGCGACGGCCGGCGCGAGCATGCTCGCGCCAAACGCCAGCGCTAAGGACAGGCCCGCCGCAAGCGCGCGCCCGACCGCCCTTGCGATGGGCGCTGGGCGCGCGGCGCGGATCAGCTGTTCACGACTCGCCACGTGCCGTCCGCGTTCCGACAGGCCACGCCGACCGCCGTCTCATTGCGGCCGTCGATGCGGATGGTTTCGGTGTATTCGCGGCACACCTCGCCGCCCGAGGTCTCGTAAGCCGGCCGCGGCGTGATGGAGCCGCCATAGCCGCTGTCCGGATTGTTCCAGCTGGTGGGCTGACCCGAGGGCGCGGTCTCAAGCGCGAGCTGACGGTTCTGCTCCGCCCGGAGACGGTCGTTCTCGTCCATGGTTCGGCCGATCTCGCTGCCCGCGAGCGCGCCCAGCAGGCCGCCGACGATGATCGCCGCGGTGCGGCCGCTGCCCGAGCCGATCGTGCTGCCGATCAGAGCGCCGCCGACGGCGCCGGCGCCCGCGCCAACGGTCTGCTTGCTGATCCCGGTGCCGCCGACGCCGCCGCCGCCCTGGTTCGCGCAACCGGCGACCGCCATGGTCAGGGCCAGAGCGCCGGCCGTGATCGAAGACTTCAATGTGCTCATTCGAGTTCCCTCAATGCGTCGGCGCGCCAAACTCTCGCCGCGCCGTCCGTTCCTCGCCAGAACCGCCTCTGATGCGCCCACGTCGAATCGCCGCGGCCTGATGGTTCTCTATATACGAGCTTGTAACGCGAAACCGGCGCTGCCGTTCAAATTTGGCGGTTATCAGGCTAATTCGCCCGCGCTGGCGGTTTCCTGTCGCGCCGGGTCCCGCGCGACGCATCGCTGAACGGTTGACCAGGAGTGTGTTCGAATGGCCGCCACGCCGCCGCAGGATGACGATCCCAATACGCCCTCGGCGCTCTTCGCAGGCGACGACCCGTTCGAGATCGCGGAGCGCTGGCTTGCGGAGGCGCGCGAGAGCGAACCCAATGATCCGAACGCGATGGCGCTCGCGACGGCGGACGCGGACGGTCTGCCCAATGTCCGCATGGTGCTGCTCAAGGAGATCGAAGCGTCGGGGAGCGTCTCGGGCGGGAGCGTCTCGGGCGCCCTTGGCGGCCGCGGCGCATTCATCTTCTACACCAATTTCGAGAGCGCGAAGGGGCGGGAGCTCGAGGCGAATCCGCAGGCGGCGCTGGTGATGCACTGGAAAAGCCTCGGCCGTCAGATCCGCGCGCGCGGCCAGGTGAGCCTGGTCGAGCCGGAGAAAGCGGACGCCTATTACCGCTCGCGCGCGCTCCAGAGCCGATTGGGCGCGTGGGCGTCGCAGCAGTCGCGGCCCCTGTCGAGCCGCGGCGCGCTGATGGCCGAGGTCGCCCGCTTCGCGGCGAAGCATCCGCTCGATCCGCCAAGACCGCCGCATTGGGGCGGTTTGCGCATCACGCCGTCGGAGATCGAATTCTGGGCGGATGGGGCGTTCCGCCTCCACGACCGGGTGCGATGGACCTGGAGGGAGGCTTCAGGACGGGAGGCTTCCGAGCAGGACGCTTCGGGCGCGGATGAGGGGCCCGGCTGGCGCCGAACGCGTCTGCAGCCATAACCCTCGCCCCGGATCAGCGGCCCGGATCAGCCCCCCCCGGATCAGCGGCCCGGATCAGCCCTCCCGGATCGGCGCCTCGGGCGACGCGCATGCTGGGCTCGACGACCCGGTGGATAAGTATGCGCGTTCCGGCTTTCCCCAGCCGCGTCGACAGCGTAAATAGGGTCGCAGCGCGAGACTCACCAAACATCCAAAACGCGCACTTTCTACAGGCCGACACGACCGGAGCAAAAGGGGAGCGCCATGGCGCAGGCTGCGCAGCGAGCGAGCGTCGCAGACGCCGACGTGTTCGACGGCGATCTTGGTCTTTCGCCGGAAGAAGTCGAAGATCGCCCGAGCGGGGATTTCATCGACGGCTTCCTGGCTGGCGTCGCGGCGGTGAACGCCGGTCTCGATCCGAACCCCGACGCTCGGTACTTCTATTCGTTCGACTGGATCGGCGACGGCGAGGAGGAGCGCGAGGACTCTCTCTATGCTGCGTTCCAGGTTGAGCGCGCGGGCCTGCGGTTCGAGATCACGCCGGTGCGCGACTGGCGCGACGAGGTCGAAGCGCTGGGCGAGCGCTGGCTCGGGCGCACCCTGCCGAAAGGGGCGGCGCCCGCCCTCGTGGACGAGCTGGTCGAAGTGCTCGACGCTTTCTTCGCCGAGGATGCGGTCGAGGCCTATCGCGTCGAAGCGAGCGGGCCCGACGGATCGGCGCGCGGACGGTCTCCGATCGGGGCGGAGTCCGACCATCTGCTGTTCGAATCGGCCCTTGGCCGCCTGCTGCTCGAGTTCTCGCTCGACGCCTGACGCCGATGAACGGTGTGCTTCGCGGCGTCGTGCGCGCGGCGGGTTCGAGTCAGTCGCGCTCGCCGCGTTCAGACGTCGACGATAACGGCGCCGATCTTCGCGCCGGCCTCGACCTGAGCGTGCGCGTCCGCGATCTGCGCAAGAGGCCAACGCCCCGCGATGCGGTGGCTTAGTCGTCCCTCCGACAACCAACGCTCTAAATCGGCTACGGCTCGCCGGCGAAGCGCCGGGGCCAGCCGATAGACCACATAGAGCCGCAGCGTCACGCATTTGAACATCAGTTGATAAAAGGGCAGCTTCGGAGTGGGGACGGCCATCGAGGCGTAGGACGCGATCGCGCCGTTCGGCTTGATGATCTCCGTATTGGTCGCCAGGTTCCCGCCGAACTCGACTTCGACGATGCGATCGACGCCAGCGCCCGCCGTCGCCGTCATCACCGCCTCCACCACGTCTTCCTCACGGTAGTTGATCACATGGTCAGCGCCCAACTCTTTCGCCAGCGCCGCCTTTTCGGGCCCGCTGACCGTGGTCAGAACCTGCGCCGCGCCGCCGAGCTTCGCCATCTCAACGGCGTATGCGCCGACCGCGCCGGCGCCCCCGCTGACCAGCACGGTCGCGCCCTCGATCGGGCCGTCCGCGAACAGACCCACATGGGCCGTGGTCGCGGGAATGCCGAGGCAGGCGCCTTCCGCGAAGCTGCAGGCGTCGGGCAGCGGCGCCGCTTGCTCGGCCGGTAAGACGATCTGCTCCGCCGCCGTGCCGAACGCGCGCTCCCACTGCCCGTTCCATAGCCAGACCCGCTGGCCGACCCGGCTCGGATCGACGCCGTCGCCGACCGCGTCGATCTCGCCCGCGCCGTCGGAATGCGGCGTGATCTCCGGATAGGGCATCTCCGGCGCAACGCCGCCGGGCCGCGCGCCGGCGCGCAGCTTCACATCGGAGGGGTTCACGCCGGAGGCGCGGACGCGGACGCTGACCTCGCCTGGCCCTGGCGCCGCGGCGGGCCGATCGATGATCTCGAGGACCTCGGCGGCGGGGCCGAAACGTCGATAGGCGGCGGCTTTCATAGGCGTCCTCGTCCTCGTCCTCGTCCGCATGCGCACCGAGCCGTGGCCGCGACGCAAGACGGGCGATGACAGCGGCGGGCGGCTCGGTCATCTTTGAGCAAAAGAACTTAGGGAGGCCAACCCATGCGCATGCGCGCCGCCATTCTGAACGCCTGCGGGGTCGATCGGCCCTATCAAGAGACCAAGCCGCTCGAGATCGGGGAGGTCGAGGTCGAGGGGCCGGGCCCTGGCGAAGTGCTGGTCAAAGTCGAGGCGGCGGGGCTCTGCCATTCCGACCTCTCGGTGATCGACGGCAACCGGCCGCGGCCGACGCCGATGGTGCTGGGGCACGAGGCGGCGGGGCGGGTGGTCGAGATCGGCGCCGGCGTGGGCGATCTCGCTGTCGACGACCAGGTGGCGCTGGTGTTCGCGCCCTCCTGCGGGACGTGCCTGCCTTGCGCCTCCGGCCGGCCCTCGATCTGCGAGCCCGGGGCCAAGGCGAACGGGGCCGGGAGCCTGCTCGGCGACGTGCGACGGCTCTCCCGCGGCGGCGCGCCGGTGCACCACCATGTCGGGGTCTCGGCGTTCGCGGAGTATGCGGTGCTGCACCGCGGATCGCTGGTGAAGATCGATCCGGAACTGCCGCCCGAGATCGCGGCGCTGTTCGGTTGCGCGGTGGTGACGGGCGCGGGGGCGGTGATCAACACGGCGCAGTTCCGACCTGGCGCGACCGCGGCGGTGGTCGGGCTCGGCGGGGTCGGGCTCTGCTCCGTGCTCGGCGCGCGGGCGGCGGGCGCGCGGCGGATCGTGGCGGTGGACCTCAACCCGGAGAAGCTGGCGCTCGCGCGGGAGGTCGGGGCGACCGACACGGTGCTCGCCTCCGACCCGGACGCGGTCGCGCAGGTGAAGGAGATCACCGGCGGGGGGGCTGAATACGCGTTCGAGATGGCGGGATCGGCGCGGGCGCTGGAGCTCGCCTATGCGCTCACGGGACGGGGCGGGACGACGGTGACGGCGGGGCTGCCGCATCCGGATGCGCGGATGGATCTGTCGCCGCTGTCGCTGGTCGCGGAGGAGCGCACGCTGAAAGGCTCGTTCGTCGGGACCTGCGTGCCGAAGCGCGATCTGCCGATGTTCGCGGATCTGCACCGCGCCGGCCGCTTCCCGGTGGAGAAGCTGCTGACCCATCGGATCACGCTCGACGAGATCAATCTCGGCTTCGAACGCCTGGCCGATGGGACGGCGGTGCGGCAGGTGGTGTTGTTCTGAGCGCGATCAGGACAAGCGAGCGCCTGCGAGGACCGGCGAAAGCCGGGACGAGCGACTCTGGCGATGAAGGTTTGGGGGGCTCGTCGCGCGCGGGCGCGCGCTCCTCGCCTCGCCTGGCCTCGCCGCGCCGTCAGGCGGCCGCCGGGCGGTTCGAGGCGCGCTTCAGCACCTCCCAGTAGCTTCGCCCGATCGTCATCTCGGGGCGATGGCCCTTCGCGAGCATCAGCCGATGCGCCTCCGGCAGGCGCCAGCAGGGCAGGTGCATCACCAAATGATGCTCGAGATGGTAGTTCACCCAATAAGGCGCGAGGAACAGCGCGGTGACCGGATCGGCGTAGGTGGTCCGCACGTTCTTCAGCGGATCCTCCGAGAATTCGACCGCGCCGTGCTCGGCGATGTTCCGAACGCGAAGCACCAGCTGATACCAGGTCAGAAGCGGCAGGAGCCAGAACAGCGGATAGGCCCACCAGACGCCCGCGAGCGCCAGGACCGCGAACAGGGCGGCGTTCGCGAGCAGCGATTTCAGCAGGTTCGGGCCGTTGAAGTTCTGGCTCAGCTGCTCGGAGCGCGGATCGCCTTTGTCCGCCTCGCCCGCCAGCTCGAAGGCGAGCGCGATCTGCTGCAGGCGCTGCTTCACGCCGGTCTGGCCGGTGACGTCGCGGACGAGCTTGCGGATCAGGCTGGCGCGGGTCGTCGGGAAGGGCTTCGAGAGCGGCAGATCCGGGTCCAGCTCGGTCTGGGCATGCCGATGGTGCTTCAGGTGATAGCGGCGATAGGCGGCGAGGTCGGCGAGGATCGGGCGGCCGCAGAGCCAGTCGCCCGCCCATTCGTTCCAGGACCGGGTCTTGAACAGCGCGTTGTGCGCGGCGTCGTGCATCAGGATGGCGAGGCCGAGCTGGCGGGAGCCGATCAGCATGATCGCGAGCAGCCAGGTCAGCGGGTTCGGCCACAGAACGGCCAGCGCCATCGCGCCGAACACGATCCCCCAGCAATGGAGCAGCAGAAACGCGCCCATCAGGTCGGAGCGCTCGGCCAGAGGACGGATCTCCTCAGGGGTGAAAAACTGCTTGGCGTGGCGCATGGGTCGCCTCCCTCGCCGTGGGGTTCTACGCGCAGGCTCGCGCTCGGGTCGCGACGCCGTCTTTGCGGCGCCGCCGTTCGAGGAGTGAGGCGGCGCGGCGCTGGGCGCGCCCCGAAGCCGCCCGCTACGCCGCTTCCTGGGCCGGCAGCTTTTTCATGCGCAGCTTGGTGATCTGGTGGCGCTTGCGCTCCAGGATCTCGAAGCGGAAGCCGTGGAAGATGAAGACCTGGCCGCGGGTCGGGATGGTCTGGGCTTCGTGGATCACCAGACCCGCGATCGTCGTCGCCTCGTCGTCCGGCAGGCGCCAGTCATAGAGGCGGTTCAGGTCGCGGATCGCGGTCACGCCGTCGAGCACCCAGACGTCCTCGGCCTCGCGTGCGACGCCCTCGACCTCGTCGTCATGCTCGTCGGCGATTTCGCCCACGATCTCCTCGAGGATGTCCTCGAGCGTGATCAGGCCCTGGAGCGCGCCGTACTCGTCGACGACCAGGGCGAAATGGCTCTTGCGGGCCAGGAAGGCGCGGAGCTGGTCCGAGAGCGAGGTGGTGTCCGGCACGAACCAAGGCTCCATCGCCACGCGCATCACGTCGAGCTCGCCGATCCGGTCCAGGCCGCCTTGGGGGCCGCGGATCAGCTTGTCGACAGCGCGGAGCAGGTCCTTGGCGTGGACGACGCCGACGATGTTCTCCGAGTTCTCGCGGTAGAGCGGGATACGGGTGTAGGGGCTGCGCAGACATTCGCTCAGGATCTG
>JBCBRF010000008.1:0-42809 GCA_039819865.1 Pseudomonadota bacterium | reverse complement strand
CGATCAGGATAAGGGGGAACCGGTTATCCGTCCGATCGCGCGACAAACCAAACCAAGCGCGACCAGGATAAGTGGGAACCGGTTATCCGTCCGGTCGCGCGACAAAACAAACCAAGCGCGACCAGGATAAGTGGGAACCGGTTATCCGTCCGGTCGCGCGACAAAACAAACAGAGCGCGATCAGGATAAGGGGGCGCCGGCCCTCCGTCCGAGCGCGTGGCGAAACGGAAGGTTAGACCGTGATCCGGGTTCGAAGAAGCGGGATCATGATCTAGAGAAGTGCGATGACCGCCCCCGACCCGACCGCGCCGCCAGCGCTCGACTGGACCGAAGGCGGCGCGCCGATCTCGCGCGCCTATGACGACGTCTACTACTCCAGAGAGGACGGCCGCGACGAGACCCAGCATGTGTTCCTCGCCGGCAACGGCATGCCCGAGCGCTGGCGCGGCCGGCCGCGCTTCGCGATCGGAGAGCTGGGCTTCGGCGTTGGGCTGAACTTTCTGACCGTCTGGCGCGCCCTCGACGCCGACCCCGAGGCGCCGGCGCGGCTCGACTACGCGTCGGTCGAGGCCCATCCGCCCGAGCCCGACGCGATCCGCCGCGCGATCGCCCGCTGGCCCGACCTCGAGCCGTACGCGGAGGCGCTGCTCGCGGCCGGCTGGCCGCCGCCGCCCGGTCTCTCGACCCGCACGTTCGACCGGGTCTCGCTGACCCTCTGGGTCGGCGACGTGGCGGCGATCCCGCAGGCTTGGGCGCGAGAGACGGAGGCCTGGTTCCTCGACGGCTTCACGCCCGCCAAGAACCCGGCCATGTGGTCGGCCGAGCTGATGGCCGCGCTCGCCGCCCGCACCGCGCCCGAGGGCACCGTCGCGACCTACGCCGCCGCCGGCTGGGTGCGCCGGAATCTGCTGGCCGCAGGCTTCGCGGTCGCGCGACGCCCGGGCTATGGCCGAAAACGCGACATGCTGGCGGGACGCCTCAGCGCGCCGCCGAACGATCCCGCCGCGCCAGATCGGCCCAATGCGCGGCCAGCGCCGCCAGCAGGCTGAGCGCGACCCAGGTCCAGCCGGCCTCCGCGATCCAGAGACGCAGCGCCAGCGCGATGCAGCCCCCGGCCGCGAGGTTGAGCGCCAGATCGAGGGGCGGCTGCCCGCGTCCGGTCCGAACCCAGCGCGCCGACAGCCACAGAAACTCGAGCAGGATCACCGCGAGCGCCAGATCCACGATCCGGCCCGACGTCACGAAATCGCGCGCGACCGCCTCGAGATCCGAGAGATCCATCGCTCAGGCCCGCGCGAGCCCGAGCAGCTGCGCCATGTCCTTCATGAACACCCGCACATGCGCCATCGGATCTTTGCGCACGAGCTTCTTGTTCATGTAGCTCTCCCAGGTCAGCCGCTGGACGTCCGGATCCGCGCACATCGCGACGAATTTCTCCCGCCGCTTGTCGCTCGAATACCAGAACCACTGGAGCAGCCCGAGCACCCAGAACACCCGGCCATGCTCCTTCATGAAGCGCTTGCGCGCCGTCCCGAGCGCCTTCGCGTCGCCGGTCTCGAGCGCGAGCTCGCAGGCGTCCGCGGCGAGCTCGCCGCCGATCATCGCATAATAGATGCCCTCGCCCGACGCCGGCGCGACCACGCCCGCGGCGTCGCCCGCCAGCACCACGTCGCGCCCATTGTCCCAGCGCTTCAGCGGCTTCAGCGGGATCGGCGCGCCCTCGGTGCGCACGGTCTCCGCATGCTCGAGCCCCGAGGCCTTGCGCAGCTCGGCGGTCGCGCTTTTGAGCGAGACGCCGTCGACGCCGGTGCCCATGCCGACGCTCGTCTTCGCGCCGTGCGGGAACACCCAGCCGTAGAAGTCCGGGCTGATCGAACCGCGATAGACCACGTCGCAGCGCAAGCCGTCGAACGCCGCGCCGTCCTCCGCCGTCTCCGGCGTTTTGATGATCTCGTGATAGGCGATGACGTACGGGATCTTGTCGCCGTCCTTGACCTCTTGCCGGCCGACATTGGACCGCGCCCCGTCCGCGCCGATCACATAGCGCGCCCGAACCCGGACCGGATCCCGCCGTCCGTCCGCATCGACCGTCTTCGGCCGATAGCGCACCACCGCCGCGCCCGCGCCGTCGCGCTCGATCGCCTCGAAGGTCCCCGTCGCCCGCTCCGCGCCGGCATTCGCCGCGCGGACCCGGAGATACTCGTCGAAATCCTCTCGGTCGACCATGCCGACATAGCCGCCCTCGATCGGCATCGCGACTTGCTTGCCCGAGGGGGAGATGATTCGCGCGCCCTGGATCCGCGCGACCAGAAGCGCGTCCGGAATCGCGAAGTCGCGCACCAGCCTCGGCGGGATCGCGCCGCCGCAGGGCTTGATCCGCCCCGCCCGGTCGATCAGCAGCACGGAGCGCCCGGCCTTCGCCAGCCGCTCGGCCGCCGTCGCGCCCGAGGGCCCGCCGCCGATCACGACCACATCGTAGATCGGCGCGTTCGCCGTCGCGGTCGCCGCGGTCGTCTCCGGATTGGTCTCGGCGCGCATGGCGGCACCTCCCTTTTGCTAGTCTTTCACGCGCCCGCCGCCGGCGCTTCGTCGCCGAAGCCGACGCGCACCCGCGCCGCCCCCGACTGCACGGCTCGAAGCGCCAGAGCGCCCGCGAGCAGGAACGACACCGCCAGCAGCCCGAACACGCTGCCATAGCTCGGCGACGCCGCGCCGAAGGCGAGGCGGAACAGATCCACCGCCGCCGCGCCAGACAGGATGCCGAGCCCGAACGCGACCCCCTGCGCCGCGCCCCAGACCCCGATCCGGACGCCTTCGCGCGACCGCCCGCCCTCCGAAGCGAGCGCCATCATCGACGCGATCGCCGCGACCGCGAACACGCCGTTGGAGAAGCCGAGCGCCATCGCCGCGGGCTGAAGCCCCGCCGCGATCTCCAGATGTCCGACGAGGCCGAGACCGCCGAGCGCCGCGGCCGACGCCGCGCAGCCGCCGATCGTCAGGATCCGCAGCACCTGCGCCGAATGCCCGCCGAGCAGCCAACCCGACACCGCCACCAGCGCCATGCCGATGAGCGCGCCCGCATGCTGCTGGCCCGACAAAGCGGTCGATTCCGCGACCGTGTAGCCGAACGCTTCGCCCGCGAACGGCTCCAGAATGATGTCTTGCCCTTTGTAGGCGAGCATCGAGACGAACACGAAATAGGTGAAGCGCCGCGCCGTCGGATCGGCCCAGATCTCCGCCAGCGCCGCCCAGAAGTCCGATTTCTCGGCCGCCCCGGTCTGCTCGGCGCTCGCCGCCCCGCGCGGCTCCATGCCCCAGACCGCGAGCGTCGCCGTCAGGAAGGCGAGCCCGCCGATCCCGATCGCCACCTGGATCAGCCGCTCGAAGCTGAACGGCTCGAGCAACTGACCCGCAGTGATCGCGGTCGCGACGATGCCGGCGATCATCATGATCCAGAGCATCGAGGCCGCCGCGGGTTTGCGCTCCGGCGCGACCCGCGCGGTCAGCAGCGCGAGCAGCGTCGTGCCCGCGGCCCCGATGCCGAGCCCGATCAGCAGATAGGCGCCCACCGCGAGGCCGACGCCCATCACCCGATCGACCGACATGACCGCGACCGCCGAGGCCGCCGCGATCCCGCCGAGCGCGAGCACGGCCGTCCCGCCGATGATCCAAGGCGTCCGCCGCCCGCCGACATCCGAGCGGAACCCGAAGCGCGGCCGGAGCAGCTGCACCGCGTACTGAAACACCACCAGCGCCGCCGGTATCGTCGCCGCCATCCCGAGCTCGACGATCATCACCCGATTCAGGATCGCGATCGTCAGCACAGTCACCGCCCCGAGCGCCGTCTGCGCGAGGCCGAGCCGCGCCACGCCGAGCCAGGAGAGCGGTCGTTGAGGTCCAATTGCGTTCGTCAAGCCGGTCGCGCCTCCCCGCGCTTCAAGCCGTTCCACCGAGCGCGACGGCGCTCGCCATCATCCCGAGCACGTAGAGCGAGGTGCCGGTGGCGTTGTACCAGGGCGCCTGCGCCTTCGGGGCCGCCAACAGCCGCGGCATCAGCGCGAACTGCGCGGCCAGGAGCCCCGCCACGACCACCGCGGCCAGAGGCAAGCCCCAGGCGATTAGAAGAGAGACCACGACGAGCTGCGGAACGGCCATCACCGCGCAGGCGAGCCGCGCCGCGCGATCGACCCCGAGCGTCGCCGGCAGCGAGCGCACGCCGGTTCGCCGATCCCCGTCGATCGCCTTGAAATCGTTGAGCGTCATGATCCCGTGCGCGCCGACGCTGTAGAGAAGCGCCAGCGCAACGATCTCCCAGCGCGGCAGGGCGCCGAGCATCGCGGCCGCCCCGGTGAACCAGGTCAGCCCCTCATAGGAGAGCGCGACCGCCGCCGGGCCCCACCAACCGCTTTTCTTCAGCCGCACGGGCTCCGCGCTATAGGCCCAGGCGAGCGCCACCCCGAGCGCCGTCGCGCCGAACACCCACGGACCAAGCGTCCAGGCGAGCGGAAACGCCGCGGCGCTGAGCGCCAGCGCGATCCAGAGCCCCCAGCGCCCGGGCACGCGGCCGGACGGGATCGGTCGGTTCGGCTCATTGATCGCGTCGACGTGGCGGTCGCACCAATCATTCGCCGCCTGGCTCATGCCGCAGACCACCGGCCCCGCCAGCAGCACGCCGAGCAGCAGCGCGACCCAGTTCTCCGCCACCGAGACCCCGGACGACACGACGCCGCAGGCGAACGCCCACATCGGCGCGAACCAGGTGATCGGCTTCAAAAGCTCGACGACCGCCGACAGGCTCGGCGCGCTTTGGCTCGGCGCGCCGCCATCGCCCGTCGCGGGGTCGGAGGTCGGTGTGATTTGAGTGACGCTCATGAGTGTCAATAAAGGCTGACACTCATGAGTCTGTCGAGCCCTTATTTGCCGCGGGATCCCTTTACCGCAGGCGTCCGCCGATGGCCGGCGCGCGCCGCGAGGATCCGCCGCGACGGCTCACTCGTCCGGCTCCGCGTCGAGATCGCCGAGGCCGTAGCGGCGGAGCTTCACATACAGACTTTGCCGGCTAAGCCCCAGCAGTTCCGCGGCCGAGGCGCGGTTGTCGCCGGTGAGCTCCAGCGCCGCCTCGATGCAGAGCCGCTCAATGACGTCCGTCGTCTCGCGCACGATGTCGCGCAGCGGCACCCGGCCGATCAGCTGGGTCAGTTGCTCGACGGACCGCGGCAGCTTGTCGCCGGCCCGGCTCTCGGCCCAGCTCTTCTTGCCGCTCATCCGCATCACGAAGCCGAAGCAGGGCGGCGAGCCGTCGAGCACGGCGACGGCCGAGACCTCGACCTCCTCCGACCCGCCGAAGCCGTCGCGCACAATCGTGTCGTAGCTTCGCACCGAGCCATGCGCGCGAAGATTGCCGGCCAGCACGTCGAAATCGATCCCCGGCCGACCGAGCCAGCGCTCGATCGGCTCTCCGATCGCCTGCGCCTCCGCCGCGATCTGCGCGAGGTCCAAGAACGCCGCGTTGGCGAACAGCACCGCGCCGGAGAGGTCGGTGATCGCCAACGCGTCGGGCGCGCTCTCGGCGATCTTGGAGAGATTGGCGAGCGCCGCCTGCGCCTCCTCTCCGCCCGGAACGGCGTCTGCGCCGAGCCGGACGAGGAACAGGGTGGCGGCCTCCTGGCGGAACAGGCTGGCGGTGATCAGACGTTCGGCCCCACCGCCCGCAAAGCGCGCCCGCGCCCCGTCCGTGCGCCCCGTCGAGCGCACGGAGGCGAGCAGCGATTCGAGCACGTCGGCGCCGTCTTTGTCGAAAAGATCAGGCAGCGTCGTGCGCGCCGCCGCCTTCGCCGTCAGGCCGATGAGCGCGAGCGCCGCCGGATTCGCCTCGACGATGCGCCGCGTCTCCGCGTCGACGATGAGCACTGATTCCGCCGTGCTCTGGAACAGCAGCCGGTAGCGCGTCTCGGCGTGCCGGAGCCGGGCGTATTCCCGCTCCATCGCCTGCTGCGCGTCGATCAGCCGCCGCTGCAGCGTCGCCACCGAGCGCAGATCGCGCCCGACCGCGATCACGGCCGGACCCGCCGCCTCGCTCGCGCCTTGCTCCTCGCCGCGCTCGAGGCGCACCGCGGAATAGACCACCGGCGCCTGGCTTCCATCCGCGGTTCGGTGCGTCACCTGCCGCCAGCGCGGCGCTTCGCCGGCCGCGGCCGTCGCGAGCAGCTCGTCGATCTTGGCGCGCCCCTCCTCGGTCACCGTGTCGCGCCACAGCCGGCCGCGCCGCACGCCGCAATCATCCTCCGCCAGCTCCGATCCGCCGAACGCCACGTCCAGGATCACCCCCGCGCCATCGATCGCCAGCGCGACGTCCGACGAGGTCAGAACCAGCCGCTCCACCGCCGTCACGCTGAGCCCGCCGAGCGCCTTCCGGGGTTCGGAGAACGGGATAACGGTTTCTCTCGGGGCGAGCATGTCCATGGATGCGGTTTCGGCTCTATTGCCGGGCGCGGCTTAGCCGGCGGCGGTTTCGGCGCATCCGGAGCGCCGACGGCGCTGCGGGCTTTACATCCGACAGCCCGTCGTCGAGCGGGCCCCGGTAGTTTTCAGCAACTCCTTGTTTCGCAGGCGTATTCAAGCAGTCAAGCCGCGGAATGCGCGAGCGCCATCAACCGACCCGCCTTGGCCACGGCCCGGCGCGCATCCGACGCGCAGGCGTCCGCCCCGACCCGCGCAGCGTCTTCCCGCGTTTGCGAAAACGCCGGTCCGCCGACCATCACGCCGAGCCGAGGATTCTTCGAGGCGCGCCGCAGCCGACCGATCAAAGCGCCGAGACGCGGGATCATATCCCGAACGCTCAAGGACAGCGCGACCACGTCGACCGGCTCCTGGGCGACGATCTGCGCCAAATCCCCGCCGCTGCGGCCGACGCCGCTGAGCACCCGCCAGCCGGCCCGCTCGAACATCACGCTCAACACGCTGGCGCCGAGCCGGTGATGATCGCCCGGACATGCGGCGATGAGCGCGACGCCGGTCCGCCGGTCGGCGCCCTTCAGAGCCCCCCAGAACTCCGGGTCCCGCGGGCCTTCCGACAGCCCTCGGAGCGCGGCCGTCAAATGCGCCGTCCCGAGCGTCACGTCGGCGAAGGTGGTTCGGTCCTCGCACCACCAGACGCCCATCAGGCGCGCGGCGGGCGTCACAAGCTCGAGACAAAGACGTTCGGTCGACACGCCGGCGAGCGCCAAGGCGTGAAGATCTTGCGCCGCCTGATCCGCGGAGCCGGAGAGCGCGTGCTTGGCGACGCGCATCACCAACTCATCCGTGATCGCGACATCGGCGCGGTGATCCTTCGCCGAGAACGAGGCGCCTTGACGCGCGATCTGGGAAAAGGTTGGGGATCCGGCTCGGATCGCCGACGCGGACTGCGACCGCCCGCCGCGGCGCCCAAGCGGCGCGGCCGCCGCTCCCTCGACCGCTCCGAGCAACGCGAGCCTCGGCACGACCGCCGCCTCGATCGCCGCCGCCAGCGCGAGCCCGCCGCGGCCCGCGGCGGCTCCGCCTGACCGCTCTTTATTCGTCGCGCTCGAGGGACCTTCGCCTCGGCCTGTCGACGGAGCGCCGTATGGTGCGTCCATTCCGGGCCCTCCCTTCTTGCTCGGTCTCCGCACGTCCGCGGGTTCGCTTCGTCGGACGCGGTTGCGACCCGCGGTCGCGCGAGACCGAACGAAGCGGTCGAGACGACAGTCGCCCACCGGACCCCGGGCGTCAAACGAAAATGACGTCAATCCAGGTTGACACTTTTCGAACGACGCTCCAACCTCGCTTCGTAACGATCGGACAGCCGCTCCGCCGACGCCGCGCCGCGGACCGCGCCCATGGAGAGCGATGCGCGGAAGCGGGAACGGACCGAAACCGGGAGGAGAACGGCGCAATGCCGTCGAGGAAGGGCGACATCATCGAAGCGAAGCGCCACAGCCAAGGCGCGGCCGGCCGATCCGACGGCGCGGCGCGTCCCCTGTATACGCCCGAGCAGCGCCGCCGCCGCGACGCGACGGTCTGGACCCTGGTCCAGGGCGTGCTCGCCCCACTGCAATTCCTGGTCTTTCTCGTCAGCCTCGTCCTGGTGATCCGCTTCCTCGCGACCGGCGAGGGGCGCTTCGTCGCCGAAGCCTCGATCGTGCTGAAGACGCTGGTGCTCTACGCCATCATGGTCACCGGTTCGATCTGGGAGAAGGTGGTGTTCGGCCGTTGGCTGTTCGCGGACGCCTTCTTTTGGGAGGACGTCGTCAGTTTCCTCGTGCTGGCGCTCCACACGCTCTACCTGGTCGCGCTGTTCGCCGACTGGGGTGGCGCGACGGCCCAGATGACCCTCGCGCTGGCCGCCTATCTGGCCTACGTCGTCAACGCTGGGCAGTTCCTCTGGAAGCTGCGCATGGCGCGGCTGCAAGGCGACGCGACGCGCCCCGCGCCGAGCGCCGTTGCGCTGCGCGACGGGGCGCCGGTATGAGCCCCCGCGACGATCTCCCCGCCCCGAACGCTCCGGTCCCGAGCGCCGGCTGCGGCGCGCCCGAGATCCTGCGCGAGCGCGGCCAGCACGAGGTCTTCTGCGGCCTCACCGGCATCATGTGGCTCCACCGCAAGATCCAGGACGCTTTCTTCCTGATCGTCGGCTCCCGCACCTGCGCGCATCTGATGCAGTCTGCCGCAGGCGTGATGATCTTCGCCGAGCCGCGATTCGCGACCGCGATCCTCGAGGAAAAGGACCTGGCCGGCCTCGCCGACGCCAACGACGAGCTCGACGCCGCCGTCGAGCGCCTGATCGAGCGCCGCCCGGACATCAAGCTGCTGTTCCTGGTCGGCTCCTGCCCCTCCGAGGTCATCAAGCTCGACCTCTCCCGCGCCGCCGAGCGGCTCTCCGCGAAGCATCTCGGACGCACCCGCGTGCTCAGCTATTCGGGCAGCGGGATCGAGACCACCTTCACCGAGGGCGAGGACGCCTGCCTGAGCGCGCTCGTCCCCGCGCTGGCGGAGACCGACGCCGAGGAGCTTCTCGTCGTCGGCGCGCTGCCGGATGTGGTGGAGGATCAGTTCGCCCGCCTGTTCGAGGCGCTCGGGATCCCCTGCCGCTTCCTGCCCGGCCGCCGCGCCGACGCCATGCCGGCCGTCGGACCGCGCACCCGGTTCCTGCTCGCCCAGCCCTTCCTCAACGAAACCGCGCGTCTGCTCGAAGGCCGCGGCGCGATCCGCCTCGCCGCGCCCTTCCCGTTCGGCGCCGAGGGAACCGAGGCCTGGCTCCGCGCCGCCGCGAGCGCCTTCGACGTCGCCGAAAGCCGGATCGTCGAGACCCTGGCGGCGCCCAAAGCGCGCGCGGAGACCGCCCTCGCCCGCCTGCGCCCGAAGCTCGAGGGCAGGTCGATCTTCTTCTTCCCCGACAGCCAGCTCGAGATCCCGCTGGCCCGCTTCCTGGCGCGCGAATGCGGCATGCGCCTCACCGAGGTCGGCGCGCCTTACATCCACGCCCGCCACATGGCCGAAGAGATCGCGCTCCTGCCGGACGGCGTCGCGCTGTCGGAGGGCCAGGACGTCGACCGCCAACTCGACCGCTGCCGCGACGCCCGCGCCGACGTGACGGTCTGCGGCCTCGGCCTCGCCAACCCGCTGGAGCGCGAGGGGCTGACCACGAAATGGGCGATCGAGCTCGTGTTCTCGCCCATCCACGGCTTCGACCAGGCCGGCGACCTCGCCGAACTGTTCGCCCGCCCGCTCGACCGCCGCACGCGGCTTTCGGTTTGAGGGAGGGCCGGCCATGAAGCTCACCGTCTGGACCTATGAAGGCCCGCCCCATGTCGGCGCGATGCGCGTCGCCACCGGCATGAAGGGCGTGCATTACGTGCTGCACGCGCCTCAGGGCGACACCTACGCCGATCTGCTCTTCACGATGATCGAGCGGCGCGACGCCCGCCCGCCGGTCACCTACACCACCTTCCAGGCCCGCGATCTGGGCGGCGACACCGCCGAGCTGTTCAAGCGCTCCTGCCGCGACGCCGTCGAGCGCTTCCAGCCCGAGGCCCTTTTGGTCGGCGCCTCCTGCACCGCCGAGCTGATCCAGGACGATCCGGGCGGCCTCGCCGCGCGCTCCGATCTGGGCCTGCCGGTGGTCCCGCTCGAGCTGCCTTCCTACTCCAAGAAGGAGAACTGGGGCGCGGCCGAGACCTTCTACCAGATCGTCCGCCGCCTCGCGGACGCCGACCTCGAGCCCGCCCCGCGCGAGGGCCGCCGCCCGCGCGCCAACATCCTCGGCCCGACCGCGCTCGGCTTCCGCCACCGCGACGATCTGGCCGAGATCGCGCGCCTGCTCGACGCGATCGGGATCGACCTGAACCTCGCCGCGCCGATGAGCCTCTCGGGCGGCGCGCGGCCCTCGGACATCGCCCGGATCCGCGACGCGGACGTGAACATCGTCCTCTACCCCGAGATCGCCGGAACCGCCGCCGACTGGCTGAAGCGCAAGTTCGGCCAGCCGCGCACCTCGATCGTCCCGATCGGCGTCGGCGCCACCCGCGACTTCGTCCGAGAGCTCGCGGGCCTCGTCGGCCTCGATCCCGAGCAAGCCCTGCGCGACGCGGAGCGGGCCGACCCGCCGCGCCTGCCCTGGTGGTCCCGCTCGGTCGATTCGACCTACCTGACCGGCAAGCGCGTCTTCATCTTCGGGGACGCCACCCACGCGATCGCCGCCGCCCGCGTCGCCGCCGAGGAGATCGGCTTCGAAGTCGTCGGGCTCGGCGCCTACAACCGCGAGTTCGCCCGCGACCTCCGCGCCGCCGCCGAGCGTCATGGCGTCGAGGCGCTCGTCACGGACGATTATCTCGAGGTCGAGGCCGCGATCGCGGCGGCCCAGCCCGAGCTGGTGCTCGGCACCCAGATGGAGCGCCACGTCGCCAAGCGCCTCGGGATCCCTTGCGCGGTGATCTCGGCGCCGGTGCACGTCCAGGACTTCCCGGCCCACGCCGCGCCGCAGATGGGCTTCGCCGGCGCCGGCGTGCTGTTCGACGCCTGGGTGCATCCGCTGGTCATGGGGCTCGAAGAGCATCTGCTCGGCATGTTCCGCGAGGATTTCGAGTTCCACGACGCGGCCGGCCCCTCGCATCTGGGCGGCCGCGCCGCGCCGCGCGAGACGGCCGATCCGGAGCCCGCTCCGGACGCAGCGCCGAAAGCCGAAGCCGGCGCGGCCGCCGCGCTCGACGCGCCGGACGCCATCCGCTGGACCGACGACGCCCAGCGCGAGCTCAAAAAGGTTCCCTTCTTCGTCCGCGGCAAGGCGCGGCGGAACACCGAACGCTTCGCCGAGGCCCAGGGCCTCGCCACCATCACCCTAGAGACCTTGTACGATGCAAAAGCGCATTTCGGACGCTGACGCCCCGGCCGTCCCGACCCGCTCCGGGTCGGCTCCGACCGTGAAGGTGGTGATCGTCACGCTCGACGGTCACCTGACCGGCGCGGTCGCGCGGGTGCGCGCGGAGCTCCGCGCCGCGGGCGTCTCGCTGTCGATCCACCCCGCCACCGACTGGTCCGCCGACCCAGATGCGCTCGAGCGCTGCCGCACCGCGATCGCCGAAGGCGATGTGGTCATCGCGTCGATGCTGTTCCTCGAGGACCACATCAACGCGGTGCTCCCGGACCTCGAGGCGCGCCGCGACCATTGCGACGCCATGGTCGGCTGCCTGTCCGCCGGCGAGGTGGTGAAGCTGACGAAGCTCGGCCGGCTCGACATGAGCGCGCCCCAGCGCGGCCCCCTCGCGCTTTTGAAGCGGCTCCGCGGCTCCAAGAAAAAGACCGCGAGCGCCAGCTCGGGCGCCGGACAGATGGCGATGCTCCGCCGCCTGCCGAAGATCCTGAAATACATCCCCGGCTCGGCCCAGGACCTGCGCGCCTATTTCCTGACGATGCAGTATTGGCTGTCGGGCTCCGACGCCAACATCCTGAACCTCGCGCGCTTCCTGGCGAACCGCTACGCCGCCGGCCCCCGCGCGGCGCTCCGCGGCGCGATCCCCGTGGTGGAGCCCCGCGATTATCCCGATCTCGGCCTCTATCACCCGGATCTGCCCGACCGCGTGTCCGAGCGCCTCGACGCGCTCCCCGCGAAGCCGGACGCCGTCGGAACCGTCGGGCTTCTGGTGATGCGCTCCTACCTGCTCGCCGACGACAGCGCGCATTATGACGGCGTGATCCGCGCGCTCGAGGCCAAGGGCCTCCGCGCCATCCCGATCTTCTCGAGCGGCCTCGACGCCCGCCCGGCGATCGAGAAGTTCCTCCTTGGCCCCGAGGGCGCGAAGATCGACGCGCTGGTCTCGCTCACCGGCTTCTCGCTGGTCGGCGGCCCCGCCTACAACGACGCCGCCTCGGCGCGCGAGATCCTCGCTCGCCTCGATGCGCCCTACCTCGCCGCCCATGCGCTCGAGTTCCAGACGCTGGAGCAATGGGGCGGCTCCGACCGCGGCTTGACCCCGGTCGAGGCCACCATGATGGTCTCGATCCCCGAAATCGACGGCGCGACCGGCCCGATGGTGTTCGGCGGCCGCCTGGGCGCCCACGCCTGCGACGGCTGCGAAAGGGCCTGCGCGAGCCGTCCGGACGAAGGCGCGCGAACCGCAGAAGAAGGCGCGCGAACCGCAGAAGAGGGCGCCGCCGGCGCGCCGGCGACCGCCATGACCGCCTGCCCCGAGCGCGCCGAGCAACTCGCGGACCGCGTCGCCAAGCTGGTCGCGCTCCGCCGCGCCGCCATGCGCGAGCGTCGGCTCGGGATTGTGCTTTTCAACTTCCCGCCGAACGCCGGCGCGACCGGCACCGCCGCCTTCCTCTCGGTGTTCGAGAGCCTGCACAACACGCTCGCCGCGCTGAAGGCCGAGGGCTACGAGGTCGACCTGCCGGCCGATGTCGATGCGCTCCGCGACCGGGTTCTGAACGGCAACGCGGAGACCTTCGGCGCCGACGCCAACGTCCATCACCGCATCCCGACCGAAGACCATGTCGCCCGCGAGCCGCATCTGGCGGAGATCGAGGCGCAATGGGGTCCCGCGCCCGGCCGCCAGCTTGCGGACGGCGCCGCGATCCACGTCCTCGGCGCCCGCTTCGGCAACGTCTTCGTCGGCGTTCAGCCCGGCTTCGGCTACGAGGGCGACCCGATGCGGCTGTTGTTCGAGAAGGGCTTCGCCCCGACCCACGCCTTCTCCGCCTTCTACCGCTGGCTGCGCGAGGATTTCGCCGCCCATGCGGTCCTCCATTTCGGCACCCACGGCGCGCTTGAGTTCATGCCCGGCAAACAGACCGGCCTGTCGTCGACGGACTGGCCCGACCGCCTGATCCGCGACCTGCCGAACTTCTATCTCTACGCCGCCAACAACCCCTCCGAGGGCGCAATCGCCAAGCGCCGCGCCGCCGCGACGCTAATCAGCTACCTGACGCCGCCGCTGGCCAACGCGGGTCTCTACAAGGGGTTGGTCGAGCTGAAATCCTCGCTCGAGCGCTGGCGCGGGCTCGACGCGGCGGAACGCGCCGAAGCGGGCGACCTCGCCGAGTTGATCCAAGGCCAAGCCGCGGCCCTCGATCTGGCGGCGGAGGCGCCCGTCTGGACCGCGGCCGACGCGCCGGCGATCGACGCGCTGAACGCCGCGATCCTGGAGCTCGAATACACCCTGATCCCGGACGGCTTGCATGTCGTCGGCCGCGTCGACGGTCGGAGCGCCCGGATCGAGACGCTCGCGGCGATGGCCGACGCGGCGCGGGACGCCCGCGAAGAATGCCGAAACGACGCCGGCGAAGAGCGCGTCCCGACGCGCGATGAGCTCGCCCGTCTGGTCGATGGCCAAGCCGTCTCCGGCCTCGATCGCTGGGGCGCGATCGCCGAGGCGCTCGGGGCCGACAGCGAGATCCCCGCGCTCCTTCGCGCCCTCGACGGCCGCTTCGTCCAACCCGCGCCCGGCGGCGACCTGATCCGCACGCCCGACATCCTGCCGACCGGACGCAACGTCCATGGCTTCGACCCCTTCCGCATCCCCTCCGCCTTTGCGGTGAAGGACGGCGCGGCTCAGGCCGACCGCCTGCTCGCGCGCTATGCGGAGGACGGGGGCGGCCTGCCCGAGACCGTCGCGATGGTGCTTTGGGGCACGGACAATCTGAAGACCGAGGGCGGCCCCCTCGCCCAGGTCCTCGCCCTCCTCGGCGCCCGTCCGCGCCACGACAGCTACGGCCGCGTCGCCGGCGCGACCCTGATCCCGCTCGAGGAGCTCGGCCGTCCGCGTGTGGACGTCATGTGCACCCTCTCCGGCATCTTCCGCGATCTGCTGCCGCTTCAGACCCGTCTGCTCGCCGAAGCCGCCTGGCTCGCCGCCGCCGCCGACGAGCCGCTCGAGATGAACTTCGTGCGGGCCCACGCGCTCCGGCACCAGGCCAAGCATGGCTGCGATCTGGAGACCGCCGCGCTCCGCGTGTTCTCGAACGCCGACGGCGCATACGGCTCGAACGTGAACCAGCTGATCGACAGCGGCGTCTGGGACGACGAGGACGAGCTGGCGGAGACCTATTCGCGGCGGAAATGCTTCGCCTACGGCCGCACCGGCGACGCGACCCCGCAGCACGATCTGCTCGAGAGCGTGCTCTCGGGCGTCGACCTCGCCTACCAAAACCTCGAATCGGTCGAGCTGGGCGTCACGACCATCGACCATTACTTCGACACCCTCGGCGGCGTCGGCCGCGCCGTGAAGCGCGCCAAAACCAAGTCGGGCGGCGGCGGCGAGGCGGCGGTCTATATCGGCGACCAGACCCGCGGCTCCGGCGGCAAGGTGCGCGCGCTCTCGGAGCAGGTCGCGCTCGAGACCCGCACCCGCATGCTGAACCCCAAATGGTACGAGAGCATGCTGCGCCACGGCCACGAGGGCGTGCGCAACATCGAGGCCCAGGTGACCAACACCCTCGGCTGGTCGGCCACCACCGGCCAGGTCGACGCCTGGGTCTACCAGCGCATCACCGAGACCTTCGTGCTCGACCCCGAAATGCGCGCCCGCCTCGCCGCGCTGAACCCGAAAGCCTCCGCCAACGTCGCCAACCGGCTGATCGAGGCGCAGGAGCGCAACTACTGGACCCCCGACGACGCCACCGCCGCCGCGCTCCGCCAAGCGAGCGAGGATCTCGAGGACCGCCTCGAGGGCGTCCGCCCTGGCGTCGCCGCCGGCGCGCCCGCATTGCACTGATTGGAGAGCTGAATGGCCCCGCTCGACACCAAGCCTAGCGCCCCGAACCTGCGACAGGACGGTCCCGGATCGGTCCAGGTCCGCATGGACCCGAACGCGGACCGCAACCTGAAGATCGAGGGCGCGAAAGTGTTCTCGGTCTACGGCAAGGGCGGCATCGGCAAGAGCACGACCTCGTCCAACCTCTCGGCCGCCTTCTCGAAGCTTGGCAAGCGGGTCCTGCAGATCGGCTGCGACCCCAAGCACGACAGCACCTTCACGCTGACCAAGCGCCTGATCCCGACCGTCATCGACGTGCTTCAGGAGGTGAACTTCCACACGGAGGAGCTCCGCGCCGAGGATTTCGTGATCGAGGGCTTCAACGGCGTGATGTGCGTCGAGGCCGGCGGCCCGCCCGCGGGCACGGGCTGCGGCGGCTACGTCGTCGGTCAGACGGTGAAACTTCTGAAGGAGCACCATCTGCTCGAGGACACCGACGTGGTGATCTTCGACGTGCTGGGCGACGTGGTCTGCGGCGGCTTCGCGGCGCCGCTCCAGCACGCGGATCGCGCGGTGATCGTCGCCGCCAACGATTTCGACTCGATCTACGCCATGAACCGCATCGTCGCCGCGGTGCAGGCCAAGTCGAAGAACTACGAGGTCCGCCTCGCCGGCTGCGTCGCCAACCGCTCGCGCGAGACCGACGAGATCGACCGCTACTGCGCCGAGGTCGGCTTCAAGCGCCTGGCCCATCTGCCGGATCTCGACGCCATCCGCCGCTCCCGCCTGAAGAAGCGCACCCTGTTCGAGATGGATCCGGACCCGGAGATCGTCGCCGTGCAGGAGGAGTATCTGAAGCTCGCCGCGACGCTCTGGGCCGGGACCGAACCGCTGTCGCCGGCCCCGCTGAAGGACCGGCACATCTTCGAATTGCTGGGGTTCGACTGATGGCCCACGCCAATCCCCATAAGCCCTCCTACGCCGCCACGCGGGAGCGGTTGCGGGACTACTTCGACCGCACCGCGATGGAGACCTGGGCGCGGCTCACCTCCGACGCGCCGGTCAGCCGGATCCGCGAGACCGTGCGGCGGGGCCGTGACGAGATGCGCGCGACCCTGCTCTCCTGGCTGCCGGAGCCGCTCGAGGGCGCGCGCCTGCTCGACGCCGGCTGCGGCGCCGGCCAGCTTTCGATCGCCGCCGCGGAGCGGGGCGCCGAGGTGGTGGGCGTCGACATCGCGCCACAGCTCGTCTCGGTCGCGGCCTCCCGCGCGCCGTCTCAGCTGATCGCGAGCGGCCGCCTGAGGCTGCTGTCCGGCGACATGCTGGACCCCGATCTCGGCGCCTTCGACCATGTCGTCGCGATGGACAGCCTGATCCATTACGGTGGGCCCGACATCCTGGACGCGCTGGCCGGCCTCGCCCAACGCACGCGCCGCTCGATCCTGTTCACCGTCGCGCCGAAGACCCCGGCCCTGACCGCGATGCACTGGGTCGGCCGCGCCTTCCCGCGCGCCGACCGCGCCCCCGCGATCGTCCCGATCCGCGCCACCCGCCTGCTCGAAGCCGTCGCCGCCGACCCGAGATTTGCGGACTGGCGCGCCGGCCGCACGCACCGGGTCTCGAGCGGCTTCTACATGAGCGCCGCGATCGAGCTGGTCCGCTCGGACCCCGATGGGACGAACGCGCCGCCGGCGGAGGACCGCCGATGACGCTGCTGGAGCTCCCCCTCGCGCTCTTGCGCGGCGCCAGCCGGTTCGGCGTGCGCGCCGCGCTGAACTTCAGCCGGGTCGCCGCAAGGCTCAGCCGCGGCGCCGCCCGCGGCGGCGAGCGCGCCGTCTCGATCGACTGGAAGGCGCTTCCGCCCCAGCTCCTGCCCTTCGCCGACGCCGCGAGCCTGAACCTGCCGCTCAGCCGCCTGCTCCGGCTCTCGCTGTTCCAGGTCACCGTCGGCCTCGCCGCGGTCCTGCTGAACGGCGCGCTCAACCGGGTGATGATCGTCGAGCTTGGCGTCTCCGCCTGGTTCGTCGCGCTCCTGGTCGGCCTGCCGCTGGTCTTCGCGCCGCTCCGTGCGCTGATCGGCCACCGCTCCGACACCCACCGGTCGATCCTCGGCTGGCGCCGCACGCCCTATCTCTGGTTCGGCTCGCTGCTGCAGTTCGGCGGCTTCGCGATCATGCCGTTCGCGCTGATCCTGCTCTCGGGCGACCAGAGCACCGGCCCCTGGTGGGCGGGCCACGCCGCCGCGGGCGTCGCCTTCCTCATGGTCGGCGCCGGCATGCACACGGTGCAGACCGCCGGCCTCGCCCTCGCGACCGACATCGCGCCCGAGATCAGCCGCCCGCGCGTCGTGGCGCTCCTCTATATGATGCTGCTGGTCGGCATGGTGGTCTCCGCCCTCGTCTTCGGCGCGCTGCTGAGCGAGTTCAGCCAGCTCCGCCTGATCCAGCTCGTGCAGGGCGCGGGCGCCGTAACGCTCGTCCTCAACCTGATCGCGCTCTGGGGCCAGGAGCCGCGGCGGCCCGATCTCACCCGGCCCGAAGACGAGGCCCCCTCCTTCCGCGAGGCCTGGGCGCGCCTGACCGCGGACCCGGCCGCTGTGCGCGGCCTCGTCGCCGTGGCGCTCGGCGCCGCCGCCTTCGGAATGCAGGACGTGCTGCTCGAGCCCTATGGCGGGCAGGTCCTCCAACTGGGCGTCGGCGCCACCACGGCGTTGACCGCGATCCTGGCCGGCGGCTCTTTGCTCGGCTTCGCGCTCGCCGCGCGCCAGCTTTCCCGCGCCGCGCACCCCTATCGCCTGGCGGGCCTAGGGGCGCTGATCGGCATCCCCGGCTTCTGCCTCGTGATCTTCGCCGCTCCGCTCGAGAGCGCGGCGCTGTTCCGCACCGGCGCTTTCGTCATCGGCTTCGGCGGCGGGCTGTTCGCCGTCGGCACCCTGGCCGCCGCGATGGCGACCGCGGGCGACGGCGCGGGTCTCGCCGTGGGCGCCTGGGGCGCCGCTCAGGCGACGGCCGCAGGCCTCGGCGTCGCGGTCGGCGGCGCGCTCCGCGACGCCTCTCAGGCCCTGATCGAAGCAAGCGGCGTCGACGCGCTGATCGCCGGTCCGGCCTTCGGCTACTCGGTGGTCTACCACCTGGAGATCCTGCTGCTGTTCGCGACCCTCGCCGCCATCGGACCGCTCGGGCGCTACCGAACCCCAGGCGCGGAGCCCGCCGCCCGCGCCCCCCGCCAACCCTTCGGCCTCGCAGAGTTCCCTAGCTGACGCCGACCCAGACCGCGCCGCCTTCGGACTGGCGGAGCGACCAACACAGGAGATCACGACATGTATGATCTTGGCCTCTCGGATCACTACGACCTTGGGATCCTCACGCTCTACGCGTTCTGGGTCTTTTTCTTCCTGCTCGTCGCCTATCTGAACCGCGAGGGCACCCGCGAGGGCTTTCCGGTGATCTCGGAAACGACCGGCAAGCCGGTGCCGAACGCCCTTCTGCCCGAGCCGAAGGAGTTCAAGCTCCAGGGCGGCGTCTCGACCTTCGCCCCGCATCCCGAGAACTACGAGGAAGAGGTGAAGGCCGACAGCGCCGCGCCCTTCGGCGGCGCGCCGCTCGAGCCGACCGGCGTGCCGATGCTGTCGAACTTCGGTCCCGGCGCCTACGCCAACCGGATCGACCAGCCGCTGCGCACCCACCATGGCGAGCTGAAAATGCGCCCGATGCGCGATCTGGACGAGTTCTCGATCGCCGACGGCGACCGCGACCCCCGCGGCCTGCCGGTCTACGGCGCCGACGGCGAGGTCGCCGGGAGCGTGCTCGACGTTTGGATCGACCAAGAGGAGCAGATGATCCGCTATCTCGAGGTCGAGCTGCCGCCGGCGGTCGAGGGCGGCGCCTCGAAGCGCGTGCTCTTGCCGATCAACTTTGCGGTCGTCGGCGGCGCCCGGCGCATGTTCGGCGTCTGGAAGCCGGAGGTTCGGGTGAATTCGATCCTCGCCATGCACTTCAAATACGTCCCGGAGACCAAGAACCCGGACGAGGTCACCCTGCTCGAGGAGGACAAGATCGTGGCCTTCTATGGCGGCGGCACGCTCTACGCGACGCCCGCGCGTCGGGAGCCCCTGCTGTGATCCGCGTCGTCAGAAACAGGGCCGATGAGCCCTCGCCCGTGCTGGACGCGCCCGCGCGTCCGGCCGAGAAGCCCGATCCCGACTTCGACTTCGAGCGGGTCCCGGGCCTGCCCGAGGAATTGCCCGAGGGCGAGCGCGTGCTCTGGCGCGGCGCGCCCGACTGGCGCGTGATGGCCCGCCGCGTGTTCTTGACGCGGGTCGTGGTCTGGTACTTCGTCGCCCTCGCGACGCTCCGCGCCTTGAGCGGCGTGGCCGACGGCGCGGGCGCGGCGGAGATCGCGGGCGCGTTCTTCGGCGTCGTTCCGATGGCGCTGCTGTCGATCGGTCTGCTTGCGGGCGGCGCCTATGTGATCGCGCGGACGACGATCTACACGATCACGACGCGCCGGGTGGTGCTGCGCTATGGGATCGCCGCTCAGATCACGGTGAACGTGCCTTATTCGCGCGTGGCGACCGCCGCGGCCGCCAGCTACCCGGACGGCTCGGGCGAGCTCTCGCTCTCGCTCGCGGGCTCGGATCGCTTCGCCTATCTGCTGCTCTGGCCGCATGTTCGGGTCTGGCGCTTCCGCAACCCAGAGCCGTCTTTGCGCTGCGTCAAGACGGTGGCGGAGCCCGCCGGCATTCTGGCCAAGGCGCTGGAGGCCCATCACGGCGAGAACGCCTGTCCGCTCGGCGAGGCCGCCGCGCCCGGCGACGCCGCTCGCGCCGATCGGCCTCAGCCCGGACGCGCCGGCGCCCGGGGCCTCGCGACCGCGCGCGGCGCCGCCGCTTGACCCAGCTCGCCGCGCCGAGACCCCGGCGCGTCGATCGACCTTGGAGACCGACATTGATCGAATGCGCGCCCCTCATCGCGGCCCAGACGCCGCCGCCCCCCGGCGGCGTCGCGACCCGAGGCCGCATCGAGCCGAGCGCCCCCGCCGGGCCCTATGGCGGACAAGCCTTCGCGCCAAAGCGCCGACCCGAATGGCTCAGGAGATGCGCCCAATGATCGATCAGCTCTTACCCCGTCGCACGATCGAGACCGACTGCACCGTCGAAGTCTCGCACACCTTCGAAAGCCTGCACGCGCACGTGACCCTCGATCCCGTAGGCGGCCAGGAGATCGCCATCGAACCCGGCGACGCCGTCCTGGTCCACGGCGCGCCGGTCCAGGCGCCCTACGGCGTGGTGATCACCGAACGCCGCCGCGCCACCGTCACCAAAGCCACCTGGGTCGAGCGCGCCTGGACCCGCGCCACCGGGGACCTCGAATTCATGGAGCTCTGCGAGTTCAGCTTCTCCGAAGCGCCGCGCCTCTGAACCGCTGCGCGCTGAAGACCTGAGATCTGGGAGGATCCGATGACCGCCATCGCCGACACCGACATGCTGGACGCCGCCGGCCCGAAGCCCGCGCGCGCCGCTAAGCCGATCAACGAAACCACCGAGATGGCTCGGGAGACGACGCTCCTGAACCCGCGGTTCTACACCACGGACTTCGAGGCGCTCGACCGCACCGACGTCTCCGCCGTCCGCGAGGACTGGGACGAACTGCTGGCGGAGCTCCGCTCCGACCCGAACAAAAACCACTTCAAGAAGACCGAGGCCTGGGACGAGATCGACCTCGACGCGCTCGAGCCGGAACTGCGCAAGGAGTTGATCGATTTTCTCGTATCCTCCCTGACCGCAGAGTTCTCAGGCTGCGTCCTCTACAAGGAGATGAAGAAGCGCGGCAAAAACCAGGACATCTGCGAGCTGTTCGCCATGATGTCCCGCGACGAAGCCCGCCACGCCGGCTTCATCAATGACGCGCTGAAAGAATTCGACATTGGCGTGAACCTTGGCTTTCTGACCAAGGAAAAGAAGTACACCTACTTCAAGCCGAAGTTCATCTTCTACGCGACTTATCTGTCCGAGAAGATCGGCTACGCCCGCTACATCACGATCTTCCGCCACCTGGAGCGGAACCCGGACCGGCGCTTCCACCCGATCTTCAAATGGTTCGAGCAGTGGTGCAACGACGAGTTCCGCCACGGCGAGGCCTTCGCGCTGTTGATGCGCGCCGACCCGAAGTTGACCAGCGGTCTGAACAAGCTCTGGATCCGGTTTTTCCTCGTGGCGGTCTACGCGACCATGTACATTCGCGACCACGCCCGGCCGGCCTTCCACGAAGCGCTCGGCGTGGATGTGAAAGAGTACGACTATCAGGTGTTCCGGGTCTGCACCGAGATCTCGCGGCAGACCTTCCCGCTCGAGCTGCAGACCGACGACCCCGCCTTCCGCCGCAAACTCGAGCGTCTGCGCGTCACCTTCGAGCGGATCGCCGACGCCGAGGCGCAGGGCGGCGCGCTCGGCGCGCTCCGCAAGGCCGGGCTCTGGGTCCGCACTGGCTTCAACTTCGCCGCCCTCTACCTGCACCCGGTCAAGCGCAACACGTTGCCGGAGACCATTCGCCTCGCCCCGGTCTGGTGACCGCCGCATCCACCCGGCGCTGATCCGCGCCGCCTCTTAAAGGGTTCGCCCCCGTGTTCGAAGTCGGACTGGCCCTGTTGATCTCGATCCTAGCCTGGTGGCTCGGCACCGGGCTGGTGTTCTATGTCGACGGCCTACCGCGGCGGACCCACCAGAACTCGATGGTGATTGCGACCGCGCTTCTCGGCCTGGCGCTGTTTGGCCTCTATGCGACTCGAACGGACGTCTCGACCACCGGCGCCTATGCGGGCTTTTTCTTCGGCCTCGCCGTCTGGGCGTGGCATGAGCTGAGTTTTCTGACCGGCTGGATCACCGGGTCCCGGCGCGAGCCGTGCCCGGAGGACTGCTCCCCGCGGGAGCGGTTCCGGTTCGCGGCCCAGACGCTGATCCATCATGAACTCGCCATCCTCGCCACCGGCCTGGTGCTTGCGGCGATGCTGTGGAACGCGCCCAATCAGGTGGGCCTCTGGACCTTTATGATCCTCTGGGTCATGCGCCTGAGCGCGAAAATGAACCTGTTCCTGGGCGTGCCGCACTTCTCGGACGAGCTTCTGCCGGACCATCTCGAGTATCTGAAGAGCTACTTTCGCCGTGCGCCGATGAACGCGCTGTTCCCGATCTCGGTGACGGCGGGCGCCTGTGCGGCGGCCTCCTTCGCGCACGCCGCCTGGCTGCCCGGATCCACGCCGCACGACGCCGTCGCGGGCGCGCTGCTCGCGACCCTCTTGGCGCTCGCGGTGATCGAGCATTGGTGGATGGTTCTGCCGGTGCGCGAGGCTGTGCTTTGGCGCTGGGCGCGGGCCGCGCCCGAGCCTCACGATCGGCCGAAAAGCGCCCTGCCGAAAAACGCCCGGCCGAAAGACGCCCTGAAGAATGGGCCGGACGGTCCGGAAGCTGCGGCCCTGAAGCCGCCGACCGACGCCTTCGTGTCCTCTGCGACCGAAAGCCCCAAAGACTTGCCTATCCGTTTCACGAATTACAATAATCCCAAAAAGGGAGCGACGCCGGTGCAATACGAGAATTTTTTCCAGTCCCAACTCGATGCGCTTCGGGAGGAAGGGCGCTATCGGGTGTTTGCGGAACTGATCCGCCATCGCGGCGAATTCCCACGCGCTTCGCGCTTCACCGATGACGGCGTCTCCGACGTGACGGTGTGGTGTTCGAACGACTATCTGGGCATGGGCCAGCACCCGGTCGTGATCGAAGCGGCGAAGTCCGCCATCGACGAGTGCGGGGCCGGCGCCGGCGGCACCCGCAACATCTCGGGCACCAACCACCATCATGTGCGGCTCGAGCGCTCCCTCGCAGACCTGCATGGCAAGGAAGCCGCTCTCCTCTTCACCTCGGGCTACGTCTCCAACTGGGCGTCGCTCGGCACCCTGGCGGCGCGCCTGCCGAACTGCGTCGTCTTCTCCGACGCGCTCAACCACGCCTCGATGATCGAGGGCGTACGCTACAGCCGCGCTGAGAAGCGGATCTGGAAGCACAACGACCCCGAAGACCTCGACCGCCATTTGTCGGAGTTCGGCCCCGACCGCGCCAAGCTGGTCGCGTTTGAGAGCGTTTACTCGATGGACGGCGACATCGCCCCGATCGCCGAGATCTGCGACGTGGCCGAAAAGCACGGCGCTCTGACCTACATCGACGAGGTTCATGCGGTCGGCATGTACGGCCCCCGGGGCGGCGGCGTCGCAGAGCGCGAAGGCCTAATGGACCGCATCGACGTCATCGAAGGGACGCTCGGCAAGGCCTTCGGCGTCATGGGCGGCTACATCACCGGATCCGCCGCGCTGTGCGATTTCGTACGCTCCTACGCCAGCGGCTTCATCTTCACCACCGCCCTGCCGCCCTCGGTGGCCGCGGCGGCGACGGCGAGCATCGAGCACCTGAAGCGCAGCCCCTTCGAGCGAAAGCGGCACCACCAGGCGGTGGCCAAGGTGCGGGCGAAGCTCGACGCGCTCGGCATTCCGCACATGCCGAACCCGAGCCACATCGTCCCCGTGATGGTCGGCGACCCGGTGAAGTGCAAGTGGATCAGCGACCACCTGCTCGACCACCACGGCATCTACATTCAGCCGATCAACTATCCGACGGTGCCGAAGGGCGCGGAACGGCTGCGGATCACGCCGACCCCGATGCACACCGACGGCGACGTAGACCGCTTGGTCGGCGCGCTCCACGAGCTCTGGTCGCAATGCGCCCTCGCCCGGGCGGTCGCCTGACGGCGCCGCTCGAGGCCCAACGGGCCCGTCGCCCCTTGGCGAAAGGTCGCCGGGCATGCAGATCGTCACGCTCTCCGTCTTCCGGTTCGAGGGCTTCTCTCACCGCGCCTGGGCCTTCGGTCAGATGGCGGCGGCGCGCCGCCCTTTGGCGCGCCTGCCCGGCCTCGATTTCTTCAAGCTGTTCGGCACCGGCTCCGACGACGGCTTCAACCCGACCCCCAATCTCGGCGTCTACGCCATCCTCGGCGCTTGGCGGAGCGCGGCCGCGGCGGAGGAAGCGCACGCCCATGCGCCGGTTCTCGACCGCTATCGCGCCCACGCCGCCGAGCACCTGACCCTCCGGCTCCGCGCGACGCGCTGCTGGGGGGAATGGTCTGGCGGCGCGCCCTTCGACGTCTCGGACCGCGATGCGGAGCCCGAGCCGGTCGCGATCCTGACCCGCGCCAGCGTCAAGCCGCGCCATGCCCTGGCTTTCTGGCGACGGGTGCCCGGCATTCGGGACAGCCTCTCCACAGGCGCGCTTTCGGGCGGGGTGCGGCCGCTCTTCCAGATCGGCATGGGCGAGCGCCCCTGGATCAACCAGGTCACCTTCTCAGTCTGGCGCGACTACGCCCACGCCAAGGCCTTCGCCTATGGAGACGGCCCGCACCGCGCCGCGATTCGCCAGGTGCGCGCGCGCGATTGGTTCAATGAGGAGCTGTACGCGCGCTTCGAGGTCCTCAGCGCCGAGGGCCATTGGAACGGACGCTCTCCTCTGGCCGACCGCGCGCACAGCGGAGATCGCCCGCGCTGAACGCGCCTCCCCAAGAGTGTCAGTTTATATTGACATTCAAAAGCGTCGCCCAATACTGACACCAAGGTCTCCGACCGCGACGCCGCTATGCGTCCGCCGCGGTCGTTCGTTCAGAGACCGCGATCGCCGCGCCCTGCGGCCGGCGACCGACCTGTGCGCAACGCGGCCCGGGCCAAAGGATCCGGACCTCGGGATGAAGGAGGCCGACAATGCTGCCGACGACGCCCAGCGCCGCGACCATGCGGGTGTCGAGGACGCAGGCCTCGATCGCGACGAAATCGCCCGACCTGACGCCCGAAGGCCGAATGCATGCGCGACGGCCCCGGCGCGCGCACTCAATCCAGCCGTTTAGAGCGCCGCTCTCCCAGCGCGCTCCGCGGACAAAACCATAATACGGGGAGGCCGCTTTATGAATATGTTCTACAAAATCTGGCTCGTCTTTGACCCACGCCGAGTATTCGTGGTGCAGGGCGTGTTCCTGTTCGGCCTCGCCGCGATGATCCACCTGGTTCTTCTCAGCACTGACCGGTTCAATTGGTTCGAAGGCGCGCCGACGGTGGCGCCGTCGCCCCCAGTGGTCAGCGAAGAGCCGGCCGCGCCGGCGGCTCCCACGACGGACGACGCCGCCGCGAGCGGGGTCAGCGATGGCGCAGCGGCCGGCGCCGACCCCGAATCGGGCGAAACCGGGGGCGCGGCCACGGAGGGCGACGCGACCCAATCACAGTAAAGGGCGCCGCCCGCGCCAGCCCGGCGCGCGACGGCGGACCGAGACGCGGAAGATTGATCACAGAAACAGGCTGGCGTTCGGCTCGCACCCTTCGCGACCCCGCGCTTGACCGGCCCAACCAGGCGGACCTTCGGAGGTTGAAAACATGGCGCTCCTCACATTCGAAAAGAAGTACAGAGTTCGAGGGGGCACGCTGATTGGCGGCGACCTGTTCGACTTCTGGGTCGGCCCATTTTATGTCGGCTTCTTCGGACTGACGACGCTGTTCTTTGCAGTGCTGGGAACCGTGCTGATCCTTTACGGCGCAGCGCTGGGGCCGACCTGGAACATCTGGAAGATCAGCATCAATCCGCCCGATCTCGACTACGGCTTGGCGTTTGCGCCTTTGAAGGAAGGCGGTCTGTGGCAGATCATCACGATCTGCGCGATCGGCGCTTTCGGCTCATGGGCGCTGCGGATGGTGGAGATCGCCCGAAAGCTTGGCATGGGCTACCACGTGCCGGTCGCCTTCTCTTTCGCGATCCTCGCCTATGTGACGCTCGTGGTGTTCCGCCCGGTGCTGATGGGGGCCTGGGGCTACGGTTTCCCCTATGGGATCTTCAGCCACCTCAACTGGGTGTCCTACACCGGCTACACCTACGGCAACTTCCACTATAACCCGCTCCATATGCTGGCGATCGCGTTCTTCTTTACGAACACGCTCGCGCTCGCCTTGCACGGCGCCTTGGTGCTGTCGGCGGTCAACCCGCAGAAGGGTCAGACCGTCCGGAACCCCGAGCACGAAGACACCTTCTTCCGGGACTTCATCGGCTACTCGATCGGCACGCTCGGCATCCACCGTCTCGGCCTGTTCTTGGCCTTGAGCGCCGGTTTCTGGAGCGCCGCCTGCATCATCGTCGCCGGACCGCTCTGGGAAGACACCTGGCAGCAGTGGTGGCAAGTATACTGGCTCGACAGCCCGATCTGGTTCTGGCGCTAATACTTCAAAGGACTTGAGAGATGGAATATCAGAACATCTTCACGCAGGTCCAGGTTCGTGGACCATTTGAGAGCGGCGTCCCCGTCGACGGCGATCCTTGGGATCGCGGCAAGGGCGGCTTCATCTCCTGGTGGATCGGCAAGCTCGGCAACGCCCAGCTCGGCCCGATCTACCTCGGAGCCTACGGCTGGTTCTCGCTGCTGTTCGGCACCTTGTGGTTCAACATCGTCGGCGTTTGGTACCTCTACCAGGTCGACTGGAGCGTCCCGGAGTTCCTGCGGCAGATTTGGTATCTCTCGCTCGATCCCCCGTCGGCGGAGTACGGCTTGAGCCTGCTCGTTCCGATCACCGAGGGCGGCGCCTGGATCATCGCGAGTTTCTTCCTGCTGGTCTCGGTCCTGCTCTGGTGGGTGCGCTGCTACACCCGCGCCGTGCAGCTCGGAATGGGAACGCATGTCGCCTGGGCCTTCGCATCGGCGATCTGGCTGTTCCTGACGCTCGGGCTGCTGCGGCCGCTCTTGATGGGCGACTGGTCGGAGGCGGTGCCTTACGGCGTCTTCACCCACCTGGACTGGACCAACAACTTCTCACTCAACTACGGGAACTTCTTCTACAACCCGTTCCACGCGCTCTCGATCGTGTTCCTTTACGGCTCCGCGATCCTGTTCGCGATGCACGGCGCGACGATCCTGGCCGTCAGCCGCTTCGGCGGCGATCGCGAGATCGATCAGATCTTCGACCGCGGCACCGCCTCCGAGCGCGCGGCGCTGTTCTGGCGCTGGGTGATGGGCTTCAACGCCACGATGGAATCGATCCACCGCTGGGCCTGGTGGTTCGCGGTTCTCACGACGCTGACCGGCGGCATCGGAATCATTCTGACCGGCACGGTGGTCGAGGACTGGTCGGCCTTCGCAGACAAGCACGGCTTCCTCTCGGACTACTGAGGCTCAGCCGTCGTCATCCAAGAAATCGCCCGCCGCGCCTCGAGCGCGGCGGGTTTTTTCGTGCGATCCGCCGCAGCAGCCAAGCCAGCTGTAAACTTGAAAAGACGTCCAGTTTAATTGACACTTGGGCATGCCGCGGGTTCCGACGAAGCCTGCATGAGACTCGAAGGGAAGCAGCCGATGCCGCACGCGCCGATGCACAATCCTCACGGCCACGATATGGTCATCTCGCGCACCGCCTTGACGATCGCGGTCTCGATGGCCGCCTTCGCGCTCGTCGTAGCGACCGCGAGCGTCTTCTTCGGGCTCAAGACCGACGTTCTCAAGGGCACGCCGGTGATCGCCGAACGCGTTCTGACTTTTGAAGAATTCCCCGGCGGCGTGGTTCGGATCCAAGACCCGGAGACCCAGGCGAACGTCGCTCTGCTCGAAGAGGACGAGAGCGGCTTCGTGCGCAACGTGCTGCGTGGCTTCGCGTACCAGCGCCGTTTGCAGAACGTCCCGGCCACCGAGCCCTACCGCCTCGAGCGTTACGATCATCGCCGGATCGCCATGGTCGATGTCGCGACGGGCGTGCGCTACAATCTCTACGGCCACGGCCAACGCAACATGGCGGCGTTTCAGCCGTTGGTGCCGACCGAGTAAAGCGGCGAGCGCGACGCTCGCGGCGGCTCCCCCTCGCGGCGCGCCCCTTTGGCGCAGAGGCCCGCTCGAAACTCAAACCGGGTGCGACCATGAAAAAAGGCGGGCGATCTCTCGCCCGCCTTGTTCTTGAGGTCGCTGGAGCTCGGTCGTTATTGACGAAGCTGCGCGAGCTTCGAGGTCTCGCTCGATTCGATCTGAGCGCTCTGCTGGACGCCGCCTTCGAACCAGTTGAACCGGTCGGTGCTGAGCAGCACCAGGTGGATCATCACGGCGAGGCCGAACAGGAACACGCCCTGGACCACGAACACGCGGCGCGGATCGAAGACGAGCCAGATTTTGTAAAATTTATTCATGACTCACCTCACGAAATCAGGGTCAGCAGGCTTTGGGCGATTTGCGTCGCGCCCTCGACCTCGGCGTAGCCGTTCGGACCCGGGATCCACGGGCGCCAGAACCACACCAAGAGGTGCGCGACGACCGCGATAATCGCGAACAGCACGAGGCCGCTCATATACACTTCGTGGAGTTCCTTGGCCTCGGCGTCAGTGAGCCCGGTCCAGGAACTCTTATTGTCAACCATCATCGTTGGTTGCCCTCCGGATGTTTGGCGGGCCCGCCGACCTCCTGAAGGAGGCCCTCGGGGACTGCCGTTACCGCGCTCGTCCCGCGCGGCGGGGATCGCAGCGGCTTGCGCCACGGCGACTGCGGATCGCCGAGGGCCGCCGCGGCGTGCGGCGCTCTCGGCGAAAACTTGTGCACGCGCTCATGGCGCGCGCCGCCCGCGCGGCGACGGCCGGCGCAGGCCATGGATCCGACCGTCGGTCAGCCCATGAACACGAAGGGCAGCACCGTGTAGGCGGCCGCCTTGGCGTCGGCGAACACGCTGGAGCGCTCACCCGCCGAGAACGGTCGGCGCGACCGCGGCAACAGGCGCGAGGCCAGCGCCACCAGCAGGAACAGCGGATAGGCGGCGAGGAAATAGAGCCGGAACTCGGCCGCCTTCCGCCGCCGACGCGCGCCGCGATCGCTCGCCGAGAGCGTCGGCGCGGCGGCGCGCCGCGGCGCGCTCATCATCGGGTTGGACATCGTCTCAGCCATATCGCCTCTCCTTCACAGGTCGCGCGCCTCGGTTACTCGACCGAGGTCATTCGGCGGGGGTCAATCGGCGGGCCGGCGCGGAAGCCGCGGCGGCCGGCAGATGGGGCGGCTCGACGGCGTCGGCGCCCGCGCGCCGCGCCGCCTCTTCAGCGGCGTCGCGCAAGCGCTTCGCCGCGGAAATGCGGGTGATGACGGGATAGGCCGCGACCTGCGCCTCGAGCGCCTCGGTCGCCGCCGCCGTCCAGGGCAGGGCGCGCGCCATCGGGGCCGCGGCGTCGCGCGCATCCTGCGCGTCCGCCTCCCGGCCGAGCCGCGACGGCGTCGCGGGACCCGCGTCCATCGTCGAGCCGAGCGGCAGGATGTGAAACAGCGCGTCGAACAGCGCGTTGCAGACTTCTTGGACCAGATAGGTCGCGCCCGCGTAGCCCATGAACGGCGTGCCGGTATGGCGTCGGATCACCGTCCCCGGGAACGAGGCCGGGATATGCGCGGCGCGCGCGCCGACCTCGGCCAGATACATCCGCTCGTTGAAACCGCCGAACGCCACCAGCGGCGGGTTCGCCTGCAGCTCCGCCCGGATCCGCGCATTGTCGGTTTTGCCGCCCGGAACCCGCGCCACCGCGAGCGTGCACGGCAGCCCCAGATCGCTCTCCAGGAAGTGCCGCACGCCCCGCGAATAGGTCTCGCTCGCAACGATCGCGAAGTTGGCGGTGCCGAAGAAATCCTGCGTCACCGACCGCCAGAGATCCCACACCGGCTTGATCGTCGTGTGCTTCTCCCGCGTGATGAAAGGCTGCGGGTCGAGCTCCAGAAGCTCCCCGAGCGTCTCCAGGAACCGCGTGGTGGAGCTGAGGCCGATCGGCGCCTGCAGATAGGGCCGCTCCAGCGCCTCGCAGAGCTGGCGGCCGAACTCGCGGTGCATCACCACGTTGACCTCGGCCTCGGCCAGCCGCGCGACGTCCGCCAGATGGCTGCCGAGCGGGAAGGACATATGGACCTCGGCCCCGATCCCCTCGATCAGCCGGCGGATCTCCGCCAGGTCGCTCGCCAGATTGAAGGTCCCGTACATCGGGCCGATGATGTTGACCTTGGGTTTCGCGCCCGCCTTCCGCGGCTTCAGCTTCGGCGTCTTCTTCGGTCCGAACTCAGTCCACAGCCATTTCAGCGCACGGTCCGCCGACTGCCACTGATCCTCGTCGATCGTCCGCGGCAGGAAGCGCTTGATGTTGGTGCCTTCGGGCGTGACGCCCCCGCCGATCATCTCGGCGATCGACCCGGTCACCACCACCGCCGGGAGATCCGGATCGAGCGTCCCCCAGGCGCGCTTCATGGCGCCCTCCGTGCCGTCGCGGCCGAGCTCCTCTTCGCCGAGCCCGGTGACGACGATCGGCAGCTCATGCGGCGGCAGCGCGTCGGTGTAGTGCAGCACCGAGGTCACCGGCAGGTTCTCGCAGCCGACCGGGCCGTCGATGACCACCTGCAGGCCCTTGATCGCCGTGAAGGCGTAAGCGGCGCCCCAATAGCCGCCGGCGCGGTCATGATCGAGGACGAGCATGATCAGTCCCCCACCGCTTCTTGCGCCTTGCGCTGCGCGGCCATGCGCTTCGCGTAGCGGGTTTTGAACTCGGGTCGATCGACCGGGACGTCCTCCCAGACGCCGGCCGCGTGGCCCTCGCCGACGCCCTCGAAGAACGCCTTCATCGCGTCGAAGCGCGAGCGCCCGGCGAGCGCGGCGTTCACCACCTGCGCAAGCGATCCGGCCCCGGCGGGCCCCATCAGCGGCCGGGCGGAGATCAGGTTCGTGAAGTAGAGCGCGGGCGTCGCCTGCGCCTTCGCGGCCTGCACCACCGGCGTCGTCCCGATGGCGAGATCCGGCGACAGCGCCTCGAGCGCCGCGAGATCGTCTTCGAGCGACGCCCGGAACCGCACCGTCGCGCCGCGGGCCTCGAGCCACGCCCGGTCGGCTTCCGACCAGCGCGTCTTCGGACAGGCGGTGCCGACATAGGGCACCTCCGCGCCGCTCTCGACCAACAGCCGCGCGACCAGAAGCTCGGAGCCCTCATAGCCCGACACGGTGATCCGGCCCGAAACCGGGGCCGCCGAAAGCGCCCCACGGATCGCCGGCAGCGCCGCGTTCTGGGCCGCCGCGATCGCCTTCGCCGAGACGCCGCAGACCTCGCCGATCCCGCGGAGCCACTCCGCGGTCCCGTCGACCCCGACCGGGGCCGAGCCGACCACCGGCCGCCCCGCCGCCTCGAACGCGCGGATCGACGCGGTGTAGAACGGGTGGATCGCCGCCACGGCGGCGCAATCGAGCGCGCCGTAGAGTTCGCGCCATTCCCGCGTCGGAACCACCGGCCCCGCCGCAAGACCCATCGGCGCGAGCAGACGGTCGACCCCGATCGGGTCCGCCGGGAACATCTCGCCGAGCAGCGTCACCGTCGGCCGCCCGTCTCGCGGCGCGCTCGGCGCGGCCACCGGCCCGGCCAGGGCCTCCCGCCGCGCATAGTCGAGCATCGCGCCCGCCAGGATGTCCTTCGCTTCCGCATGCGTCGGCACGCCGAAGCCCGGCACGTCGATCCCGATGATCCGCACGCCGCGGATCTGCTCCGGCAACAGCCGCAGCGGCACGCCCGACGCCGTCGGGACGCAAAGATTGGTGACCACGATGGCGTCGTAGAGCGCCGGGTCGGCGAGTTCATGGACCGCGTCGCGGATATCCTCGAACAGCTTGCCGGTGACCAGGCTCTCCGAGTTGAACGGCACATAGCCGACCGTGCGCCGAGCGCCGTAAAAGTGAGAGACGAAGGTGAGCCCATAGACGCAGCAGGCCGAGCCCGAGAGCACGGTCGCGGTCCGCTTCATCCGAAGCCCGACCCGCAGGCTCCCGAAGGCGGGGCACATGCTCTGCGGCTGGTCGTGCGGGCCCGCGGGATAGTCTTCGGCGTAGCGCGCCAGGATCTCGGCCGCGCCGGAGCTTTCAGCCTGAGCCCGCATCTTCTCCGCGCCCGCATGGCAGCCGGCGTGGGTGGCTTCGGGAGTCCCCCCACCCTGTCCCTCCCCCACGCGGGGGGAGGGAACGCCCGCCTCGCCGGCGCGCAAGACGGGGCCGTCGCCGCCCAGCTCGATCGGCGTCTCCGCCGCATCGTCGTAGACCAGCTCCGTGGCTCGATCCGCGAGGTCGGCGAGGCTATGATGGAGGTCGTCAGACATCGTCATAGACCACTTCCAGCGACGGTTTGTTGAGCGCCGACGCCGCGCACATCTCCTCGATGCTCGCCGGCTGCAGCTCGAAATCCGCGCCGGTGTCCTCCGGGCTGAACAGCCCGAGCAGCCCGTCCTGGCTGAGTGGCGTCGGCCGCTGCGGCGGCGCGGTCGCGACATTGGCGCCGAGCGTCTCGAACAGCGGTCCCCAGCGCCCGCCCGGCGCGCCGACGATCTGGTAGTTCGCGGATTTCCGGCGTAGATCCTCGTCCTGCGGGATCGAGGCGAGCACGGGGATCCCCACGGCGTCGGCGAACGCCGCCGCCTCGCCGGTGCCGTCGTCTTTGTTCACGACCATCCCGGCCACGCCGACATTGCCGCCGAGCTTGCGGAAATACTCGACCGCCGAGCAGACATTGTTGGCGACGTAGAGGGATTGCAGGTCGTTCGAGCCGACCACGATCACCTTCTGGCACATGTCCCGCGCGATCGGCAGGCCGAAGCCCCCGCAGACCACGTCGCCCAAGAAGTCGAGCAGGACGTAATCGAAATCCCAGTCGTGAAAGCCGAGCTTCTCGAGCAGTTCGAAGCCGTGGATGATGCCCCGGCCCCCGCAGCCGCGTCCGACCTCGGGTCCGCCGAGCTCCATCGCGAACACGCCGTCGCGCTTGAAGCAGACATCGCCGATCTGCACGTCTTCGCCGGCGAGCTTCTTCTTGGTCGAGGTCTCGATGATCGTCGGACAGGCCTTGCCGCCGAACAGCAGCGAGGTCGTGTCCGACTTTGGATCGCAGCCGATCAGCAGCACCTTCTTGCCGGCCTGCGCCATCGAGTAGCTGAGATTCGCGAGCGTGAAGCTCTTGCCGATCCCGCCCTTGCCGTAGATCGCGATGATCTCGGTCTGCTTCGTCGTCGGCCCGACCGGAACCGGGTCTGGCTCGATCGCGGCTTCGGCCCGCAGACGCGGGGCCTGCGCCTGCGCGGGCGCGGCGTCTTCCGCGATCTCGCTCGGGCTATGGCGCTCGTCGAACGCGTCGGTCATGGGGAGACCCTCCAGTCGAGCATCATTTTAAGGCAGGCGGGGTCGTCGAAGGCCGCCTGATAGGCGTCCGCCGCATCCGCTGCGGGCGCGTGGTGGGTGACGAGACCGCCGAGCGAGAGACGCCCCCGCGCGACCAGATCGGCGGTCGCCCGCAGATCGGCCGGCTTCCATTCCGCCGCGACCCGGATCCGGGCCTCGCGCATGAAGGCGGGGGGAAAGTCGAACGCGAGCGGCCGGCTGTAGAACCCGGCGAGCACGATCTCGCCGCCGGGGCGAAGCCGCGCGATCAGCCGGTCGAGGATCTCCGCATCGCCGCTGGCGTCGATCACGACGCCGTAAGCCGTCTCCGGATCCTCGTCCGGATGCAGCACCTGGTAGCCCTCGGCCCCGTCGCGGCGGCTGGGATTGGTCTCCCAGACCACGGGCGGCGGCCCGGCCATCAGCGTCGCGATCCGCGCGAGCAGCCGGCCCAGCACGCCGTGCCCGACGATCAGGCTCGGCGCGACGCCGATCGAGCCGCCGAGCGCGTGATAGGCCGTCGCCGCGAGCGCCATCAGCGCGCCCTCGGCCCCGAGCCCTTCCGGCACCGGATGAACCCGCTCTGCGGCGGTCACCAGCCGGCTCGCCGCGCCGCCGAACAGGCAGCGCGCCTCCGAAAAGCAGCGGGCCCCGGGCGTGAACACGGTCTCGCCGACCGCGATCCCGGCCTCGGGACCCGCGGCGACCACGCGTCCGACCGATTCGTAACCGGGGACAAGGGGATAGCCCATGCCGGGAAACGGCGGCATCTCGCCGGACCAGAGCAGCCGCTCGGTGCCGGTGCTGACGCCCGTCCAATCGACCGCCACGGCCACGTCGGCCGGCCCCATCTCCGCCAGCGACAGCGGGCGCAGCCCAAGACGCCGCGGCGCCTCGAGAACCACCGCCATCGCGGGTTCGCACCCTTTCTCCAAAGACGCGCCTTTGCGGCCGACGCTCATCATGTCGTCCTCCCGATCGCGACGGCTTCCGAACGCAGACCCCTGCGACCACAACCCACTCGCACTTCGTCAGACTAGATTGACGACACCCTATGTCAATTTGAATTTACACTTTTGAAAAAGGACCGCGCCCAGAACGGCTTGCATGCGGCGATCAGGGCCGCGCGAGCAAAACGCGCGTCAGGATCGGACGTCGGGCGGGGAGCAGACGGACTTCGGAGAACCCCGCCTCGCGCGCCATCTCGGACAGCCGCTGGGCGCTCCGAGACCGCCCGCCGCCCATCGCGAGCAGATAGAAGCTGAAATAGGCCGCGCCGATCGGCGCAGCGCCCGGCGTGTCGGCCATCGGCTCGGCGAGCAATAGCGCGCCGCCCGGCGGCGTCGCCGCCCGCGCCGCCCGCAGGATCCTCATGGCCGCCGCGTCCTGATGGTCGTAGATCACCCGCACCAGCGTGACGAGGTCGCGCCCCTCGGGCAGCGGATCGTCGAAGAAGCTGCCGCCGACCGCGCGCGCCCGTCCCGACAGCCCCTCGGCCGCGAAGCCGGCGTTCGCCCGCGCCGCCACCGCGGGCAGATCGAAGACGGTGATGTCGATCTCCGGCGCGCGCGCCGCAACCGCGCGGGCGAAGGCCCCGGTCCCGCCGCCGATATCGAGCAGACGGCGATGCCGCGCGACCGGATAAGCCTCGAGGATCTCCTCGGCCACCAGCGGCTGGGACGCCGCCATCAACGCGCTGTAGTCGGCGACCTGCCCGTCCGCGAGCGCGGCGCTTTCGCCCTCGCCCGCATAGCTCCAATAGGCATTGAGCCGCGTCTCGGCGCCCGTCCCGTCGGGCGCGGCGCGGAGCAGCGCCAACGGGTCCGCCAGATCCGCGTAGAACAGCGCGTGATGCGAGACCATCTCCTTCACGCCCGGCGCCCCGTTCAACGCCGCGCCGAGCTCGCCGAGACCGTACTGCGCCGCGCCGTCCGCCCCCGCCCCGCGCCGGGAGACCAGCCGAAGGGACTCGGCGGCGCTCAGCAGCCGCCCCATCGCCCCAGGCTCGAGATCCGCCGCGGCCGCCAGCTCCGCCAGCGACTTCGGCCCGTCGGCGAGGCGGTCGAACAGCCGGATCTGGACGCAGGCGAACAGCACCTGACTGTACACGAAGCCTGCGACGACGTCGTAGAGCTCCCGCGCGCGACGGCGCGCCAGCGGTCGGGTGAAGGGCGTCGCGGCCGCCCAGCTCTGAAACCGCGGATCGGCCAGCAGCCGATCCCGAATCGAAAGCCAGCGCAGCCGGATCGCGGAGGCGATCCCGCCGCTTCGCCCGCCGCGCGCCGCGGCCGGATCCGCCGTCTCGACGCTCACGCCGCGCTCGCGGCCAGGCTTTTCGGCGTCAGGCGCTCGGCCTGCATCCGCACCAGATCGCGCAGCCGCTCCGCCCCGTCGCAGGGCGGGATCGAATCGACCGCCTCCTGCACCTGCGCGCGCAGCATCTTCACCGCGCCCATCATCCCGAGCGAAGCCACCACGCTCGGCCGGTCGAGCGCCGCGTCCTGGCCCTGGGGCTTCCCGAGATCCGTCTCGTCGCAGACGACGTCCCGGATATCGTCGGCCACCTGATACGCATCGCCGAGCCGCGCCCCGAGCGCCCGCCAGGGCCCCGGGTCCCCACCGGCGGAAACCGCGCCGGCCACCGTCGCGCCCTCGAACAGAATGCCGGTCTTGGCGCGCTGATAGGCCGCGAGATCCGCCGCCGGCTCGCTTTCCCAGGCCTGGCCCGCGACGATCCCGTGCGGCGCGCCGACCGACCGGGCGACGATCTTGGTGAGCGACAGCGCGCGCTCCGGCCGCGAAGCCCCTGCGCGCGCCAGCGCTTCGAACGCCGCGACGATCAGCGCATCCCCGGTCAGAAGCGCGACGGGCTCGCCGAACGCCGCATGCGCCGACGGCAGACCACGCCGCAGATCGGCGTTGTCGAACATCGGCAGGTCGTCATGCACCAGCGAGGCGCAATGCAGCAGCTCGATCGCCGCCGCCGCCGCGTCCGACAGCCCGGGCGCATCGTCTCCGCAGGCCTTCGCCACCGCCAGGCAGAGCTGAGGCCGCACCCTCGCGCCCCCGGGAAACACCGCGTGCCGAAGCGCCGACGCGAGTTTCGGCGGGGCCGCGCGCCCGTCGCCCGTGGAGTCGCGCTGGGCGCGCTGCACCACGCCCTCGAGCGCCGTCTCGATCCGATTGGCGATGTCCATGGCGTCCTCCCCGCGGCGCGCTGCGGCGCCCGCCGTCACGCGCGCCTGTCGCTCACTGTGTCAATAAAACTGGACAGCGAGACTGCGGCCGACCTAGCCTGCTGTCAATGTGGATTGACGGGAAAATCTCGCGGGCGGTCGTCCAACCGGCCGGGCGCGGCGCGAGGCGGGGCGCGAGGCGGATGCGATGCGTGTGATTGTGATCGGCGCCGGGGTCGGCGGCCTTAGCGCAGCGATCGCGCTGGCGGGCGCCGGGGTCGAGACGGTCCTGATCGAGGGCGCGTCGTCACCGGGCGGCAAAATGCGCGGCGTCAACGTCGGCGAAGGACCGCCGATCGACGGCGGCCCGACCGTCTTCACGATGCGCTGGGCGTTCGACGAGCTGTTCGAAGCCGCGGGCGCGCGGCTCGACGACTGGACCCGGCTCGAGCCGCTGGCGATCCTCGCTCGGCACGCCTGGCCGGATCATCCCCGCTCCGCCCCAGGAGACAGCTTCGATCTCCACGCCGATCTCGGCCGCGCCGAGGACGCGGTCGCCGCCTTCGCCGGTCCTCCGGAGGCGAAGCGCTATCGGCGGTTCTGCGAGCGCGCCCGCACGATCTACGACACCCTCGAGCGCACCTATATGGCGGATCAGAAGCCCGACCCGCTGACGCTCGCCCGGCGGATCGGCCCGACCCGATTGCGCGCGCTCTGGAACGTCGCGCCCTTGCAGACCATGGCCGGTTCGCTGGGGATGATCTTCACCGATCCTCGGCTGCGCCAGCTGTTCGGCCGCTACGCGACCTATTGCGGCTCCTCCCCCTATCTCGCCCCCCAGACCCTGATGCTGGTCGCCCATGTCGAGCAGGCGGGCGTCTGGTCGGTTGCGGGCGGCATGCACGGTTTCGCCGCCGATCTCGACCGCTTCGCCGCCCATCTCGGCGTCGAGCGGCGCTATGGCGAGGAGGTCTCCGAGATCCTGGTCGAGCACGGACGCGCCAGCGGCGTCCGGCTCGCCGGCGGCGACACGCTGCGCGCCGATGCGATCATCTCGAACGCGGACGTCTCGGCCTACGCCGCCGGCGCGCTCGGGCCGCAGGTCGAAAGCGCCGCGCCGCCCACCGCGCCGCGGGACCGCTCGCTCTCCGCCTTCGTCTGGACGCTCCGGGCGGAAACCGCGGGCTTTCCCCTCATCCGCCACAACGTCTTCTTCTCCGCGGACTACCGCAAGGAGTTCGCCGACATCTTCGAGCGCGGACGCACGCCCGCCGCGCCGACCGTCTATGTCTGCGCCCAGGATCGCCCCGGCGCCGACGCGCCGCGTCCGCTCGGCCCGGAGCGCCTGCAAATCCTCACCAACGCGCCGGCGCGGGCCGACTGGGCGCCCTTCACCGCACAGGAGATCGCCGAATGCGAAACGGCGACGTTCGAAACGCTGGCGCGCGCGGGGCTGGAGATCCAGCGCCGCGCGGCGGACCAGACGCTGACCACCCCGAACGATTTCGCGGCGGCATATCCGGCGACCGGCGGCGCGATCTACGGCCGGGCCAATCACGGCCTGACGGCGTCGTTTCAGAGACCGGGAGCGCAAAGCCGGATCCCGGGGCTCTATCTGGCGAGCGGCTCGGCGCATCCGGGGCCGGGCGTGCCGATGGCGGCGCTCTCCGGCCGGCTGGCGGCGTCGGCGCTGATGGCCGACCGCGCTTCGACGCCCCGGTTCCGCCCGGCGGGTATCTCTGGTGGTACGTCGACGGGCTCTCGGAAGACGGCCGTTTCGGGATCACGCTGATCGCCTTTGTCGGCTCGGTGTTCTCGCCCTACTACGCCTGGTCGGGACGCGGCCGGCCGGAGAACCACTGCGCGCTCAACGTCGCGCTCTACGGTCCGCGCGCGCGCTTCGGCGGTCCGGTCGCGGGTCTGTTCACGCCCTGGTGCCGCTGGGCGATGACCGAGCGGCCCGCCCGCGCGGCGTCGCGGAGCTCCGAGCGCTTCCAGATCGGCCCGAGCGCCGTGCGCTGGGAGGACGACGCGCTGACCATCGAGATCGACGAGACCGCGGTGCCGCATCTCTCGCGCGTCCGCGGCCGCGTCCGCATCCGTCCGGAGACGCTGGGCCCGGAGACCTTCTCGCTCGCGCCTGAGGACCGTCATTGCTGGCGCCCGATCGCGCCGTCGGCGCCGATCGAGGTGGATTTGGAGCGCCCAGACCTGAGCTGGCGCGGCGCGGGCTATCTCGACAGCAATTGGGGATCGGAGGGACTCGAGCAGGGCTTTCGCCGCTGGGACTGGTCGCGCGCGGCCCTTCCCGGTCGCGAGGCGGCGATCCTCTACGACGCCGAGCGGCGCGACGGCTCGGCCCTGACGCTGGCGATCCGGGCAGGATCGGACGGAACCCTGGAGCGCTTCGACCCACCGCCGCGCCGACCGCTGCCCAAGACCCTGTTCGGACTTCATCGCGGCAGCCAGGCCGAGGCTCCGGTGCGCGAGACGCGTCGTTTCGAAGACGCGCCGTTCTACGCCCGCGCGGAGCTTGAGACCCGCCTTCTCGGGACCGACGCGCCGGCCGTGCATGAGAGCCTCGACCTCGACCGTTTCTCCAGCTTCTGGGTGAAGACGCTGCTGCCCTGGCGCATGCCGCGCGCGCAATTCTAGAGCGCGATCAAGTTGCGTGGGAGCCGATTAGCCGCCCGGCCGCGCGCAAAAACAAAAGGCGAGACCGTGATCGCCGTCCGGAGACCAAACGCCACGGTCTTGCGCGCCCAAGGGGTCAATCCCCCTTCTCTTCGCCCGGTCGGGCCCGGTCCTCAGCCGGCGGATCGCGGTCCCGCACCGAGCGGATCTGGTGCCAGCCGAACAGCAGGATGCCCCCGAACACGAGCGCCAGCTCGATGAGGACGAAGGTCTGGGTGCTCACGCCTCGACCTCCTGCGGCGCGCCCCTCGGCCGTCCGCCCGGATTGCGGCGCAGCAGCGACAGATTGAGCGCGAACGCGGCGCTGACCCACAGCAGATATGGAACCATCAACCCCGCCGCGATCCCGTCGACCGGCGCGAACAACCCGATCAGCGCCAGGATCGTCAGCCACATCGCGGCCATCTCAAACAGCGCGAGCCGCATCCGCCGCAACCCGAAGAACAGGTACGACCAGAGAAAGTTCAGCACGAGATTGAGCGCATAGACCGCGAAAGCGAGGGGCGCGCCCGAGAAGCCGACCGCGCTCCAGACCCGCCAGCCCGCGACCGCGATGCAGACATAGAGCACCATCCAGACCGGACCGAACGCCCAGTTGGGCGGCCGCCAGTCCGGCTTGTCGAGCGTCTCGTACCACCGCCCCGGCGGAAACAAGGCGCCGCTCGACCCGACGGCCGCGACCGCCAGCAGAAATCCGAGCAAAGCGACGACATCGCTCAAGGTCATCGAGCCCTCCTGAAAGCCGTGATGCGGCCCCCCCGGGCGCCGCGCTCTGGCGCGCGCCTTCGCGACCGGCCCCTCCGCTTAACAGCTAAACAGGTAGAGCGCGCGCGTCGTTTCGAAACCCGGCCCGCGGCGCGCACGCCCGTGGCGCGCTCACGCCCCGACGGGCCCGCCTCCGACCGCCCGCCGTCCGGATCCGCGCGCCTGCTGCAAGGCGCGCCGTTCCGAGTCTTCCTGGGACAACCGCACGAACACGTCCAGCACCCGGTCGAGCTGGGCCAGATCCGGCGGCCACGCCCCCGCCCGGACCGCCGCCTCCGCCGCCATCCCGTCGCCGCCCGCTTCCGGCGCATCGCGCTCCGAGATCGCCGCGGCGTCGACCAGATAGGCGAGCTCCGAAAGCGCCGGAGACGAATCCCAGGGTCGCGGCGTGACGCTCGCCCGCAGGGACCGCCCGATCAGAAGCAGCTTCGTCGCCGTGCTGGTCGAGGCCCGCGCCGCCACGCTGTCGAAACCGGCCCGCGCCACCTCGCGCCCGATCTCCGCATAGATGTACCGCGCCGCATAGATCGCCGGACGGCAATCGACCGGCAGCGCCGCGATCCCGGCCTCGGAGCGAATGTAGAGCCGGTCCGCTTCCGCGAGCAGCCGAGCGATCACGCTCCCCAGCGCCTTCGAGAACCGCGGCTTCGCGAGCCAGGCGTCGGGATCGAGCCCCGCCTCCGCCATCCAGGCGCGCGGCAGATAGAGCCGCCCCGCCCGGGCGTCCTCGCCGACGTCCCGCGCGATGTTGGTGAGCTGCATCGCCGTCGCGAGGTCGCAAGCGCGCGCCAGCATCGGGCCCGAGCGCGCCCCCATGAGCACGCTCATCATCGCGCCGACCGAGCCCGCGACCCGCGCGGAATAGGCCCGGACCTCGGACAGCGTCTCATAGCGCCGCCCCGCGAGATCCCAGGCGTACCCGTCGAGCAGGGCGGCGGGCAGAGTTTTCGGGATCTCGAAATGCGCCACCGCCGCGGCGAAAGCGCGGTCCGCCGGCTCGTCGATCGGCCGGCCCGCATAGACCAGATCCAACCGCTCATGGAGCCGCTCGAGCGTCGCCCGCGCCCGCGCCTGATCCGCCTCCGTCCGCACCTCGCCGCGCGGCATGCCGTCGGCGTCGAGATCGACCGCGTCGTCGGTAAGCCGGCAGAACGCGTAGAGCGCGAAGGCCGGCCGCCGCACCCGCGAAGGCAGCAGCCGCGACGCCGCATAGAAGGAATGCGATCCGGTGCGGATCAGCTCGCGGCAGGCTTCGAGATCCGCCTCGAAGCGCGCCGCCGCCGAAAGCGCGGGCGCTCCGAGACCGACGGAAGTCTCCGCTTCCGCGCCGGCGGCGTCAGACGAGTTCAGAAGCATGCGGCGTCACCCGATCCAAAACCTTCGCCGAGCACAGCACGCCCGGCAGTCCGGCGCCCGGGTGAGACCCGGCCCCCACCAGATACAATCCATCGACATCCTCGCTCCGATTGTGCGGCCGGAACCAGGCCATCTGCGTCAGGATCGGCTCGACCCCGAACGCCGCGCCCTGCTCCGAGGACAGCCGGTCGCGAAAATCGAGCGGCGTGATCATCTTCGAGCTGACGACATGCCGCTCGAGCCCCGGCAGAACCGTCTCCGACAGCCGCTGCTCGATCCGCCGGCGATAGGGCTCGGCGGCGGTCTCCCAATCGACATCCGCTTCCAAGTTGGGCACCGGCGACAGCACGTAGAACGCGTCGCAGCCTTCCGGCGCGAGCGACGGATCGGTCTTGGTCGGTCGGTGCAGATAGAGGCTGAAATCGTCGGCCAGCACCTTACGCCGGAAGATGTCTCGGAGCAGGTCCTCATAGCGGGGGCCGAGCACGATGGTGTGATGCTCGACATCCTCGTAGCGCCGGTTCGTCCCGAAATACCAGACCACCAGGCTCATCGAGAACCGGGTGCGATCGATCGCCCGGTCGCTCCAGACCTTCCGCGCCGACGGCGGCAGCAGCTTGCGATAGGTCGAGCCGCTATCCGCGTTCGACACCACGATGTCCGCGGCGATCTCCTCGCCGTTCTCGAGCCGGACGCCCCGAGCGCGCGGCCGTCCCGACGCGCCGCCCGCGAGCAGGATCTCCGCCACCGGCGCGTCGCAGCGCACCCGGTCGCCCGCGCCCTCGATCAGCCCGACCAGGCCCGTGACCAGCGCGCCGGTCCCCCCCATCGCGAAGCTCACGCCCCATTGGCGCTCCAGGAAGGACACCATCGAATAGAACGCGGTCGCGCGCAGCGGATCGCCGCCGACGAACAGCGGATGGAAGCTGAGCGCCAACCGCAGTCGCGGGTCGCGCACATGCTTGCAGGCGAGCCCCCAGACGCTCCGATCCGCCCGCATCCGGATCAGCAACGGCAGGATCCGCGCCATGTCCCAGAGCGTGTCGAAGGGCTTGTCCGCCAGCGGGTCGAACCCGAGCCGGTACATCCGCTCGGAGACCTGCATGAACCGCTTATAGCCCGCGACGTCGTCCGGCGAGAGCCGCGCAACCTCGTCCGCCATCGCCTCCGCATCGGCGCGGCAGGTGAAGGTCGAGCCGTCGTCGAAGCGAAGCTTGTAGAACGGGTCGAGCCAGCGGAGCTCGACATCGTCCTCTCGCCGCCGGCCGCAAAGCGCCCAGAGCTCGTCGAACAGGAACGGAGCCGTGACGATCGTCGGTCCGGCGTCGAAGGTGAAGCCGTCCTGCCGGAACACCGCCGCCCGGCCGCCGGG
>JBCBRF010000007.1:0-44709 GCA_039819865.1 Pseudomonadota bacterium | reverse complement strand
CCCCCCCTTAAAACACTTTTCCCCCCCCCGCCGCTCTTCCTTTCTGGGCGGACGAAGCGGATCTGACGGCGGTCGCGGCCGCCGCCGCCGCGGGCGAACCGGTCCAGGATGCGCCGTTCGCGCTCGTCTCTCAGGGCGGCGCGCGCCGCGCCCTCCGCCTCTCGCTCCGCCGCATCGACCTGCCGGCGGATCTGGCGACGGCCGCCGTCGGCCCGATCCTGATCGCCACGCTGGCGCCAGAGACCGCAACGGCGGCTCAGGCCCCGGCGCCGACGCAGGAGCCGGCCGAGCTCTCCGCCGTCGCCGGCGCGATCGAGCCGCCGACCCCCGACCATCAGACCGCGCGCCGTCTGCTCGACGCCGCCCGCGCCGTCCGGACCGAGCTCACCAGCGTCCTCGGCTTCGCGGAAGCCCTCGCCGAGGGCGTCGCCGATCACGATGTTCGCCTCGCCCGCGCCTATCTCTCGAACGTCGTCGAGGGCGGTCGGCGCATGGCCGCGCAGCTCACAGATCTCGACGCCGCGCTCGTCGCGGCGACCCGGGCCGCCGCACGCCGTCGAGACGAGGCGAGCGAGGAGCCCAAGCGCGACCGCGCGGCCCCGGTCGCCGGCGGTCCCCAGCCTGCTCGCTCCAAATCCGGGCGCCAGCCCGCTCGCGCCGAGTCCGGACGACGGCCGCCGAACGGCTGGCTGATCCCGACGCCGCTCTTCGAGAGCGTCCTGACGGAGTTTCGCAGCGCGCTCGGCGACGAGGTCCGCATCGCCGCGACCCCGGCCGCCGCCGATCGTCTCGTCCGGATCGACGCGGCGCTGCTTCAGGAAGCGCTGCGCGACGCGCTCGCACTCGCCGCGGACGCGATCGAGGATGCGCGCGACGGCGCGGCGGAGGTCGATGCGGCCGTCGCCCTGGACCCGTCCGGCGCCCTCGATTTCGACCTGACCATCCGGGGCGCCTTGGACGTCGTCGGATCGATCGCGGAGACCAAGCGTCGCGCCGGGGCCGCCCGGCTGCGCCAGAGCGCCCAGTCCGCCGGCGCCGAGGCCGCCCTGTCGCTCCGCGAGACGGACGAGACCGGCGCGACCGCGCTCCTGATCCGGCTCCGCATCCCCGCGACCCGGGTGCGCGCGGCGTCGGAGCTGTAGCAGAGCGCACGCCTCACCCCATCGCTTCGGATCCCGGGTCGTCGCTGCGCCGCAGGCGCGCCAGCGCGTCCCGCGCCACCCGAAGCAGCAGCGCTTTGCGCCGCGCCGGCGCCAGCGGGGTCGCGGGCGCCTCTCGGACGATCTCCGCCCCGAACGAGTCGGCCTCGATCAGGCCCACCTCCTCGGGGGCCAAGCTCTTCGGAAAATCGGACCCGACGCAGAAGAAGAACCGGTCGCACCATTCGAGATAGCCGCGCCATTTGCGGTCCGCCTGGAAATCCGCGACCCCGGATTTGATCTCCAGGATCCAGATCTCTCCGCCCGGCCCGACGGCGAGCAGATCCACGCGCAGGTTTCGGCTCGGCCGGAACTCGGGCAGCGCCTCGAACCCGCGGGTCGCCAGCCAACGACGGGCGCCACGCAAGAGCCGCGCGGTCTCCGCGGGCCGCCCCGCGGCCACCCCAGAGGCCTCCTTCTCAGGCTCATGGTTCAACCGATTACCCCAAACAAAAGCCAAACACATAATACAAGTATTCAGAAAGGCGAAACCATAGATTTCCGCAATTAGGCAAAAATCAGCCACCATAAAGACAAGTTCAACAACAGGATTTACTGATCTTCAACGCATTATCGGCAAGATCTCCTCAGCTACACAGTGGCTACCGGGCGAATGTATAAGCTGGAGAGCAAGCATGTTGAAGTTCATCAAAGACCGCAAGGGCGCGACCGCGATCGAGTACACCCTGCTGGCCGCCCTGATCGGCGTCGCGCTGATCGGCGTTCTGGGCACCCTGCGCGAGAACATCGAGACCGCGCTCGAGACCGCGGGCGAGGCGATCGCCGGCGCTGAGGCCGAGGCTGAGGCCGAGTAAGGCTTCCCTCCTCTGCTGACTGCCTAAGCCGCGGCGTCCGATCCGATCCAAGGGCTCGGGCGCCGCGGTTTTCTTTTGCGCGCGCGCGCCGCCAAGGCCCGCTCGGGCGAAACCTGGAACGCAGCGAAACCTGGAACGGAGACCGCGGATGCTGGACGCCGCCTCCGAACTCGCGCGGCTCGCCGCCGACGCGCCGCTGTCCGCGATCCTCGTGGCGGCCCCGGTCTTTTTCCTCGTGAGCGCTGCCTGTTCCGACGCGTACCGCTTCATCATTCCGAACTGGTGCGGCCTGGGGCTCGTGGTCGGCTGGCTGGCCGCCTGGGCCGTCTCGCCGCTCGGCTGGGGCGCTCTGTTCTCCCACGGGATCGTGTTCCTCGTCGCGCTCGTCTGCTCCGTGCTGCTGTTCGAGCTCGGCGTCTGGGGCGGCGGCGACGCCAAACTCGCGCCCGCCGGGCTGCTTTGGGTCGGCTGGCCAGCGGCGCTCGAGGCGCTTTTGGTTATGTCCTATGTCAGCATCGCCCTGGCGCTGATGGTGCTCGGCGTGCGGCTGGTCCGTCGCCGCCGCCCCGCGCCGGCGCGCGCCCCCGACGCCCCGCCCTCGGAGACCGAGGGGATCGAGCGGGAGACCCACGCTCCCTATGGCCTCGCCATCGCCGCCGGGTGTCTCTGGATGCTGGCGCAAGCCCCCGTCGTCGCGGCCCTCGCCCCGGATCTCTCCGCCGCCCTGCGGTGAGCGCCAAGCAGGCCCGCGCATCGTCGCGCGCGGACCGTTCCCCGCCGCCCCTTTTCAGTCGGACACCGCCCCCGCATCGGCCGTCGCGAGATCGAACGCCGCGGCCATCAGCGCCTGGGTGTAGGGCTCGCTCGGCGCGCTGGTGATCCGCGCGGCCGGCCCCTCCTCCACGATCCGACCCTGCCGCATCACCATGATCCGGTGAGACATCGCGCGGACCACTTTCAGATCATGGCTGATGAACAGATAGGCCAGTCCGTACTTCTTCTGGAGCGCCCGCAGCAGATCCACGATCTGGCCCTGCACCGTCATGTCGAGCGCCGAGGTCGGCTCGTCGAGCACCACCACCTTCGGCTTCAGGATCATCGCCCGCGCGATCGCGATCCGCTGGCGCTGACCGCCCGAGAACTCGTGCGGATAGCGGTCCATCATCTCGGGCTGGAGGCCCACCTCCTCGAGCGCCCCGCCGATCACCCGCCGCCGGGCCTCCCGCGCGTCCTCGCCGGGCGCCGGCGGCTCCGACAGGCCATGGACGTCGAGCCCTTCGCCGATGATCTGCGCCACCGACATGCGCGGGCTGAGCGCCCCGTAAGGATCCTGAAACACGATCTGCATGTCTTGCCGGAGCGAGCGCAGCGCCCGCCCGCTCTCGCCCTGGATCTCGCGCCCGAGCACCGCGATCCGGCCGTCCGAGCGGATCAGCCGCAGCAGCGCGAGTCCGAGCGTGGTCTTCCCCGAACCCGACTCGCCCACAACGCCCAGCGTCTCGCCGGCGCGGAGCCTTAGCGTCGCGCCGTCCACCGCCTTCACATGCCCGACCGTCTTTCGAAAGAAGCCGCGCTTGATCGGGAACCAGACCTTGAGCCCATCGAGCGCCGCCACTTCCGGCGCGTCCTCCGCGATCGGATCGGCGGTCCCGCGCGGCTCCGCGTCGAGCAGCAGGCGCGTGTAGTCGTGCTCCGGCGCGTCGAACAGCGCCCGCGTCTCGCCCGCCTCGACGATCCGCCCATGGCGCATCACGCAGACCCGGTCCGCGAACTTCCGAACGATCCCGAGATCATGGGTGATGAACAGCATCCCCATGCCCTTGTCGCGCTGCAGCGCCTTCAGCAGGTGGAGGATCTGCGCCTGGATGGTGACGTCGAGCGCCGTGGTCGGCTCGTCCGCGATCAGCAACAACGGATCGTTCGCGAGCGCCATCGCGATCATCACCCGTTGGCGTTGACCGCCCGACAACTGGTGCGGATAGCTGGCGAGCCGCGTCTCCGGCTCCCGGATGCCGACCTCCGTGAGCAGCTCCAGCACCCGCGCCCGCGCCGCCGCGCCGTCGAGCCCCTGATGGAGCGCGAGGCTCTCCGCGATCTGTTTCTCGACCGTGTGGAGCGGATTGAGCGACGTCATCGGCTCCTGAAAGATCATCGAGACGTCGTTGCCGCGGATCTTCCGCAACGTCTCGGCCGGCGCCCCCACCATCTCCTCGCCGCGGAACGTGGCGGACCCCGTGATTTGCGCCGAATCCGGCAAGAGCCCGAGGGTCGCGAGCGCCGTCACGGACTTGCCCGAACCCGACTCTCCCACCAGCGCCACCGTCTGGCCCGCCGCCACCGAGAAGCCGACGGATTTGACCGCCTCCACCGCGCCCCCATCCGCCTGAAACGTCACCGACAGGTCCCGCGCGGTCAGCAGCTCGGTTCCCGCGGCGAGGGCGGCTCGGGCGTCGGTCGCGGCGTCTTGCATGGCGTCGGCCTCCGGGCCCGTCAGGTCAGCGTCTTGCGCGGGTCGAACGCGTCGCGCACGGCTTCGAAGATGAACACCAAGAGCGACAGCATGATCGCGAAGGTGAAGAACGCGGTGAGGATCATCCAGGGCGCGTCCAGATTGTCCTTCGCCTGCAACCCGATCTCGCCGAGCGACGGATAGCTTTCCGCCAGCCCGAACCCGAGGAAGTCGAGCGTCGCCAGCGCCCCGATCGACCCCGTCAGCACGAAGGGCAGCAGCGTCAGCGTCGCCACCATCGCGTTCGGCAGTAGATGGCGGAACATGATCGTCCAGTCTCCGACCCCGAGCGCCCGGGCGGCCTGGACGTATTCGAAGTTCCGCGCCCGCAGGAACTCCGCCCGCACGACGCCCACCAGCGTCGTCCAGCCGAACAGGATCAACAGCCCCGCCAGCAGCCAGAAGTTCGGCGGGAACACGCTCGAGACGATGATGATGACGTAGAGCGTCGGCACCGCGACCCAGACCTCGATGAAGCGCTGGAAGAACAGATCGACCGAGCCGCCGAAAAAGCCCTGCGCGGCCCCCGCGAACACCCCGACCACGCTCGAGAAGAGCGTCACGATCAGCCCGAACGCCACCGAGATCCGGAAGCCGTAGATCGTGAGCGCCAGCAGGTCCCGGCCGCGATTATCCGTCCCGAGCCAGTTCTCCGCCGACGGCGCGCCGGGCAGCGGCGAGGCGTCCTTGTTGATCGTGTCGTGGCTCCACGGGATCAGCGGCCAGACCATCCAGCCCGAGCCGACCCGGTTCTCGGCCAACGTCTCGAGCGGCGCGCCCGAGCAGGCCGCGTTTCCGGCGGTGTTGACGAGGCAGGCGCGGACCGCCGCCCGCAGCGCCTCCGCGCTCTCGAACCCGCCGAGGCAAGTCTCCCGCGCGCCCCCGCCCTCGACGCAGGCCTGCGCCTCTCGATACTGCGAATGGACGTCGTCGAAGGCGAAGATGCAGCTCTCGGCGCCGTCCGAGACGATCAGGCACTGCACCTCGTGATCGCGATAATCGACCGGCTCCTCGAACTCGTCGCCGAAATTGTCCCGCGTATAGGTGGCCACCATCGGCGACATCAGCGCGCCGTCGTGCCAGATCAGCAGCGGCTTGTCGTTCGCGATCAGCTCCGCGATCAGCGACAGGCCGAACAGCACGGCGAAGATCCAGAGCGAGACATAGCCGCGCCGGTTCGCCTTGAACGCTCGCCAGCGCCGCTCCGTCAGCGGATCCATCGGGCGCCGCGGGCCGCGACGGGAGAACAGGCTCAGCAGCCCGAACACGGCCCCGAGCGCCAGCCCAGCCAGCACGCCGATCGTCAGCCGCGCGCCCGACAGCACCCGCGCCAGAGCCGATCCGGACGAGCCTTGGAGGTTTCCGCTCATCTCAGACCGCCCGGCTCTCGAAATCGATCCGCGGATCGATCAGCGTGTAGGTGATGTCGGTGATCAGCTGCGCCACCAGCGCCACCAGCGAGAAGATGTAGAGCGTGCCGAACACCAGCGGATAGTCGCGCCCGACGATCGCCTCGAACCCGAGCAAGCCCAGCCCGTCGAGCGAGAACACGCTCTCGATCAGCAGGGCCCCGGTGGTGAACAGCAGGATGAAGGCGCTCGGGAACCCGGCGATCACGATCAGCATCGCGTTTCGGAACACATGGCCGTAGAGCACCCGGCTCTCGACCAGCCCCTTCGCCCGCGCCGTCAGCACATACTGCTTCTTGATCTCGTCGAGGAACGAGTTCTTGGTCAGCAGCGTCAGCGTCGCAAAGCCCGACACCGCCATCGACAGGATCGGCAGGCAGATATGCCAGAAATAGTCGGCGATCTTCTCCAGCAGGTTCATGTTCTCCCAACCGTCCGAGGCGAGGCCGCGCAGCGGGAACCATTGGAAGTATGACCCGCCCGCGAAATAGACGAGCAGCAGCACCGCGAACAGGAAGTTGGGGATCGCGTAGCCGATGATCACCACGCCCGAGGTCCAGCTGTCGAACGGCGTCCCGTCCTGCACCGCCTTGCGGATGCCGAGCGGGATCGAGATCGAGTAGCTGAGCACGAACGTCCAGAAGCCGAGCGACAACGACACCGGGAGTTTTTCCAGGATTAGATCGATCACCGGCCGGCTCTTGCTGTAGCTCTCGCCAAAATCGAAGGTCAGATACTTCAGCACCATCGTGAAGAAGCGTTCATAGGCCGGGATCCGCTCCTTCTCGCATTCCGCCGCATCGAGCGTTTGCGGCCCCTCATAGCCCGGTTCGCAGACCACGCTGACCCGGCACTCCTTGGCGGAGACCTTCACCGGCCCCTCATAGCCGTCGTCGCAGACCACCCGAACGAACCCGAACTGCGCTTCGAGATCGGCGATGATCGCCGGATCGATGCCGCGCGCCCCGCGATAGCCGGCGTCGGCCGCGTCCCCCCCGCCCTGCAGATCCCCGCCGCCGCCCGAGATCCGGCCCGTCGCGCTGGCGTCAGCCTGGTTGAGCTCCGCGATCACCTGCTCCACCGGCCCGCCGGGCGCGAACTGGATCACGACGAAGTTCACCAGCATGATCCCGAGCAGGGTCGGAATGATCAGCAGCAGGCGTCGGAGGATATAGGGGCCCAAATCGCTCTCCTCGGCGCTTCGGACGAAGCGCGGCCCGGAGCGTAGCCGAAGCCTAGCCCCGCGCCCTCTTCAAACGCGTTACTTCGACTGGGCCGCGTCGATCGCGGCGGATTTCTCCGGGTCGAACCACCAGGTGTCGAGAATCGCCCGATCGTAAAGCGGCTGCTCGAGCCCCAGATCCGCCGGCCGCCCGAACCGATCCCAATAGGCGATCGTGTAGCTGCCTTTGTGCCAGTTGGGCGCCCAGTAATGGCCGGCCCGAAACGCCCGGTCGAGCGCCCGCGCCGCGGTCTGCAGCTCCTCCCGGCTCTGCGCCGCCGTCAGCGCTTCGATCAGCGCATCGATCGCCGGGTTCGAGACGCCGGCCAGATTGAACGAGCCTCGGGCCTCCGCCGCGGTCGAGGACAGGAAACCGCCGATCTCCACGCCCGGCGTCGGCCGCATCACATAGCGCGAAACCACGACGTCGAAATCATAGGATTCAAGACGCCGCTCATACTGCGCCGGATCGACCTGACGGAGCGTCGCCTTCACCCCGATGCGCTCGAGGTTCTGGATGTAGGGCGCCGTGATCCGATCGAACGCCGACTGGCTGCGATCGAGGAACTCGATCTCCATCGGCCGCCCATCCGGCCCGACCAGCACGCCGGCGTCGAGCCGCCAGCCCGCCTCCTGCAGCTTGCGAAGCGCCTGACGCCGGATCCGCCGGTCCTGGCCCGACCCGTCCGTCACCGGCGGCGACGCCGCGGGTCCGAAGGTCTCTTCCGGCAGATCGGCGCGGAGCGGCTCCAGCAGCGCGAGTTCCGCCGCGGACGGCTCCCCCTCCGCCTGCAATTCGGAGTTCTCGAAGAAACTGTCGGTCCGCGTGTAGAGATTGTAGAACAGCGTCTTATTGGACCATTCGAAATCGAACATCATCGCCAAGGCTTCGCGGACCCTATGGTCCGAGAACTTGGCCTTCCGGGTATTGAAGAAGTAACCTTGGGTCCCGGAGGGCCGCCCGTCCGGCAGGACCTCGGTCTTGACCCAGCCCTTCTGGATGGCTGGAAAGTCGTACTTCGTCGCCCAGTTCTGAGACTTGAACTCTTCGTTGAGGTCGAACACGCCGCGCGCGAAGGCCTCGAACTGCGCGTCGGCGTTCACGAAATAATCATACCGGATCCGGTCGAAGTTGTAGCGCCCACGATTCACGGGCAGGTCCACGCCCCAATAGTCCTCCCGCCGTTCATAGATCACATAACGGCCCTGCTGCAGCTCGCCGACCTTGTAGGGCCCCGACGTCACCGGCGGCTCGAGCCGCGCTTCGTCGAACGCTTTGTCGGCGAAGTAGGCCTTCGAGAAGATCGGCGTCTGCGCCACCGAGGCCGGCAGGTCTCGGCTCGGCGCGCCCGCCCGGAATACGACCCGCACCGTGAGCGGATCGACGACGATCGCCTCGGCGACCGCCGCCAGGCGGCTTCGCCAGACCGGATGGCCGGTATCCCGCACCGCCTCGATCGAGAACACGACGTCCTCCGCCGTCACCGGCGTCCCGTCCGAGAACCGCGCCGCCTCCCGCAAGCGGAACTCGGCGAAGCTTCGATCCTCAGGCAGCGTCACGCTCTCCGCCAGAAGCCCGTACATCGCGTCCGGCTCGTCGAAGGCGCGGGTCATCAGCGTATCGTAGAGATACTGCGCCCCGTCCGCCGCATCGCCTTGGAAGATGAAGGGGTTGAAGCTGTCGAAGGTGCGCGTCGCGATGACCGGCCGCGTCCGCATCCGCCCGCCCTTCGGCGCATCCGGGTTCACATAATCGAAATGCGCGAAGTCCGGCCCGTATTTCAGCTCCCCAAAGGCCGACAGCCCGTGCGAGTTCGTCGTCTGCGGCAGCTCCGCCCGCGCCCCGTCGATCGCGCCGCCCGCGATCAGCGCCGCTCCGAAGGCCGCCGCCGCCCAACCGATCCTGCTCATTCGCCGCGCCCTCACAGCTTCGCCGCCTTCTCCGCGTCCCACCACCAGACGGCCGGAAACCCGACCGACCGCGACGGCAGCGGATCCGGCGCGGAGAACCGGTCCCAGTAAGCGATCCGCTCCCGCGGCTCATAAAGCTCGAGCACCGCGTAATGCTCCCACAGCAGCACCCGGTCGAGCGCCTTGGAGGCGGTCTCGAGCGCCGCGCGATCGGGTGCGAAGATGATTTTCTCGATCAGCGCGTCGACCACGGGGTTCTGGACGCCCGCCAGATTGCGCCCGCCCTCCACATTCGCGCTCGCCGATCCCCAATAGTCCCGCTGCTCGTTGCCAGGGCTCTCGGAGTTCGCCCAGCCCGTCACCACCATGTCGAAATCGAAGCTGAGCAGCCGGTTCTGGTACTGCGCGGCGTCGACCCCGCGGAACGCCGTGTCGATCCCGAGCAGCTGCAGGTTGCGCAGATACGGATCGACCACCGGCCGCTGGCTGTCCTGATAGCCAAGGAACTCGACCGTGAACGGCGCCCCGTCCGGTCCGATCCGCTTGCCGTCCTGCAGCGGATAGCCCGCCTCGCTGAGCAGCCGGTTGGCGTCACGACGAAGCCGCCGGAACCGGCCCGACCCGTCCGTCGCCGGCGTCTCGAACGCCTGCTCGAACAGCTCGGGCGGCAGCTGGTCGCGGAACGGCTCGAGCAGCGCGACTTCCTCCGCGCTCGGCGCACCCGTCGCCATCAGCGGCTCTGACCCCTGAAAATAGCTCGAGGGTCGGGCGTACTGCTCGTAGAACACCGCCTGATTGGTCCACTCGAAATCGAACGCCAGCGCCAGCGCCTGGCGCACCCGGCGATCCTGGAACTTCGTCCGCCGCGCATTGAAGGCGAAGGCTTGAACCGTCTTCGGCCCGTCGAGCGGAACCTCGCGTTTGATCACCTTGCCTTGGGCCGCGGCCGGGAAGTCATACTCCTGCGCCCAACGCTTCGCCCGGTTCTCGTTCCAATAGTCGATGTCGCCCCGCTTGAACGCCTCGAAAGCGGCCGCCTGCTCGAAGAAGTATTCGAAGCGGATCTCGTCAAAATTGTTCTGCCCGGCCCGCGTCGGCGTCTCCGCGCCCCAATAATCGGCAACGCGCGAGAGCTGCACGAACTTGCCCGCGTCGAATTCGCTGATCCGGTAAGGCCCGGAGCCGAGCAACGGCTCGAGGATCGGCTCCGCGAAATCCCGCCCTTCCCACCAATGCGCGGGGAACACGTCGAGCTGCCCCATGATGTGCGGCAGCTCTTTGTTGCCGGTCTGGTCGAAATGGAAGCGCACGATGTTTTCGCCCTCGTCGACCGCCCTTTCGACATTGGCGTAGTAGGCCGCGAAAAACGGCCGCCCGCTCTCGACCAGCATCTCGAGGCTCTTGACGCAGTCCGTCGGCGTCACCGGCCGGCCGTCGTGGAACCGCGCATTCTCGCGGATCCTGAAAGCGACCCATGAAGCATCCTTCGGCCGCTCCATCCATTCGGCGAGCAGCCCGTAATGCGTGGAGCCTTCGTCGAGCGACGGCGCCATCAGGCTCTCGACGCACTGCCGCGCGGCCGCCGAGCGCACGCCCTTGCGGTTCCAGAAATTCAGATTGTCGAAGCGGCCGACGACCGACAGGCGGACGCGCCCTCCGTTAGGCGCATCCGTCGCCACGTAGTCGAAATGCGAAAACCCGTCCGAGTATTTTGGATCGCCGAGCAAGCTCTCCCCAACCGACCGCTCGCCCCCGCCGCGCCACGCGGTCTGGGCTCGCGCCAGAGGGAGGGGCGACAGGGGGAGGGGCGACAGGGGAAGACCGCCCGCGACGGCCCCGACGCCTGTAATCAAACCAAGACGGGTCAGTTCGCGTCGCGACAACGCCATTCGGTCGGCTCCGTTAAGCTTGCCCCTCAGGAGTTACCTAAGGCGGAGCCGAATGCAATCGACCGAACGGGCCGGCAATATGGCCGAGGCGCCCGACCGAAGGCGACGCGCCGACAGGCGTGTCCCACGCTGGAAGCGCAGCGCGGGACGCGCGAGAGCGTTATTGGGTCGCTTCCGGCAGCGGCAGGGGCGACGCGCTCTGCTGGTTAAGCCACGCGATCACGTCCGCGCGATCCTCGCCCTTTTTCAGACCGCGAAACGCCATGCTGGTGCCGGCCGCGTAGTCGCTCGGGTTCTTGAGAAAAGCATCGAGCGCCGCAAAGTCCCACACGCCCTCCGGCAGCGCGCCCGAGTACTTGCCGAAATCCGTGCCGCCGATCTCGCGACCGACGATCCCGTGCAGCATCGGGCCGACCTTGTGCGCCGAGCCCGCATCGACGTTGTGGCAGGACTGGCATTTCTTGAAGACTTTCTCGCCCGACGCCGGATCGGCGGCGGCGAGCAGCACCTCGATCGGCTCCTCGGCCGGCGCCTCCGCGACTTCCTCGGCGCCGCCCTCGTCCTCCTCGATCGCCATCGCGAAGGCGTATTTCTCCTCGCCGTGATGCCCGCCATGGCCCGAATGGAACAGGCCTTCCGTCAGGATCGAGATCGCGACGAAGGCGAGCAGCGCGCCGGTCGCCGCGCCGAAGACTTTGTTCAGTTCAAACCCGTCCATGACCGCCTCTGCTGTGTTTCTGCCGCTTGTTAGGTCCCGGTGCGCCGCGAGGCTATGCTGCGGCGCGAAGCATTTTGCAACTCTCGAAGGCTGCATATAGACCGCTCGGCCACGGAGCCTTGGGGCGCGTCGTCGCGGCGACGCCGCGTCGCCGGCCCCGCGCCTTTTGAGCGAGACCAAGCAGACATGACCCAGGCGACTGACCCGAAAACCGCTCCCCAGACCACTTCGCAGACCGATATGGGCGCCGCCCAAAACCGCGAGGCGATCGCTTTCCAGGGCGAGCCCGGGGCTTATTCGCACCAGGCCTGCCGCGAGGTCTATCCGGACATGGAGCCGACGCCCTGCGCGAGCTTTGAGGAGGCGATCGCCGCGGTGCGCTCGGGCGAGGCCAAGCTCGCGATGTTGCCGGTCGAGAACTCGCTCTACGGCCGGGTCGCCGACGTGCATCACCTGCTGCCCGAAAGCGAACTCTATCTGATCGCCGAGCATTTCCTGCCGGTGCGCCTGCAGTTGCTGGCGCAGCCCGGCGCGGCGCTCGAGGATCTGAAGACCGCGCAAAGCCACACCGTCGCGCTCGGCCAGTGCCGGAGTTTCCTGCGCGCCCACGGGCTGCGTCCGGTGATCGGCGCGGACACCGCGGGCTCCGCCAAGGAGGTCGCCGCCGGCGACGACCCCACCCGCGCCGCCATCGCCTCGACGCTCGCGGGCGAGATCTACGGCCTCGACCGCCTAGCGGAGGACATCGAGGACGCCACCCACAACACCACCCGCTTCGTGATCGCCTCGCGCCAGAAGATCGAGGCGGACCGCCTGGGCGGGCCCGCGATCACCACCTTCGTGTTCCGGGTCCGAAACATCCCGGCGGCGCTCTACAAGGCGATGGGCGGCTTCGCCACCAACGGCGTGAACATGGTCAAGCTCGAGAGTTACATGATCGAGGGCGCCTTCACCGCCACCCAGTTCTACGCCGACATCGAGGGCCATCCGGACGATCCGGCCGTCGCCCGAGCGCTCGACGAGCTGCGCTTTTTCACGAGCTATCTGAAAGTGTTGGGCGTCTACCCCGCGGCCCCGGCGCGCAAGGATCGCTGACGCTCGCCGGTCGGGAGGAGGCGCCGTCGCCGAGGCCATCGAGGCCTCGCCGCCGACCTTGGCGCCGCCCCGAGCGACGCGCCCGGCGGCCAAGAAGACGGCGATGGAGACCGCTGGGACGAACGCGGGGACGATCTCGAGCGTCAGGGGCGGCCCGCGCTTGGAGGAGAGTTGCTCGAGCCCCACCACCGGGTGAGCGGCTCCCCCGACGGCGCCGCCCTCGCCGGTCTTTGATCGACCGCTCCCGCCCCGGCCGTCCAGGCGACCTTGGCCCGAGGGCCAAGGCGCGCGAGCGCGGCCTGGACCGCCGCGGCGGGGCGGCCGCTCGACGCCCTGCGACGGCGGCTCCGCCGGGTGAGCGTCCAGCGGGACGCGCGGCGGGGCGCGGCCCCGGGGGCCAAGCGCGTCTGGCCAGGCGCGTTTGGACGCGCCCGGCGGACCGAAAGACCGGTTGAGAGCGTTTCTCGGGCCTCAGACCGTGGGCGACGCCACCTTGCCCGCCACCCAGGCCTCCAGGAGCGTGCGGGCGATCGCGTCCACCCGCGGCGCGTCGAGTCGATCGCTCTCGCCCCGGAGCGCCGCGCGGACCTCGGCTTTGCTCGCCCATCGGCAGGTCTCGAGCTCCTCCAGGTCCGGCGACAGCGCGTCCGACAGCACCTCGACCCAAACGCCGATCATCAGGGTCGAGGGGAACGGCCAGGGCTGGCAAGTGAGGTACGCCGCCCGACCGACCGCGACGCCGGCCTCCTCGACCGTTTCGCGCAGCGCGGCCTCCTCGATGGTCTCGCCCGGCTCGACATAGCCCGCCAGCAGGGAGTGCATGTTCCCGGGCCACCCCGGTTGCCGCCCGAGCAGCACGCGCTCGACCCCGTCCGGACCCGTGCGGGTCGCCAACATGATCACCACCGGGTCGGTCCGGGGAAAATGCTTGGCCCCGCACTCGGGACAATCGCGCCGCCAGCCGCCGATCGCCATCCGCGTCGCCGCCCCGCAGCGCGCGCAGCGCGGATGCGCGCCATGCCATTCGATCAGCGCCTTCGCCTCCGCCGTGATCGCCGCCTCCGCCCGCGGCAAATCCGGCCCGATCGAGCGCAGATCGATGAACTTCACCGGGTCGGTCCAGAGCGGCGCCGCCTCGGGCTCCTCCAGCGTCGACAGATCGACCGCGAAGCGACCCGCCCCCGCCGCCGCGTTCTCGGAAACCGCGCGGCCCAACAGCACGCGCTCCGCGCCGAATCCGGCGGCGTCGACCGCCGACGGCTCGGCCCAGGCGAGCCGCGGCCCGTCCTGGTCGAAGAGGATCGGCGGCTTGCCCCGCCAGAGCGTCAGCACGGCGCCGTCCGCCCCGCCCCAGAGCGCCTCTTGCGCCGCGGGGCGGTTCCGAAGCTCGGCCGCGCGATCGAGCGGAGAGCCGGTCATCGCGGCCGCGACCGGAAACGGCCGCGGGGGAACCCAAGGCTCGGCGGTCGAAGGGCCGCCGCCGGCGTTCTCGTCCAGTGAAAGCGTCGCCGGGTCGGCGCGGCGTGCGGGGGCCGGCTCGTCTGCGGTCATCGTCAATCCGTCGCTGCCGGGCGCGGGCCGCTCAGTCCCCGCCGAGGTCCGGCCACGATGACGGAAGCCCGCGCTCGGCGCAACGCGCGCGATCGGACCGCCGCGAACGGACCACGGCGAACGGACCACGGATCGCCCCGCGACCATGCCTCGCAAGCGACGCCGGACGGTCAGCGCATGCGGCGGCTCTGCGTCCCGCCTTCCCGATCGTCGCCGCGCTGCGCGTCCGCCATCGCCGAAGCCGCGCGGAGCGGCGCGAACGCCCACTCCATCGCCAGCTCGAACGCGACGACGCCGGCATGCATGGTCTCGCTCTGCAGCTTGACGCTCTTCTCGACGGCCGACATCGCCACCGCGCGATGCGCTTCGAGCTTTTCGTAGTAGTCGAACGCTTCGAGATCGTGCCCGCTGATCATTCTCTGCCCCCGGCTGGTTCTTATGACTGCTGTCGCCGTTAACGAGATCTTAACGAAAACTTGGCGAACCCGCGACGAAAAAAAGTGACGGCCGTCCGCTCGAACCAGCAAGTTTCATGCGTCACCGCCTGAATACCTGCAATCTCAGGGGCTTATGGGATCGAATTGAACGGCCCTTCGAGCCGACGCGCGCTCTCTAGTCGCTCCGAACCGAGCAAATCACGCACGACATGCGGTCGCAGGTCGACCGCGCGGACGCCCGCCAGCGGCAGCCAGACGAAGCGCAGATGCGCCTCCCGGCTGACCAGATCGGCGCGGTCGAGCGTGACGAACACGTAATGCTCGAGCAGATGGATCGCCGAGCCGCGCCATTCGAACCGGTTCTCCACCACGAAACCGTAGCGCGCCGAGACCACCGCCGCGGTGGTCTCCTCCGCGATCTCCGCGCGCACCCGCGACTCGAAGCTGTCCCCGGCCTCGTATTGGCCGCCCGGAAACGCGTAGAAGGCGGACGGATCGTCGCTCGGCTGCTGGGCGAGCACGCGGCCCTCCCGCAGCGCCAGCGCGACCGCGCGCACCCGCACGCCGCCCTGCGCCGCGATGCGCGAGAAATAGGCGTCGAGGATCCGCGACACGGCGCGCCCTCCGGCGTCGGCGCTACAGCGTCCACCCCCCGTCGATTTTGAACTCGCCGCCCGTCACGAAGGCGCTTTCGTCGGACGCCAGATAGAGCGCGAGCGCCGCCACCTCCTCCGCCGTCCCGAGCCGTCCGAGCGGCTGGCGCGCGACGAAGGCGGCGCGGTTCTCCTCATAGGCGCCGGGCTGGGCGTGGATCCGCTCTTCGAGCGACGGCGACTGGATCGTGCCGGGGCAGATCGCGTTGCAGCGCACGCCCTGCTTGATGAAATCGATCGCGACCGACTTCGTGAGTCCGATCACCGCCGCCTTGGTCGCGCCGTAGACCGCCCGGTTCGGCGCGCCTTTGATCGAGGACGCGCCCGAGGCCATGTTGACGACCGACCCGCCGCCCTTCGCGATCATCCCCGGCAGGAACGCCTGCAGCGTTCGCCACATCGATTTCACGTTGAGATCGAACGACAGGTCCCAGCCCGCCTCGTCGCAGTCGAGGATCGTGCCGTGATGGACGAAGCCCGCGCAGTTGAACAGCACGTCGACCGGCCCGACCGCCTCCGCCGCCGCGCGCACGGAGCCCGTGTCCCGGGCGTCGACGCGCATCGTGCGGATCGCAGCGTTCTCGCCCTGCAGCGCCTCCAGCGCCGGCTCCGAGACGTCCGACGCGTGCACGATCGCGCCCTCGGCGGCGAAAGCGAGCGCCGTCGCGCGGCCGATCCCCTGTCCCGCGGCCGTCAGAAACGCCGTCTTACCGCTCAACCGTCCCATGGAGCCCCTCCTGTCGCGGACGCTTGCAAGCGCGCGCGCCGCTGGTTCTAAATCGGTTTAGAGACCATAGACGGGGTTCTGTGGCGTCGCGCAAGAGCGCGGCGAGGGCATCGATTTGCGCCGCCGTTCGAGTCGGCGGCCGCGGGAGACCAGCAGCATGACGCTTCTTCTCGGCGCGGTGGCCGACGACTTCACCGGCGCGACGGATCTCGCCTCGATGCTGAGCCGCGGCGGGATGCGGACCCTCCTCGTGCTGGGCGCGCCTGCGCCGACCGACCCGGTTCCGGACGTGGAGGCGATCGTCGTCGCGCTCAAATCCCGGACCGCGCCGGTCTCGGAGGCCGTCGCCGACAGCCTCGCCGCCTGGCGCTGGGCCCGGTCGGGCGGGGCGCGGCGATGCTACTTCAAGTATTGCTCGACCTTCGACAGCACGCCCCAAGGCAATATCGGCCCGGTCGCCGCCGCCCTGATGGCCGAGACCGGCGCCAGCCGGACGACCTATTGCCCAGCGCTGCCGGAGAACGGGCGCTCGGTCTATCAGGGCCATCTGTTCGTCGGCGACCGTCTGTTGTCCGAGACGGGCATGCGCGACCACCCGCTGACCCCGATGCGCGACAGCGATCTGCGCCGGCTGCTCGCGCCCCAGCTTCCGGAGGGCGCGCGGATCGGCCTGGCGGACGCCCGCATCGTCGACGCCGGCCCCATGGCGCTCGCCGACAGGCTCGACGCGCTCGAGGCTGAAGGCGTCGCCCACATCGTCGTCGACGCCTGCGTCGACCGTCACCTCGCCGCGCTGGCGGAGGCGGTGGCCGAGGATCCGTTGGTCACCGCGGGCTCGGGCCTCGGCCTCGCGCTGCCGGGCGCGTATGAGCGCCGCGGCTGGATCGAGGGCGGCTCGGCCCAAGCGCTCCCGCGGGTCGGCGGCCCGATCCTGATGCTCTCGGGCTCCTGCTCGGTCGCCACCAACGCCCAGGTCGCCGCCTGGGAGCGCGCGGGCGGCGCGACGCTGCGCCTCGACCCGATCGTGCTCGCGGAGCGCGCGGACCCCGCCGCCGAGCCCTTCGAATGGGCCGCGGCGCGGCTGCCGGAGGGCCCGGTTCTGATCGCCGCGACGCAAGCCCCAGAGCGCCTCGCCGAGACCCAAGCCGCCCTCGGCCGCGAGCGCGCCGCCGAACTGGTCGAGGCGACGCTGTCCGAGGTCGCCCGCCGCGCCGCCGCCTCGGGCGTCCGGCGCTTCGTCGCAGCGGGCGGCGAGACCTCCGGCGCGGTCGCCCAGGCGCTCGGCGCCGCCCGGCTCGCGGTCGGCCCCTCGATCGCGCCGGGCGTCCCTTGGTGCGCGACCGAAATGGACGGCGAGGGCGCGCCGACGCGCGCCTTGGCGCTCAAATCCGGCAACTTCGGCGCGGAAACCTTCTTCGCCGACGCCGTTGCGACCGCGCCGTAAGCGGGCGCCGACCAGCCCTAACCTGGACGAGCCCTAACCTGGACGAGCCCGAACCTGGGAGCAGACCGCCCGATGAGTCCTGAGGAAGCCAAAGCGCGCGAGGATCTCGCGATCCTCGCCAAATCCCTGTTCGACCGCGGCTATGGCTGCGGCTCCTCGGGCAACGTCTCCGTCCTGCTCGACGACGGTCTGATCATCTCGCCCACCAACAGCTGCATGGGCCGCCTCGACCCCGAACGCCTGTCGAAGCTCGGCCGCGACGGCGCGCATCTTTCGGGCGACAAACCCTCGAAAGAAGCGTTCCTCCACCTCGCGATGTATGAGGAGCGCCCGGAGATGCGGGCGGTCGTCCATCTGCATTCGACCCATTCGGTCGCGGTGTCCTGCCTCGCGGACGTCGATCCCGAGGACGTGCTGCCGCCGATCACCGCCTATTATGCGATGCGCATCGGCAAGCTGCCGCTCGTCCCCTATTTCCCGCCGGGCGACAAGGCGCTGGCCGAGGCGGTGCGCGGCGTCGCCCGCCACGCCCATGCGATGCTGCTCGCGAACCACGGCCCCGTCGTCGCCGGCAAAGCCCTCGACAGCGCCGTCTACGCCGCCGAGGAGCTGGAGGAGACCGCGAAGCTCCACCTGATGCTGAGAGGCGAAAAGACCAGGTTCCTGACCCAGGACCAGGTCGCCGATCTGCGCGTCCGCTTCCCGAGCTGAGCCCGAACCGCGCGAACCCTTACGCGGGCTTGGCCGAAAGCGGGCTCGCCAGCGTCCAGGTCTCGACCGCCTTCGACGCGGTGAGCGGCCCCGTATCCTCCTGAAAGCCGGCGTAGTGCGGCATCCCGCGATGCGTCTCGAAGCCGGCTTCGTCGTCATAGACCTCGTAGAGATAGAACCGGCCCGAGACTGTCGGATCCTCGGCCACGTCGAAGCGCTTGCAGGCCGGCTCTTTCGCCAGGCTGTCGGCGGCTTGCTTCACCAGCCGCGCCCGCATCGCCGCCGCCTGACCCTCGGCCGCCTGGAACACCACCGTCACCACGAACATCGCGCGTCTCCCTCGATTTCCCGGCCGGACCTCTCGGCGCAGTTGAAATGCGCCGCCCGACCCTGGTTTAAATCGATTTAGACCAGGGCGCCGTCCGCGGCCAAGCCTTCCATCGCGCCTTCCATCGAGCCCTTCGATCGAGGGCGGCGGCGAAACCCTGGGTCTTTTCGCGCCAAGGCGCGCTTGGAATCCATCCGCGCCGAAGCGCGCTCGACCGGACCCGCCCATGCGAATCACGCTCGACGCCGTCAGAACCGTGGGATCAGGCCTGAACCGCCCGGAATGCGCCGTGGCGCACAGCTCGGGCCTGTTGTTCGCGCCCGACTGGACGGACCCCGGCGGCGTCGCGGTGATCGCGCCGGACGGCCGCGTCTCCCGCATCCTGGCGACCGCGCCCGATCCGCGCGTCGACCTGCCCGTCCGCCCCAACGGGATCGCGCTCGAGCCGGGCGGAACTTTCCTCCTCGCCCATCTCGGCCCGGAGCGGGGCGGCCTCTATCGCCTCTACGCCGACGGCCGTTGCGAGACCGTCGCCGACCAGGTCGACGGCCGCCCGCTGCCGCCCGCGAATTTCCCGATGATCGACTCCGCGGGCCGCATCTGGCTGAGCGTCTCGACCACCATCGTCCCCCGCGGCGACGATTACCGCCCGACCGCCGCGACCGGCTTCGTCGCGCTCCTTCGCGACGGCGCGCTCGAGACCCGGGCCGACGGCCTCGGCTACGCCAACGAATGCGCCGTCGCGGACGCGGCGGGCGGGGGCGAGACCTTTTTTGTGAACGAGACCTTCGGCCGGCGCCTGACCGCCTTCGACCTGATCGAGACCGACGCGGGCCCCCGCCTCGAGAACCGCCGGACCGTCGCCGCCTTCGGCCCGGGAACCTATCCGGACGGCATGGCCCTCGCCGCGGACGGCTCGATCTGGATCACCTCGATCGTCTCGAACCGCGTCATCCGCGTCGACCCGGCGACCGGCGCCGCCGAGACCGTGATCGAGGATGTCGACCCCGACCACCTCGCCGCGGTCGAGGCCGCGTTCCAGGACGGGACCATGGGCAGACCGCATCTCGACAACGTCAAAAGCGCGCGGCTCGCCAGCGTCTCCAACCTCGCCTTCGGCGGCCCGGACCTCCGCACCGCCTATCTCGGTTGCCTGCTCGGCGACGCGATCGCCGTCTTCGACGCCCCCGTCGCCGGCCTGCCGCCCCGATGCTGGCGCGCCGATCTCGGCCCCCTCGCCCGCTATCTCGACGCCTGAGAAGGAGCCGACCCATGGCCTTGGACGCGCCCGACCTCCCCGCTTCGCGCCCGCACGACCAGAGCTTCCGGATCGCGGTGTTTCCGGGCGACGGCATCGGCGCCGAGATCACCGCGCCGACCCTCGCGCTCCTCGACGCCGCGGTCGCCCGCATCGGCGGCTTCGCGCTGACGCCCCACGCCTGCCCTGCCGGCGCCGCCCATTACCGCGATCTGGGCGTCGCCCTGCCTAAGGCCTCGCTCGAGATCGCCCGCGCCTCCGACGCCGTCCTGCTCGCCGCCATGGGCCTGCCGAGCGTCCGCTATCCCGACGGCACGGAGATCGCGCCCCAGCTCGATCTCCGCGTCGAACTCGGGCTATACGCGGGCGTCCGTCCGATCCGCGCGATCCCGGGCGTGCCGACGGCCCTGGCCGACCCGCGCGCCGCCGCGATGGACTTCGTCATCCTGCGCGAAAGCACCGAGGGCCTGTTCGCCTCGCACGGTCGCGGCGAGGTCTCGCCCGACCGCGCGACCGAGACCCTGGTCCTGACCAAAACGACCTCCGAGCGCCTCTGCCGCTTCGGCCTGAAGCTCGCGGCCGAGCGCCGGCGCGACGGCGTCTCGCCCGGCCGCGCCACCTGCGTCGACAAGGCCAATGTGTTCCGCGCCTTCGCCTGGTTCCGCGAGATCTTCGAGAGCGCGGCCGCGCGCCAGAAGATCGAGACGCCGGAGATCGCGGCCGACGCCATGTATGTCGACGCCTGCGCGCTCCGCATGGTGACGGCGCCTTGGGAGCTCGACGTCCTGATCATGGAGAACATGTTCGGCGACATCCTCTCCGACCTCGGCGCCGGCCTGATCGGGGGCATGGGCTACGCGCCGTCGGCGGACATCGGCGAGCGGCACGCGGTCTTCCAGCCCTGCCACGGCTCCGCGCCCGACATCGTGGGAACCGGCCGCGCCAACCCGACCGCGATGATCCTCTCGGGCGCGATGATGCTCGACTGGTTGGGCCGCCGCAGCCGCGTCGCGGAATGCAGGCGGTCCGCCGACCTGATCCGCCGGAGCGTCGACGCCGCCTTCTCGGGCGGCGCGCTCAGGACCTGCGAACTGGGCGGCGACGCCGGAACCAAAGCGGTGTTCGACGCCGTGGTCCTGGAGATCGAACGCCTGGACGTCTGAGCGGCGCCTCTGAGCCCGATGTTTCAACCGCGCGGCGCGCGCCGCCTCACCGAGCGATGGGATGACCCGAACCCTTTCCCCACCGATCCGCGTCGCCGTCGTCGGCGCCGGCTATTTCGGCCAGTTCCACTACGACGCCTGGTCCCGCATGCCGGAGGTCGAGCTGGTCGGCCTCTGCGTCCGCCATCCAGAGGCCGCCGCGGAGACCGCCGAGCGCTATGGAAAGCCGGGCGCGCCCCTGCCGATCTTCACCGACGCGGCGGAGATGTGCGCGAGCGTTCGCCCCGACCTCGTCGATCTCACCGCGCCGCCCGCCGCCCATCTCGAGACCATCCGCGCGCTCGCCCCTTACGCGCCGGACGTGATCTGCCAGAAGCCCTATTGCGACGGCGTCGCGGGCGCGGAAGCCGCCAACGCGCTCGCCGAAGCGCACGGCTTCCGCATCGCGGTGCATGAGAACATCCGCTTCCAGCCTTGGAACCAGGAGGCCCGCCGCCTGATCGACAACGGCGCGATCGGCGAGCCCTACCAGGCGACCTTCCGCCTTCGCCCCGGCGACGGCCAGGGCGCCCGCGCCTATCTCGACCGCCAGCCTTACTTCCAGCAGATGCCGAAGTTTCTGATCCACGAGACCGCGGTGCACTGGATCGACACCTTCCGCTTCCTGTTCGGCGAAATGACCGCCGTCTACGCCGAGCTTCGCAAGCTGAACCCTGTGATCGCCGGCGAAGACGCCGGCCTGGTCCTGTTCGGTTTCGAAAACGGGGCCCGCGGCCTGTTCGACGGCAACCGCCTCGCCGACCACATCGCCGAGAACCGTCGCCGGACCATGGGCGAGATGCTGATCGAGGGCGCCGCCGGCGTCATCCGGCTCGACGGCGAAGGCCGGCTCTGGCGCCGCGGCTTCGGATCGAACGAGGAGGTCGAGCACGTCTTCGAGTGGCGCGACCACCTGTTCGGCGGCGACTGCGTCTACGCCTGCAACCGCTCGATCCTCGAGGACTGGATGGCGGGGCGGGACAGTCCGATGGACGGCCGCGCCTATATCCGCAACCAACGGATCGAGGACGCGATCTACCGCAGCGCCGAGTGCGGAACCCGGCTCTCGCTCTGACAGGCTGGTGGACGCCTCGGCGCCGGAGGCGGAGGTCTCCAAGGCGGAGATCTCTCGAAGGCGGAGATTTTGGGGGATAAGGACGAAAAAGGTCCGGGGCGGGTCGCTACACCCCCACCCCGGACCCCCCCTCTATCGCCGCGCGTCGATCGAAAACCGACGTCGCGACGCCCCATGCGTTCCCCCGGACGTCGAACATTCCGCGTCGTTTCACGACAGGTCGACCAACCGAACGGACCGCATCTGAGGTATCAATGCCTCACGGCGTACAAGCGCGCAACGGCGCCGGTTCGCGATTCCGCCGCCGCTTAGAAATCTTCACAAAAATTCACAGAAACGCCGCGCTTCATGCTGGCGCGTCGCGCGCGATGATCGCGCCGCTTTCCACCACCACCCGCGCGCCGAGCGCGCAGCCCGCGGCCGCCGCCTCGACGTCCGAAGCCCGATCGAGCGCCGCCGCCAAAAAGCCGGCGTTGAACGAATCCCCCGCCCCGGTGGTGTCGACGACCCGACGCGCGGTCTGGGCCGCCACAAGATGCGGCGCGCCGGCCTCGAGCACGAACGCCCCCTTGTCGCCCGCCTTCGCCACCGGATGACGCACGCCGAGCGCCGACAACCGCGCGAGCGCGGCCTGGACGCCCTCGACCCCGAACAGTTGGGCCTCCTCCTCCGCGCTGGTGAGCACGATGTCCGCCGCGCGATAGGCCCGATCGAGCCAGAGCGCCGCGTCGGCCGCGCTCCAGAGCCGCGGCCGATGATTGGGGTCCACAGCGACGATCGCGCCCGCCGCGCGCGCCGCCGCCGCCGCCTCGATCAACCGCGCCCGCCCCGCCTCCGGCAGGATCGCAAGCGTGATTCCGGAGAAATAGACCAGCCGCGCCTCGGCGATCCGCCCGACCCGCCCCCGCCAATCGCCTTCGGTGAACAGGCCTCGGGCCGGCGCCTGGTCGCGCCAATAGGCGAAGCGCCGCTCCCCGGCGGGATCGGTCTCGATCGCATAGAGCCCGATCGTCCGCCCCTCCGCGACCTCGACACAGTCAGGATCGAGCCCTTCCTCCGCCCACGCGTCCGCCATCGCGCGGGAATAGACGTCGTCGCCCACCCGCGTCACATAGCCGACCGCCCCCGCGCCCCGCAGTCGCGCGAGATAGACCGCCGTGTTGAGCGTGTCGCCGCCGAAGCCGAGCCGCCAGCCCGACCCGAGCGGGCCCGCCGCGCCGGCGCCGCCGCCGCGCGACAGCTCCGCCATGCATTCGCCGACCGAGAGCAGAGAGGCGGTCATCGCGCACGCCTTCCCTCGCGCATCCAGCGCATCAATACGTCGCCCGCCCGCCGGACAGGTCGAACACGCCCCCGGTGGTGAAGCTGTTCTCCGCCGAGCAGAGCCACGCGATCATCGACGACGCTTCGGCGACCTCCAAGAACCGTCCCCGCGGGATCTTCGCCAGCATGAAGCCGATATGCTCTTCGGTCATCTGCTCAAAGATCGCCGTCCGCGCCGCCGCCGGGGTCACGCAGTTCACCGCCACATCGACGCCCGCCAGCTCCTTGCCGAGCGATTTGGTGAGCGCGATCACCCCCGCCTTCGACGCCGAATAGGCCGACGCGTTGGGATTGCCCTCTTTGCCCGCGATCGAGGCGACGTTGACGATCCGGCCATAGCCCGCCGCCGCCATCTTCGCCGCGACCGCCTTGCAGCAGTGGAACACGCCGTCGAGATTGATCGCCATGATCCGCCGCCATTCCTCGACCGGATAGTCGGCGACCGTCGCGTTAAGCCCGGCGATCCCGGCGTTGAACACGCCGATATCGATCCGCTCCATCGCCGCCGCCGCGGCCGAGACGCTGCGCCAGTCCGCGACGTCAACCTCGGCGAAGCTCGCGCCGATCGTATCCGCGGTCTGCATCGCCATCGGCCGATCCAAATCCCAGATCGTCACCCGCGCGCCCGACGCGATAAGCCGCTCCGCAACCGCGCGCCCGATCCCTTGCGCCCCGCCGGTCACCACAGCCGTCCGGCCGCTTAAATCGATTTGATTCACGAAAACACGCCCTCTAACCCGGTTTCCACCATGCTAGACCGGACCGAAGGCTCCACGCAACGCAGAGCCGGCTCGCAGGACGCTCCCTTGCAGGACGCTCCCTCGCAGGACGCTCCCTCGCAGGACGCTCCCTCGCAGGACGCTCCGAGGTCAGTCGAGCGAGATCTCGCGCCCCGCGAAGCGCACCAGCCGCGCGTCGTCCCGCGCGAGTCGGGCCGTCTCGTCCTCGTATTGGAAGCCGTCGGTTTCGTAGCGAATCAGGAGGCGGTCCGCCTCGACCGTGATCCGGAACGCGCCCCAGATGTACTCGGCGCAGGCCGTCCGCGCCGCGGGCTTGGGGTCGAACCGCTTGGTCGCGATGGTCTGGGTTCCTTCGCTGCCGCTGCGAAACACCGTCCGCCGATCGCCGCTTGCGGTTCGGTAGCGGAACCAGCCGTTCGAGGACCGCAGATATTCGAGACCGACGAAATCATCCTCGCCGGGCTCCGCCGCGGCCGCCGATCCGAGGATCAGATAAGGCTGGCCGAACCGCTGCTCGCGCACCTGCATCGTCCAGGCGCCGAACACCACGCCCGCATTAACGGGCGGCAGGCATCCCTTCACCTCCGTCGGCGTCGAGACCGCCCGCGCGCCATCCGCCTGCACCGCGACCGTGGGCAGCTCCGACGCGCCGCGCGCCGCCCCTACGCCGCCGCCCGTCTCGGATGTGGCGGACGCGCTCGCGGCCTCGCGCAGCGATTTCGCCCGCGCCGCGGCCAGCCGGCCATGCAGCGTGTCGCCGCAAAAGCCCGCCAGCGCCTCCAGCTCTTCGACCGCGTTGCTCTGACTGAGCCGCGCCCACTCCGCCCGGGCGTCCTCCGCCGAGCAGGCGCCGCTCGACTGGAGCGCCGGCCCGCCGCAGGTCTCCGCCACGGCGCGCAGGCACGCGACATAGGCCGCGTTCTCCGACGCGCACGCGTCGCCGACCTCGCCCCCCCGAGCCTCGATGGCTCCGGCCCCGATCCGTTCGAGGCAAGCGGGCGACAACGCCTGCTCGCACGCCGGCGCGGCGCAGTCGATCTCGGCGGTTTGCGCGCGAACCAGGGTGGTTTGCCCGACGAGAAGCCCAGCCGACAGGCTCGCGGCGATCGTCCCATACCGGCGCAGACGGCTCATGCGGCGCTCCCCTGACGCTTCCGGCCCAACCCTAACCGCTATAGTGCCGCGCCGAGGCGTCGGCGACCAGCCCTGCGGGCGCGACCCGGGGGGGGCCGACCGGCCACTACGGTCGGCGCGTTGAAACGACGCTACGTCTCCGGCGCGTCGCCCGCCCCGTCATCCGTCTCCGGGGCGACTGGAGGATCGCTCGGGATCTCCAGGACCGCGCCGTCCTGAAACGACGGCAGCAAGCGAACGGCGGCGCTCGGACCGAGCCGATTCGTAAGCTCGAGCACGCGTTCCGCGATCTCGATCTTGATCCGAAGATTTTCGAGTGCGACCCGCTCCGTGTCGACACGCGCCCGCGCCACCTCGGCGCGCCGCCGATCGTGGATCGCCTGGGTCTCGGCCAGGATCTTCATCGTCTCGGCGATGATCTTTTCGTTCTCGACGCCCTTGCGCTGGAGCGCCGCTTTCAAGTGACCGAGCGCCGCCGCCCCGACATCGCCGATCTCGTCTCGAACGGTTGTTTCGCCCGTGGATCCGATCGGCGTCGCCAGCAAATCTTCGACGGCCTCGAACAGCCTCTTCCGCAGCGCGTCGAGATCGGCCCAATTCGACTGCGTGTTCGTGTACGGCCCAGCATTCGCGACGGTGATGCGCGTTTCGCCCCGAGCCAGCTGCGCGTTCACTTCCAGAAACAGGTCGATCATCAGATCCGTCGCCCGGTTCGCCTGCGGCGACACGAGAATAGTGCCAAGCCGCATCACGCCTTTCTGGCTGAGGGCCCATGGCCGGTACCGCACGCCGCCCCGCCCTGTTGAGATCACGCCCTGTGATCTCAAAAACGCGAACTCCTCGTCGCTGAGTTGAAAGGCGTGCTCGATCGTGAACGCGTCGGAGCGGCGTTTGATCGCCTGCGCGACCGCCCGCGTCTCCACGCCGAACGCCGCGGCGACGTCCATCGAGAGCATCACCGGCGTCCCGCGGGCGACGATGATCGTCGGCGCGGCGATGACCTCCTCGTCGACCGGGTCCTAATCCGCGGCGTCCGTCTCCGCCGGACCTTTGGGTCTCTTTCCCGCCATCGGCCCTCCCCCCTGTCTTGAGATCACGCCCTGTGATCTCAAAAGGGAGAGGGACAGGTCCAGGATGCGGATCGTCGCGACGTTGGGAGCTCAGGCCCCTCGACGGCTCATCAGTCCGGTCACCCGTTCGAGCGCGCCGGCGAACAGGCTCCGACCCGCCGCCGCCGGCGTCAGGACGACGCCCTCGGGTCCGGTCGCGAGCGTCGGGACCCGCCCGATCGCCGCAAGCGCCGCCTGCGCCACCCGGTCCGGATCGGCCGCGAACGGCAGCTGGCCGCCGGAATACCCCGCCCGCGCGCCGAAATCGCTCCGCGTCGCGCCCGGGCAAAGCGTCAGCACGTCGATCGGACGCCCCCGAAGCTCGGCGCTCAGCGCCTCCGAGAACGACAAAAGGAACGCCTTCGACGCCGCATAGGCCGCGAAGTTCGGCACGGGCGCGAACGCCGCCGAGCTCGCCACGTCGATCAGCCCGGCGCGCCCGCCCCCGGTTTCCGCCCGCAGCAGCATGCCCGGCAGAAGCGCGCGGGACAGCCGCACCGGCGCCTCGACATTCAGGCGGATCAGCGCCGACAGCGCTTCGGGATCCGCATCGAGCACCGGCCCGAGCGCGCCCGCCCCGGCGTTGTTCACGAGCAGATCGACCCCCGCCGCCTCCGCCGCTTCGCCAACCGCCTCGACCCCGGCCGGCTGCGTCAGATCCGCGGGCGCCAGCCGCACCGTCCGCTCCGGCTGCGCCGTCAGGATCTCGCTCCGAACCCGCTCGAGATCCTCGACCGACCGCGCCGTCAGCACAAGGTCGCTCGTCTTCGCAAGGCGTTTGGCGAATGCTTCGCCGATCCCGCTCGACGCGCCGGTGACGAGCGCGGTGCGATAGCGGCGTGGACTGGAGCTCAACATACGGGCCTCTCCCGATCACGGTTCGGATCCGTGGATCCTTGACGCCCGATAACCTAGCGCCCCGAGCGCGTCGGTCAGGACCATTGCGCCGCCCCCCTCGACCCGCCACTATGCCGCTCCGTGCCGAACAAGCGGCGCGAGGGAGGAAACAAGACGATGAAACTGATGCGCGTTGGGCCGATGGGCACGGAGCGTCCCGCGGCGCTCGACACCACCGGGGTGATCCGGGACCTCTCCGGCGTCATGCCCGATATCGGCGGCCCGACCGTCGCGCTGGAGGAGTTGGAGCGCCTTCGCGCCGTCGATCTCTCGACCTTGCCCGAGATCGCCTCAAGCGAGCGGATCGGCGCGTGCCTCTCCGACGTCCCGAACTTCCACGCCGTCGGCCTGAACTATGCGCGCCACGCGGCCGAGAGCGGCATGGAGCCCCCGCGCGAGCCCGTGCTGTTCTCGAAGGCGACCTCCTGCCTGTCCGGTCCGAACGACCAGATCGTGATCCCGAAGGGCTCCGAAAAAACCGACTGGGAGGTCGAGCTCGGCGTCGTGATCGGTCGCGAGGCGTCCTACGTCTCTGAGGCGGACGCGCTCTCCTATGTGGCGGGGTATTGCGTCGTGAACGACGTCTCCGAGCGCGCCTTCCAGCTCGAATCGACCGGCCAATGGGTGAAGGGCAAATCCGCGCCCAGCTTCGGCCCGACCGGCCCCTGGCTGGTCACCGCCGACGAGGTGCCGGACCCGCAGGCGCTCCCGCTGTTCCTGGAGTTGAACGGCGAGCGAAAGCAGGACAGCACCACCGCGGACATGATCTTCAGTGTGGCCGAGATCATCAGCTATATGAGCCGCTTCATGACGCTCCGGGTCGGCGATCTGATCTGCACCGGCACGCCGGAGGGCGTCGGCATGGGGCTCCGCCCGCAGCGCTATCTGCGCTCCGGCGACCAGCTGAAGCTCGGCGTGAAGGGCCTGGGCGAGCAGCATCAGGAGGTCGTCGCCCACTTGTCGGGCGACTAACCCCGAAGCCTCAGTAACCGGTGGCGCGGTCGACCTCGTGGAGGAGCGGCCGGCCGTCGAGCAGACGGCGATAGTTCTCCGCGACCGTCCCGATCCCGCCATCGACCCGCCAGCCGGAGACATGCGGCGTGACCATGACGGTCGGATGCGTCCAGAACGGATGCGCCGCTGGCAACGGCTCCTGGCGGAACACGTCAAGCACCGCCGCGCCCGGCCGCCCGGCGTCGAGCGCCGCCAGCAGGTCTCGTTCGACGATCAGATCCCCGCGGCCCGCATTGATCAGGAGCGCGCCGGGCTTCATCACGGCGAAGCGCGCGGCGTCCAGCAGATCGACGGTCTCGGGCGTCGAAGGCAGCGCCGCCGCGACGATGTCCGCCCCCGCCAGCACGCCCGACAGCGCGTCGAGCCCGTGGCGGCTCTCGACTCCAGCGACCGCTTTGGGCCCGCGGCTCCAGCCAATCGTGCGAATCCCGAGCCCGGCGAAGCTCGTAGCCACCCGCGCGCCGATATGGCCGAGCCCGAGCACGGCGACCGTCGCCTGGTCCCCGCCCCGCGGCGCGCGCGGCCGCCACGCTCGCGCCGCCTGATCCGCCGCATGCGCCCAGACATGCCGCAGATGGCCGAGCCCGTAGGCTAGGCAATACTCCGCGATCTCCCGCGCCGCCTCGTCTGGTTTGAGCCGCGCCACCCGCACGCGCGCCGGCAGGGCGGGATCGGAGACGATCGTCTCGACCCCCGCCCCGAGCTTCTGCACCAGCTGAAGGCCGGAGAGCCCCTCGACCGCGCCGGGAAAAAGCCGGCTGACCGCGAGCGCGCGCACCCTGGCCCGGGCCGCTGGATCGGACGCCGCCTCCTGTCCCGCCAGGATCTCGACGCCCGGCAACAGCGGCGCGAGCGCGTCGCGAAGCGCCGCCTCCGTCATCCATTCCGGCATTCGGATATCGATCAGCAGAGCCACTTCAGCCCCCGCCGCAGCTTTCCCGCACCACGAGCTTCGGATCGAGCGTCACGGTCCGGGGCGGCGCGTCCGGGGTCCGCAGCCGCTCCACCAGCATCTCCGCCGCGATCCGGCCGATCTTCGCCGGGTTGTCGAGCACGGTGGTCAGCCCCGGATGAAACGCCGCCGCCTCCTCCGTCCCGCCGAGGCAGACCACGCCGACCTCGCGCCCCGGCGTCAGCCCCGCCGAGCGCAGCGCGTTCATTGCGCCGAACGCGACCAGATCGTTGAAGCACACGAAGCCGTCGGGCCGCGGCGAGCGTTTCAACGCCTCCGTCGCCGCCGTCGCGCCCTCCAGCAACCGAGGCCGGGCCGAGATCCAGCGCGACGGATCCCAGGCGATCCCGGCCTCCTCGATCTCCGCGCGAAACCCCGCGACCCGCTCCGCGCTCACGGTGTTGCCCGGCGCGCCGCCGAGCAGAACCGGATCCCGCCGCCCGAGCGCCAGAAGCCGGCCCGTCGCCAACCGCATCGCCTTGGCGTCCGCATTGATCACCCGGTCCGCCTCTGAGTCCTCGGTCAGATGCCGCGACGTGTAGACCACCGGCGCGCCCTGCGCCCGGATCGGCGCGAGCGTCTCCACCGCGATGCCGGAGGGCGGCGACACGATCAGCCCGTCCGCGCCATAGGCCGCGAGGTTCTCCACGAACCGCGCCAGGCTCGCGGGGTTTTCGCCGTGATTGTTGATGAAGACCGCCCGCCCGTCGCCGGCCAGGGTCTCCTCGATCGCGATCAGCATCTCGGCGAAGAACTGGTGCGCGATGTTGTGAAAGCTGACCCCGACGATCCCGGTCTTGCCGGTCCGCAGCGCGGCCGCCGCGACGTTGTAGACATAGCCCGATTCCGCGATCGCCGCCTGCACCAGCCGCCGGGTTTCGAGCGCGACCATCGGACTGTCGCGAAGCGCCAGCGACACGGTCGCCGTGGACAGCCCGAGCCGCTCGGCCAGCTGCTTCTGCGTCAGCCGCCGCCCTTTGGCGCCCCCGCCTTTATCTCCCACGAGATCCGTCACGCTGTTCTCCGTCGCGCCTTCGGCGACAGGATCGGCCCGCCGCCGCCGACGGATCCGATGTCCCGACCAGCTAAATCGTTTTAGACGGCCGCCGCAATTCCCCGCATAGCCGCGACGCGCCGGCTGAAGCGGACGCGGAGAGCCTCTCCCATCAGACGCCGCCGCCCCGCCTAACTGGCGCGCCTGCAACAGAAATCCGCGCGGCCGCAAAAGAACATTGCGTTAACGAAACTTCAACGCTTCAGTCTCGGCGGAGAGGAGAGGCGTTGGCCGAACCGGTTCCGCAGGAGCGTGCGCGCTCCTCGGCGCCGGCGCGGAGGGGTCGAAGGGAACGCCGATGTCCGACCGTCGCATGCCGCGGCGCGGAGCTGGAGCGGGCGCGGGCGCGTCCGTCGCCTTGCTTAGCGCCACGCTCCTCAGCCTCGCCGCGCTGCTCTTCGCTGCGCCGGCCGAAGCGCAGTCGAAGGCCGAGTTGAGCGCCCGCCAGGAGGCGCTTTATCAGGACCTGCTCGCAAGCCCGGACGATCCTCGGATCATGTTCGAATACGCCCGCGTTTCCGCCGAGCTCGAGAACTTCGAGGGCGCGATCTCCACCCTGCAGCGCCTGCTCTTGTTCCAGCCGAACAACACCGCCGCCAAGGTCGAACTGGGCGCGCTCTATTTCGCGATCGGCTCCTACACGATCTCGGAGCAGTACTTCCGCGAAGCGCTGGCGGCGCCGGAACTCGACAATTCGACCCGAATCCGCATCGGCAGCTTCCTGGCCGAGATCGAGCGTCGCACCGCGACCAACCGTTTCGAGGGCGAAGTGATCCTCGGCGCCATCGCCTCGACTAATGCGGGTTTCAGCCCCAGCACCAGCGAGTTCTCCGCGGTCGACGGCGGGACGATCACGCTCGATTCCGCCGAACAGGAGGATGCGGGCCTGCGCCTCCGCGTCAGCCTTCTGCACAGCTACGATCTGCAACGCCCGAACGACGATCGCTGGGACACGGAGATCGACTTCGACGGCCGCGTCTATGAGGACTCCGCCTCGCTGAACTTCGCCGCCGCCTCGATCCGAACGGGTCCGGAGCTGAGCGTCGATCCCAGCATCACCGGCCTGAAGGTCCGCCCCTTCGCGGAGGCCGGCGTCTATTCCTCGGACGACCGCATCACCTTCTACACGGTGGGCGGCGGCGCGGAGGCGCGCGCGGCCTTCGACGACCAATGGTCCGCGAGCGGCGAGATCCGCGCCCTCTGGCGCGCCTTCGCCGCCACGGAGGACGACCAGTTCGACGGCGTCGAGAGCCGCGGCGTCGCGAGCCTGCGCTACGCGCCGGGCCGAAACCTCGCCTTCCGCGCCACGGGTCTGGTGGAGCGCGAGGACGCCCAGTTCTCGGGCGGCCGCTCCACCGCGGGCGGGGGGCAGCTCTCCGGCGTCTTCGCCTATGACGCGCCGATCGCGGACATCCGGCAGAAATGGGTGATCGACGTCACCGCGCGCGCGATCTATCGGCGCTTTGATGCGCCGGACCCTGAGATCGAGACCGGCGTCCGCGATCAGGTCGACATGGCGGTCGGCGCCTCCCATCGCTTCCAGCTGACGGAGGCCTGGGGCGTTCTGGCGGAGATCGACTACCAGATTCGCGAAGCGTCGAATAAGATCTACGAGTTCAGAGCCTTGACCGGAGGCCTGTCGGCGTCCTTCCGGTTCTGATCAGGCCCTCGACCGGCCCGCGCGCGATCCTCCGTGCGGGCGCTCCAGGTCGAGGCGGAAGGAGCGCGTGATGAACCCCAGCGCCTCGAAGCTGCGAGCCCCTTTGGCGATCCTCGCCGCAGCCTGCGTCGCCGCCGCCGCGCCCGCCGCGGCCGAGAGCGAGATCGGCGCGGTCGGCGCGTCGGCCCCCCGGATCGAGGGCACGCCGCCCGAACTCGACCCGCGCGTGCTCGAGACCGGCGTCCGCGTGATCCGCAACGAGCGGATCCAAACCTCGGACTCGGGCGTCGGCCAGATCCTGTTCGACGACCAGTCGACGCTCTCCGTGGCGCCGAACAGCGACCTGACGCTCGACCAGTACGTCTACAACCCCGCCACCGGCGCCGGCGAGATCAGCATGACGCTGACCAAGGGCGCGATGCGCTTCATCGGCGGGCGAATCACCAAGACCCAGGACGCGGTCGTCCGCACCCCGACCGGCACCATGGGCATCCGCGGCGGCATGGCGCTGTTCACCGTTCAGGACGACGGCTCGGTCGAGGTCGTCAATCTGGGCGCGCTCTATGTGAGCGTGAAGACCGCCTCCGAATCGCTCTTCCTGTCGCGCGCCAGCGCCTTCGCCGTGGTCCGCCCGAACGGGCGCATCGTGTTCGGCGGCAAGCGCGACCTGCAGCAGACCGGCGCCGATTTCGCGCTGTTCAAACCCCGCCGCGGCGTCGTCTCGCCCAAGATCGCGACCTTCATCGCCGAGGCGAACAACACGAGCCCCGCCTTCAACGAGGCGGGCGCGACCCTCCGCGTGCCGGTCTCCACCGACGGCGCCGACAACGACAATGGCGAGCTGGTGGCCGACGATTTCGTCGACCTGCTCGAGCGGGTGATCTTCGATCCGGAGTTCGAGGTCGAGGTCGAGGCCGCGCCGCCGCCCGAGGACAGCGGCCCGGGCGAGCTGCAGCAGGCGCTCCGCGCCGTCGCGCTCAACACGCTCCTGGTCGACAGCATCGGCTTCTCCGAAGCCCAGGCCGACGAGATCGCGAGCGAGTACGGCGTGTTCGTCCCCCAGAGCGACGTGATCCGGATCCTGACCAGCAACGGCTTGCTGAACGACCAGACCCTGGCCGACAGCGTGCGCTGGCGCGTGCTCCGCCAGAACGGCTTCGAGGCGGATTTCGTCCCGAACCCGGAGCTCGCCACCTTCCTGCTCGACCGCTGGGAGGAGCGCGGCCGCCCGACCCGATTCCTGAAGCGCGTCGCCCGGATCGCCGCGACGGAAGCGCTCGAGACCTCGCCCAAGGCGCAAAAAGCCGTGCTCCGCCGGGTTCGCAAGGAGCTGCGGATCGAGAACCCCGAGGCTTCGATCGCCGACGCCAAGGCCTATGTCGACGCCCTCAGTCCGGAGGACCGGGCCGCGTTCGACAAGAAGGCGCGGAACCGGTTGGCGCGACAGATCCTGAACAAGAAAATCAAGCCGGACCTCGAGGAACGCCGGGCGCGGGTCGACGACCTGTCGACGCCCGACTGACCGACCGCGATCCGCGCCGCCGGCCGGATCGGCGGGGGTAGGCCTGAGAGGACCGCCGGTGCGACGTCTGTTCGATCGATTGCTGAAAGCTCTGTTCGGCGCGACCGCGGCGGGCCTTGTCGCGACCGCCCTCGCCGTCGCTTTCGTGGCGTTCAACCCGACAGTTCTGGAGAACGCCAATCTCGGCGTCTTCGACCAGTTCCAACGCCTCGCCCCGCGCGAGCCGCTGCCCGACACGCCGGTCCGCATCATCGCCATCGACACCGAATCGCTCGAGCGCCGCGGACAATGGCCCTGGCCTCGCACCGAAATCGCCCGCCTGGTCCGCAACCTGCGCGACCTCGGCGCCGCCGCCATCGCTTTCGACGTGGTCTTCGCCGAGCCCGACCGGACCTCTCCGGCGCGCCTCGCCGAACGCTTCGACCGCGAGGACCCACGCGTCGCCGACGCGCTCCGCCGCACCTCGCTGACCGACTACGACGCCGCTCTCGCCGAAGAGATCGCCCGCTCGCCCGTGGTCCTCGGGGCCTTTCTCTCTCCAACCGACCCCGATGAGCGCCGCGTCCCGCCGCGCTTCCCGGCCAGCATCTCCTTCGTCGGCGACGACCCGCGGGAATCCCTCACCCGCTTCGGCCGCATCGAGCCGAGCCTGCCCGACCTGACCAAGGCCGCGCGCTCCCTCGGCTCCGTCAGCCTCGCGACCCGCCGCGGCGGTCTGATCCGCCAGGTGCCGTTGTTCTCCCTGGTCGAGAACCGCATCGCGCCCGCCCTCTCGATCGAGGCGCTCCGAGTCGCCGTCGGCGCCTCCGGCTACCTGATCCGCTCCTCCACCGCGAGCGGCGAGACGTCAGGCGGCGAGCGCCCCGTCGCCGTCGATATGCGCCTCGGGCCCTTCATCACCCCGCTGACCGCCGATGGCGGCTTCTGGATGCGCTACGCCGGCCGGACCAGCGCGCCGGTGCTGTCGATCTGGCGCTTCCTCGACGAGGAGGCCGACCTCGCCGCGCTGCGCCCGGAAGTCGAGGGCCGCATCGTCTTTATCGGCGCGAGCGCTCCCGGCCTTCGCGATCTCGTGGCGACGCCGCTCGAGGACCAGGCCCTCGGGGTCTCGGTCCATGCCGAGATCGTCGAGCAGATCGTGACCGGGACCTTCCTCAGCCGCCCCGACTGGGCGCGCGGGGCCGAGATCGCCGCGACGGCGCTGTTCGGCCTCGCCGTCACGCTCGCGGTCGCGTTCCTCGGCCCCGTCGCGGGCGGGCTGACGACGATCGCGGCGCTCGGCGCCGTCGGCCTCGGCGCCTGGAGCGGCTTCGGCGAATACGGCCTCCTGATCGCCCCCGTCGGCCCCGCGATCGGCGCCCTCGCGCCCGCCATCGCCGGCGGCACGGTCCGCTACGCGCGCAGCGAGAACCAGCGCCGCGCCGTCCGCAACCAGTTCGAGAACTTCGTCTCCGCCGAGGTGGTGAAGGAGATCGCCGCCGACCCCGCGCGCTATCTGAAGCCCTCCGGAGAGATCCGCACCCTCACGCTGCTGTTCGCCGACATCCGCGGCTTCTCCCGCCTGTCCGAGGGCCTGAAGCCGGAGGAGCTGATCGCGCTTCTGAACGACGTTCTGACCCCGATGGCGGACGCCGTGATCGACGAGGGCGGGACCGTCGACAAGTTCATGGGCGACGCCATGATGGCCTTCTGGAACGCGCCGCGCCCGACCCCGAATCATCCGAGCCGGGCGCTGGCCGCGGCGCTGCGGATCCAGCGCGATCTGGCCGCCGTGAACGCCGAGTTCGCGGCCCGCGGCGCGCCCGCCTTCACCGTCGGCGTCGGCGTCAACACAGGCGATTGCAGCGTCGGCTCCATGGGCTCGCGGCGCCGGCTCGACTACAGCTGCATCGGCGACCCGGTGAACCTCGCGTCCCGGCTCGAGGGCCTGACCCGCCAGTACGACGTGCCGATCTGCGTCGGCCAGGCGACCGTCGCCACGCTCGAGCGGGGCGCTTTCGCAACCCTCGAACTCGACCGGATTCGCGTGAAGGGCCGCGACGCGCCGGAGCAGGTTTTCGCGCTCCTCGGCGACGCCGAGACCGCGGCCGACCCGCAGTTTCAGCGGCTGGAGGAGCGCTACGCCGCCGCCCTGTCCGAATACCGCGCCCAGAATTGGAGCGCCGCCGCCAAGGCGTTCCGCGAAGCGGCGACCGCAGCGCCGCCGGGCTTCGACCCGCAGCCCCTTTGCCGGCGCTTCGTCGCGCGCATCGCCGTCTTCGAGGCCGATCCGCCGAAAGCGCCCTGGGACGGGGTCTGGAGCGCCGAGACCAAGTAGCCGCCCTCAGCTCTCCCTCGGCCCTAGCCCTTCACGGCCCGCGCCGCCTGCAGGGCCTGGGTCGTCTCATGCAGCCGGATCGCCAGCGAGCGCATCACCTCGAGCGCCATCTCCGGCGTCTCCGCGAGCATCTGCAGCAAGAGCTCCTTTGAGATCCGAAGCGCCAGCACCTCGTCCGCCGCGATCACATCCGCCGTCCGCGGCACGTCGCAGAGCACGGCGATCTCGCCCACCACCTGATGCGGCCCGAGCACCGCGACCTGGCGGCGCTCATCCCCGTCGCCGACCAGAACGTTCGCCGAGCCCTCGAGCAGCACATAGGCGTGCTCGCCCAGCTCTCCGGTCAGGCACATCGCCTCGCCCGGCCGGAACCGCTCCCGTTCGGCCAGGAAGGCCAGTAACTGCAGCGACTTGTCCCGCACATGTTGGAACAGCGGGACGGCGCGGAGCGCGGCGGTTTCCTGATCAAGCGACATCGGCCCCTCCGGCTGGCTGGCTCTCCGCCTCCGACCGCATGCTCGCCGATTGCTCTGCGCGCGTCGAGCCCGATGGGGATACGCCCGCGCCGTCGCGATCCGTCGCGCGCGCCGCGCCGGAGAGATCGACGACGACGTCCGCCCCGCTCTCGATCGGCCCCGCCGACCGAGTGACGACCAGGATCGTCTCCGGCGCCGTCCGCCGCAGATTTTGGATCAGCGCCAGGTCCGCCGGCGAGTCGCTCCCGCCGGGGCCGTCCAGGCCCAGGACCCGCGGTCGGGACAACAGCGCGCGCAGGATCGCGAAGCGTTCCCGCTGGTCTGGCTGCAGGTTCCTCAGGCCCGGCTCGATCGCCGTGTCGAGCCCGAGCGCCGCGATCTCGAGCTCCACGCCGCGCTCCTTCGCGAGCCGCCAGATCCGCGCGTTGATCCGCCCCCATTGATCGCGCCGGTCGAGCCGCAATTTGCCGAGCAGCAGATTCTCGCGCACCGTCAGCCCCGGCAGATAACGGTCCGCGCGGATCGGGGCGAAATCCGCCCCCGGCGCGTCATAGGCGGCGGCGAGGATCAACGCGCTCGCCTGCGACCGCGCCGCGACCAGCGCCTCGATCCGCTCCGGCGTCAGGATGTTGAGCCGCCGCCGCCGGGGCGTGAACAGCAGCGCCACGCCGAGCAAGCGCCGGCGCCCGGACCGCGACAGCCGCTGCGGGGCCGAGCGGAACCGAAGCGCGTCCGAACGGTAGAGGTCCACCTTGTCCGCCGGGTAGAGATCGAAACCCCGGAGCAGCGGGCTGTCGGGCGCCTGCCCGTCGAGCAGATCCGCCGTCGCCTCGATCAGCTGCGCGCCGATATCGAGCAGCGTCGCCTCCACCGGCGCGCCTTTCAACCAGGCGTCGAGCTCTCGATTGGTCTCGAGATCGGCCGCCGGCGCCTCCGGGTCCCGCGCCGCGGCGTAGAGAATGTTCTCGATCAGCGGCGCATTGCGGTTGAGCTCATCGGGCCGCCATGGCTCGACCACATCCTCGAGCCCGCTCGCGCCCTCCGCGGTCAGCGCCGCCCGCATATCGAGCAGCGCGCGAGAGAGCGAAAGGCGCCGAACCGGATCGATCCGCGCCGACAACCCGCTTTCGAAAATCGGGCGTTCGACGCCGAGCGCGAGCGCCAGGTCGAGGATCCGCCGATCGAGCGCGCCGGCGTCCTCGACCGCCGCCTGCGCGAGATCGAGCTTAGGGGCGTGCGGATCGAGGGCGAAATTGCCGGACGCCCGCGCCTCTCGCACGGCGTCCTGCATGTCGACTGTGAGCGCAGCGACCCGCTCCCACCAGGGCCCCAGCTCCAGATCGCCCGGCTCGACCGATTTCGGATCCATCAAGGAAAGGGTCAGCGCATCCCGAAGCGAACCTCGCGGGAAAAACGGTTGCGGCTCGATCAGACCGACGACGCGGGACCGCGCCGGATGGGAGAGATCTCCGAGACTGCGCCCGCCGAGCGTCGCCCGCCCCGCGCTCGGCGGCTGGGCGCCGCACAGGCTGCGCGTGAGCGCGCCCCGGGCGGTCGCCTCGCCGCCGATGATCGACACCACGCTCCCCGGTTGGACGGTGTGCGCAGCGGTCACCGCGGCGTCGCCGACCCGGAGCGGTCCGAACGCCAGCGGCCCTGGCGGCGGCGGCGTATCCTGCCCCGCCGCGGAGGCCGGCTCCTCCTCGCCCTCGGACCAGCGCTCGACGATCGACGCGTACCGAACCGATAGGTCGGAATGGGTCTCATAGTATTTGAGCAGCTCCCGCCACGGGTTCGACAATTCTTTGTAGGCTGCGATCGCCGCCACCAGCGCGCCGATCTCCAGCCGCCCGGTGATGACCAAATAGCCACCCAGCGTATAGAAAAAGAACGGCATCACCTGACTGAGTAGGTTGTTGACGAACTTGATCAGAAATTTCTGTTTAAAAAGCTGGTATCGCAGCTTAAAATTTTCAAACAAGCGCTCCGACAACTGCGCCATGCGCCAATCGAGCGCGCCATGTCTACGGAACGCCTCGATGCCGTCGACATTTTCGGCCACTTGGTCCGACAAAAGCCGAGCGTTCGCGATCCGTGCCTGTGTGAGCCGGATCACACGTCTTTGCATGAGAGGGATGATATACGCTTGCACAGGGAACAATGCGACGGAAGCAAGACCTAAAAGCGGATCTTGCATGAAAATAAAGAGGAAATAGACCAGGAGCGTGCCACCCTGCATCACTGGGACGGCAAAGTACTCCCCAACAAAACCACCGATCGGCTGCAGCTCTGCGACCGTGATTTGCACGACCTCGCCAGCGCTGTACTTGCGTTCGTCGCCCTGCTTGAGGCGCATGATGCGCCCGACCAGCATGTAGCGCATCCGCCGGAGCAAACGCTCGCCGGTGATCCCGCGCAGCACATTCAGCACATATTTCAGCGCATTGGAGAGGATGAAAAGACTGAAGAAACCGCCGCAAAGCAGCAGCAGATAGTCGACTTGCGACAGGCTGAAGCCCCAGAACGCACGCGGAAAACCGGTGCCGAGGATGGCGTCGTCGATGATCTGCTTAGGCAGCTCGAGCGTGAGATACGCGATGGGAAAAGACAGCGCCGTCACGGCGATGATGGTCGCCTGAGCGCTCCGGCTGTAAGCTAGGACGAACTCCAAGAGCGTCTTAGGCGGCATGTTTTCCCTAAATGAACGGCGGCGCCCGCAACCGATTGACGTTGCGTCTCAAACCGAGACGATGACCGAAAAGTCTAGAACGCTGCAATGCTCACAAGTGTCGCTGGCGCAGCGCGACAGAAAGATGTTGGGTTTCGATGGCGTTTTCTGTCCCGGAATTGTCGAGCGCCGCGTTCGAGAGCCAGACGCTCATCGCGCTAGCGACGCTCGCATGGCTCACCATCAAGCACTTCCTCTGCGACTTCGTCTTGCAGACGGCGTACCAAGCGGAGAATAAGGGGCGCTACGGCCACCCGGGCGGCCTGGCGCATGTGGCGATTCACGGGATCGGCTCCGCGCCGTTGATCGCGTTCCTCCCTCTCGAGCCCGAGATCGTCGGTTGGGCGATCGGGGCGGAGATGGTCGTCCACTACCACATCGACTGGCTGAAGCAGCGCGTCAGCGTCCGCAACAACTGGACGCCCGCCAACCACGCCTTCTGGATCGCCCTCGGCGCCGACCAGCTCTTGCACTACGCCACCTATCTCGTGATGACCTTGGCGCTGACGGGCCTCGCCTTCAGTTGAGCGCCCGACCCCATCGACGGGAGACGGTTCAGATGGCGAGCGACGCGACCCCGCGACATGGCGGGCGGATCTTGGTCGACCAGCTGACGCGACAGGGCGTCGAGCGCGTGTTCTGCGTGCCGGGTGAGAGCTATCTCGCCGCCCTCGACGGCCTTTACGACAGCGGGATCGAGGTCGTCATCGGCCGTCAGGAGGGCGGCGTCGCCATGATGGCGGAGGCGCACGGCAAGCTCACGGGCCGCCCCGGCGTCGCCTTCGTCACCCGCGGACCGGGCGCCACGAACGCCTCCGCGGGCGTGCACATCGCCTTCCAGGACAGCACGCCGATGATCCTGTTCGTGGGCCAGGTGGCCTCCGACCAGCGCGACCGGGAGGCGTTTCAGGAGGTCGACTACCGCGCGATGTTCGGCCCCTTGGCCAAATGGGTGGCGGAGATCGACCGCACCGACCGCATCCCGGAATATCTGAGCCGCGCCTTCCATGTCGCCCGCTCGGGCCGCCCCGGCCCCGTGGTGCTCGCCCTGCCCGAGGACGTGCTGGCCGCCGAAGCGACGGTCTCGGACATCGCCGCCGCGCGCCCCGCGATCCCCGCCCCCGCGGCCGAGGACGCCGCCGCGATCGCTGCGCGCCTCGCCGAAGCCGAACGACCAATGGTCATCGTCGGCGGCGGCGGCTGGTCGGCCGGAGCGGCGACGGATCTCGCCGCCTTCGCCGAGGCCTGGGCCCTGCCGGTCGGCGCGTCCTTCCGCTGCCAGGACTATCTCGACAACCGCCACCCGAACTATGTCGGCGACGTCGCCATCGCGCCGAACCCGAAGCTCGCGGCCCGCGTGCGCGAGGCCGATCTGTTGCTGGCGCTTGGCCCCCGGCTCGGCGAGATGACGACCAGCGGCTACGCGCTCCTGAACATCCCCGAGCCCGCTCAGGCGCTGATCCACGTCCATCCGGACGCCGACGAGATCGGCCGCGTCTATCGCCCGGAGATCGGCGTCGCCGCCTCCCCGGCCCGGATGCTGGCCGCGCTGAGAGCCTTCGCGCCCCCGCCCGCGCCCCGCTGGCGCGCCGAGCTCGAGACCGCCCGCGCGGACTATCTGGCCTGGCGCGAGCCGGTCGAGACGCCCGGCGACGTGAAGCTCGAGCGCATCGTCGCTTGGCTCTCGGATCGTCTGCCCGAGACCGCGGTGCTGACGAACGGCGCCGGCAACTACGCGGGCTGGCTCCACCGCTACTTCCAATTCAAGACGTGGCGGACCCAGCTCGCGCCGACCTCGGGCTCGATGGGCTACGGCCTGCCCGCCGCGGTCGCCGCCAAGCGCGCCGACCCGGACCGGATCGCGGTCTGCTTCGCCGGCGACGGCTGCTTTCAAATGACGATGCAGGAGTTCGGGACCGCGGCGCAGTACGGCGCGGCGGTGATCGTGCTGCTCGTCGACAACCGCCAATACGGCACCATCCGGATGCATCAGCAGCGCGACTATCCGGACCGCGTGGTGGGCACGCAGATCACGAACCCGGACTTCGCCGCCTTCGCGCAGGCCTATGGCGGCCATGGCGAGACGGTGACCCGCACCGAGGATTTCGCCGACGCCTTCGAGCGCGCCCTCGCGGCCCAGAAGCCCGCGATCCTGCACCTGCTGACCGACCCGCGCGCGATTTCGACGACCAAGACGCTCTGACCCGCCGCGACGATCCGCCGACGGCGGAGAGGAGCGGCTCGTCCCCGTCTCCGACGGTCCTCGCCAGGCGCTCTCAGCCGAAACGCCGCGCCAGATCGGCCGCCGCCGCGTCGAGGATCTCCGGCGTCGCCAGCGCCACTGCGAGCGTCATCGCGCCTTGCAGTTGCCCGATGACGAGACGCGCATCGGCTTCCGGAACCGACCCGAGCGCCGTCTCGGTCCAGCCGAGCAACCGCTCGTAGAACGCCGCCACCTCCGCGCCCACCGACGGCGGCAGTTCCGACGAGACCGAGCCGAGCACCGCGCAGAGGCAGCTCGTCCCCTCCGCGCGAAGCGCGCCGCGATAGGCCTCCGACAGGCGCGACAGCCGCGCGCCCGCGCTCTCGTCCGGATTGTCCGGCGCGCCGAGCCCCTCCAGGAAGCGCTCCGCATACCGCGCCACCATCGCGCGGCCGAGGTCGGACTTCTGCGGGAAGTGATAGTGCACCGACGCGCTCCGGATCCCGACCGCCTCGGCGATGTCCCGAAAGCTCACCGCGTCGAACCCGCCCTTCCGCACCCGCGCCTCCGCAACGTCCAGGATCTCGTCCGTCCGCCCGCCGCGCTTCCCGCTCGTCTCGCCCATGGCTCGGCCTCCAAAAAATCTACCAACCGATAGATAGCGCCTCTTGACCAGCCAGAGAACCCCCACCACCTAAAAACTACCGATCGATAGGTAGATATCAGCAAATCAGAGTGGACGGGCCAGGCGCCCCGATGAGGAAAGGACAGAGTCATGCGGTTCGAGAACAAGAGTGCGGTGGTCACCGGCGGCGGCTCGGGCATCGGCAAGGAGGTCGCCAAACGCTTCGTCGCCGAGGGCGGCGCCGTCGTGATCGGAGGACGCGACGCCGACAAGCTCGCCGCGGCGGCGAGAGAGATCGACCCGACCGGCGCGCGCGTCGCCGTCCATGCGGGCGACATCGCCGATCCCGCGACCGGCCAGGCGCTCGTCGATCTGGCCGTAGAGCGCTTCGGCGGCCTCGACGCGCTCTTCAACAACGCCGGCGTATTCCGCCCGAAACCCTTCCTCGAGGTCGAGCCCGGCGAGTACGACTGGTTCCTCGACACCATTCTGAAGGGCAAATTCTTCGCCGCCCAGGCGGCCGCGAAGGCGATGCGTGCGGGCGTCGAGGCCGGCCGACAGACCGGCGGCGCGATCATCCAGACCGGCTCGATGTGGGCGACCCAGGCGATCGGCGCGACGCCCTCGGCGGCCTATTCCGCGGCCAACGCCGGCGTCCACGCTCTGGTCCGCAACCTCGGCATCGAGCTCGCGCCCGACAAGATCCGGGTGAACGCCGTCGCGCCCGCAGTGGTCGAAACGCCGGTCTACGGCACGTTCATGACCGAGGAGCAGGTGAAGGAGACGCTGCCGAGCTTCGACGCCTTCCACCCGATCGGCCGGAACGGCCAACCCGCGGACGTCGCCGAGGCGCTGCTGTTCCTGGCGTCCGACAAGGCGTCCTGGATCACCGGCGCGGTTCTGCCCGTCGACGGCGGCGTCACCGCCGGCCGCCATTGACCGGCCGCCATTGACCGGCCGCCGTTGACCGGCCGCCATTGACCAACCGCCATGGATCGGGCGAGCGAGAACGACCCGAGGGCGCGCCTGCGCGTCGCGAGCGCGCGCTCACGCCCTCGCCAGCCGCCGATCTGCAAAGCCTGGCAGGAGATCCGGACGACCCGAAGCGGCCGGTCGCGCAGAGCGCCGAGCGGCCCTAGGAGAGCAGGAGCGAGACCGATGAGAATCAACGCAGACTTCGACCAACGCGTCGTCGTGCGCCCCGGCGCTATGGACTGGACCCCGTCGCCGATGCCCGGCGTCGACCGCAAGCCCCTCGACCGCATCGGCGAGGAGGTCGCCCGCGCCACCACCATCGTGCGCTACGCGCCCGAGAGCCGCTTCTCCGCCCACACCCATGGCGGCGGCGAGGAGTACATCGTGCTCGACGGCGTGTTCCAGGACGAGCACGGCGACTTCCCGAAAGGCGCCTATGTCCGCAACCCGCCGACCTCCCGCCACACCCCGAGCTCGAAGCCCGGCGCCGTGATCTTCGTGAAGCTCTGGCAGTTCGACCCAGAGGACCGCGAGCAGATCCACATCGATCTGAACGCCGCCGAGCTGACGGCGCGCGCGAACGCCCCCGGCGTGAGCGACGCGATCCTGTTCAAGGACGCCCGCGAGGAGGTCCGCCTCGAGCGCTGGGCGCCGAACGCCGCGCATGAGATCGCGATCGACGGCGGTTTCGAGCTGCTGGTTCTCTCCGGCGGGATCGTCGAGGGCGAGGACCCGCTCGGCCCCTGGGACTGGCTCCGCCTGCCCGACGGCGCGACCGCGCGGCTGCAGGCGGGTCCCGAAGGCGCGCGGGTCTGGACCAAGACCGGCCATCTGCGCCAAATCTCGCCCCCGGTCTCGGCCCCAGTCTCGGCCCCGGTCTCGGCTCAGAAGGCCTGACCCCCAGTCGCCGTCCCCCGACCGACGCGCCCAGACGAAACCTCAGGACGGTCGCCGCCCTAATCTCCGGCGATCGTCCGCGCCCGCTCGGCGGCGGCGTCGAGTCCGGCGGAGATCTCGGCCGCGATCCCTGAGGCGCGCATCGCCTCGAGCCCGGCGGCGGTCGTGCCGGCGTAGTCGATCATCGCCTGAACCTGCTCGGCCGGGGTGGACGCCTCCTGGCCGAGCGCCGCCCCGCTCGCGAGGAACAGCTGGCGCACGGCCCGGTCGGCGATGGCGGCGTCGATCCCCCGCGCCCGGGCGTGCTGGACCATGCAGTCCGCGAGAAACGCGACGAAGCCCGGGACCGGCCCGGTCAGCGCGGTGAACTGGTCGATCTGGTTCTCGTCGAAGATCTCGTCCGTCAGTCCGCAGGGCTCGAACAGCGCCCGGACGAGCGTCCGGTCCGCCTCGCCGACCGCGGCGCTGGCGAACCAGGGCGAATAGGCGAGCCCGCGCTCCGCCACAGGGCTCGACATCGCGCGCACCGCGCGGGCGGAGCCGGTGATCTCCTGGAGCCGCTCAAGCCGCACCCCGGCCATCACCGAGACGATCAGGCGGTCTGCGGCCTCGATCCGAAGCCCCGCCGCGGCGTCGGGCGGGACGGCGAGAAGGATCGCGTCCGAGCCGTCCGCCAGCGCTTGCGGATCGACGCCCGTGCGCAGCCCCGGCCAATCCGAGAACCGCGCCGCCGGATCACTCCGCCCCACGACCCACAGCCGCTCGGGCGCGATCGCGCCGCTTGAGAGCAGCCGCCGCGCAATCGCCCCGCCCAGCGCCCCGCCGCCGATGATCCCGAGCCGCGCCGAAAACGTCATCGCGCCATCCCGCCCGCGCGGTGCGCGCGATGTCGAGCCCTGTGGCGGAGCGCGGGCTCGCCTATTCGCCCTG
>JBCBRF010000006.1:28220-44838 GCA_039819865.1 Pseudomonadota bacterium | reverse complement strand
ATCACCTCGTAGCGGAGCCGCGGCCGGGCGCCCGGGGCGAGGCGCAGCAGATAGCCGCGGCAGCCCGAGTTCTCCGCCCCGATCTCGGAGACCGACGACACGCCCTCCGCCTCGAAGCGGTGGAGGCTCTCGCCCCAATGGCCGAAGGGCCGGGGCGCGAGCAGCGCCTCGGCGCCGTCGGCCAAGCCCTCGGGCCACTCGATCTCGATCGCTCTGATCATGTGTCTCCCCTCAACTCTCTGGCTGGTCTCGTTCGGTCGACGCCCGGGCCGGCGGCGCATCGCAGGAGGACGCGTCGAGGCAGCATTCGCGGGTCAGGAAATCGGCGAGCGCCTCGATGCGCTCGAAGGCGGCGGTGCAGATCAGGCTGCGGCCGTCGCGGTCCTGACGGAGCAGGCCGCACTGGCTGAGGAATTTGAGGTGATGGCTGAGAGTCGAGGCCGGCATCTCGAGCCGCTTCTGCAGCGCGCCGACCGTCAGACCCTCCTGCCCCGCCCGAACCAGCGCCCGGATGACGGCGAGCCGCGCCTCGGACCCGAGCGCTGCGAAAGCCTGCGCCGCGTCGAGCGCGTCCACTGAGACGGGGCGGTGCTGAGGATCATGTTCCATATTTCTAGAATATTCGAATCTTCGAGGAATGCAAGCCCGAACACGCGCTCGACGCGGCGCAATCAGGTCCAGCGACAATGGTCGGCTTCCCAGCGGGCCGTCGCGGGGCGGCTCACAATCGAGCCTGAGCGCCCCTCGCCTGCGCGCTTCGGCCGCGACTTTCGCGAAACGGAGGTTTGACGAAGCGTGCGGCTTTCCCTTCTGCTATCTCCGTCAGTCAAACGACCAACCAACCACAAGACCACTAGAGGGGAACGCGATGCCTCAAGTCTCTATGACCGTGAACGGCCAGGCCGTCAGCGGCGAGGTCGAAGGCCGCACGCTGCTCGTCGACTTCCTGCGCGAAACGCTGCGCCTCACCGGCACCCATGTCGGCTGCGACACCTCGCAGTGCGGGGCGTGCGTTGTGCATCTCGACGGCGAGAGCGTGAAGGCCTGCTCCGTGTTCGCGCTGGCCGCCGAGGGCGGGCAGGTGACCACGATCGAGGGAATGGCCAGCCCCGACGGCTCGCTGTCGGTGCTGCAGCAGGCGTTCCAGGACCATCACGGACTGCAGTGCGGCTTCTGCACGCCGGGCATGATCATGTCCGCCTCGGACCTGCTGCAGAAGAACCCGTCGCCGAGCGAGCACGAGGTGCGCGAGTGGCTCGAGGGCAATCTCTGCCGCTGCACGGGCTACCATAACATCGTCAAGGCGATCCTGGCGGCGGCGGCGCGGATGCGCGGCGAGCCGGATCCGGATTTCGGCGGAGCGATCGCGGCCGAATGACGGCCGGGTCTCGAGACAAGCCCGCCCACCAAAAGAACAAGCTCTAGGGAGGAGCTCATGGCGAAGGACTTTACTGTCGGCGAGGGCGTGAAGCGGCGCGAGGACGTGCGCTTCCTGACCGGTCGCGGCAATTACACCGACGACATCAATCGGCCGAACCAGTTGACCTGCGTCTTCCTGCGCTCGCCGGTGGCGCACGGGAAGATCACGAAACTCGACATCGCCGCGGCGGCGGCGGCGGCGGGGGTCGTGCGCATCTTCACGGGCGACGACATCGCGGCGGCCGGGCTCGGCAGCGTTCCCTGCGGCTGGGAGATCACCCAGACCAACGGCGAGAAGATGGTCGAGCCCGCCCACCCGATCCTCGCGCACGGCAAGGTGCGCCATGTCGGCGACCCGATCGCCGCCGTGCTCGCGACGTCTCGAGACGCGGCCAAGGACGCGATCGAAAAGATCGATCTCGAGATCGAAGAACTGCCGGCCGTCATCGACATGAAGAAGGCGCTGACCCAGGCGTCGACGGTGCATGACGAAGCGGCGGACAATGTCTGCTTCGATTGGGACTTTGGCGACAAGGCGGCGACCGACGCGGCGTTCGCCAATGCGGCGCACGTCACCACGCTCGAGCTGGTCAACAACCGGATGGTTCCGAACGCCATGGAGCCGCGGGCCGCGATCGGCGAGTACGAGCCGACGACCGAGCAGCACACGCTCTACACCACCAGCCAGAACCCGCATGTGATCCGGCTGCTGATGGGCGCGTTCGTGCTGTCGATCCCGGAGCACAAGCTGCGCGTGGTGGCGCCGGATGTCGGCGGCGGCTTCGGCTCGAAGATCTTCCACTACGCCGAGGAGGCGTTCGTCACCTGGGCCGCGAAGCAGGTCGGCCGGCCGGTGAAGTGGACCTGCGAGCGATCGGAGTCCTTCATCTCGGACGCGCATGGGCGGGACCATGTGACGACGGCGGAGCTGGCGCTCGACGCCGACGGCAAGTTCCTCGGGCTGCGCGTCGACACGCTGGCGAATATGGGGGCTTATCTGTCGACCTTCGCGCCGGCGGTGCCGACCTATCTGCACGCGACGCTGCTTGCGGGCCAGTACACCACGCCCGCGATCCACGCCCGGATCCGCGCGATGTTCACCAACACGGTCTGGGTGGACGCCTATCGCGGGGCCGGGCGGCCGGAGGCGACGTTCCTGCTGGAGCGGATCGTCGACAAGGCGGCGCGCGAGCTGAAGATGGATCCGGCGGAGCTGCGCCGGAAGAACTTCATCCCGAAAGATGCGTTTCCGTACGACACGCCGGTCGCGCTGACCTACGACACCGGCGACTACGAGGCGACGCTCGCGCAGGGTCTCGCGATGGCGGACTACGCCAATTTCGAAACCCGCCGGGCGGAGAGCGCGCGGCGCGGCAAGCTGCGCGGGATCGGGCTGTCCTGCTACATTGAGGCCTGCGGGATCGCGCCCTCGGCGCTGGTCGGCGCGCTCGGGGCGCGGGCCGGACTGTACGAAGCGGCCACCGTGCGGGTGAACCCGACCGGATCGGTCTCGGTCTTCACGGGCTCGCACAGCCACGGCCAGGGCCATGAGACCACGTTCGCGCAGGTGGTGGCGGAGCGGCTCGGCATCGACCAGAGCGCGATCGAGATCATCCACGGCGACACCGATCGGGTTCCGTTCGGCATGGGAACCTACGGCTCGCGCTCGCTCGCGGTCGGGGGCTCGGCGATCGTCAAGGCGGTCGACAAGGTGATCGACAAAGGTAAGAAAATCGCCGCGCACCTGCTGGAGGCGAGCGCCGACGACATCGTTTTCGAGGACGGTCAGTTTAAAGTGGCCGGCACCGACAAGGCGAAGGCCTTCGCGGAGGTCTCGCTGGCCGCCTATGTGCCGCACCAGTATCCGATCGAGGAGCTGGAGCCGGGGCTCGAAGAGAACGCGTTCTACGATCCGAAGAACTTCACCTACCCCGCAGGCACCCATATCTGCGAGGTCGAGGTCGATCCGGACACCGGCGTCGTCGACGTGCTGGGCTTTTGGGCGTCGGACGATTTCGGCAATGTCGTGAATCCGATGATCGTCGAAGGCCAGGTGCATGGCGGGGTGGTCCAGGGGCTTGGCCAGGCGTTCATCGAGAACTGCGCCTATGACGAGAACGGTCAGCTGCCGTCGGGCTCCTACATGGACTACGCGATGCCGCGGGCGGACCAGTTCCCGCGGTTCTCGGTTGAGACCAGCCCGGGCTCGACGCCCTGCACGCACAATCCGCTGGGGGTGAAGGGCTGCGGCGAGGCCGGCGCCATCGGCTCGCCGCCGGCGCTGGTGAACGCGGTGGTGGACGCGCTGAAAGACTACGGCGTCGAGCATCTCGACATGCCGCTGACGCCACGCCGGGTCTGGAGCGCGATCGTGGCCGCCAAGCCGGCGGAAGCGGCGACGCAGGCCGCGAGCGCGCCGGCCGCGGCGCCGTCGGCGAGCGCCAGCCCGTCCGGCACCGGCGGACTGCTCAGCCGGCTGTTCGGCGGCAAGAAAAACTAAGGGCTCGGCTCGACCCGTCGGGGGCGCGCCTCCGACGGGCTTTTGCAAGAGGAAGGGAGAACCTTCATGTACGACTTCAGTTACGCCAAGCCGGGCAGCCTTTCGGAGGCGACGGCGGCGATGGCGGCCGAGGGCGCGCAGGCGCTTTCCGGCGGCCAAACCCTCACCCCCACGATGAAGCAGCGCCTGGCGCAGCCCACGACTCTGGTCGATCTCACCGGCGTCGCGGAGCTTCGCGGGATCTCGGTCGCGGACGGCGTGGTCGAGATCAAGGGCGCCACGCGGCACGCCGAGGTCGCAGGCTCGGCCGAGGTGCAGGCGGCGATCCCGGCGCTTGCGGATCTGGCGGGTCGGATCGGCGATCCGCAGGTGCGCAACCGCGGCACGATCGGCGGCTCGGTCGCGAACAACGATCCGTCCGCCTGCTACCCGGCCGCGGTGCTGGCGATGGGCGCGACGATCATGACGTCGACGCGCGCGCTGTCAGCCGACGCGTTTTTCACCGGCATGTATGAGACCGCGCTTGACGAGGGCGAGATCGTCACCGGCGTGAAATTTCCGGTTCCGGACGCGGCGAGCTGGCAGAAATTCGTGCAACCGGCCTCGCGCTTCTCGCTCGTCGGCGTGTTCCTGGCGAAGTACGGCTCGGACGTTCGGGTCGGCGTCACCGGCGCCTCCGAGGGCGGCGTGTTCCGCCATCAGGGGCTCGAGCAGGCGCTTTCCGGATCGTTCGATCCGTCGGCGGTCGATGGGGTCGCCGTCTCGGCGTCGGGCATGATCGCAGATCTGCACGGCACGCCCGAGTATCGCGCGCATCTGATCAAAGTGATGACCAAGCGGGCGGTGCAGGCGCTCAAATGATCCAGCGCCGCCGCGCCGGCTAGCGCGCCGGGAGCGGCGCGCTCGACGGATCGCGTCCAGAGCGACGCGCCCGCAGAACCGAGCCGCCGACGGACGCGTCGGCGGCTTTTTTGACGTGCGCGATGGTCTCCCGATGAAGGCGACGGGTCGCCGCGCGCGCCCGCGCCGCTGAGGCAGGCGGGCGCATTTCCATTACGAATGAATTCCTCTAGTGCTGGTACCGCAACAGTGATCGGGCCTTCGTACGGGTGTTTACGGCTTATCCACAAAAACCGGCCTGCGATCTGAGCCATTTGGGGACAGCATCGATTGGTGGTGACGCTGAAAGAAACGGTTCCTGACGTCTCGAACGCGATAAATATTAAGTTTTCATTAAGTACCCACGAGATCCTGAGTCTTCACCTAGATATTGTTGTCCTTTTCGTGGTAGCGTCAGGTCATTGAGGCGAGGAGGCCAGTCGCATGCGGCTTGAAGTTTTGCACGCGCCCGCCCGAGGCGCGCCGAGGCCTTCCGCGGTCCTGTTCGTCCACGGAATTTGTTGCGGAGCGGAGATCTGGCGTCCGCGCTTTCTCCAGCACTTCGCCGACGCCGGCTTCGACAGCTACGCCGTCTCCCTGCGCGGACACGGCGCCAGCGAAGGCCGAGGCGCGCTCGCCTGGACCACGCTCAACGATTACGCCGCCGATCTCGAGCGGACGATCGCTCGGATCGACAAACCCGTCGCGATCGTGGGCCACTCGATGGGCGGCGCGGTGCTGCAAGAGCATCTGCGGCGCGGCGGCCGGCCGGCGGCGTCGGTCCTGATGAACTCGGTTCCGCCCTACGGGCTCGGGGCCGCCTCCATGCGGCTCCTGTTCAACGCGCCGGGCGCCTGGGGCAACTTGGCGATGGCGAACGCGTTCGGCTTCGGCGTCGTCGACATCGCGCGCCTGCAGGACGTGCTCGCCGGTCCGAACGTCGATCCGGAGGCGTTCCGAGGGTTCGTCGCGGCGGCGGGCGCCGAGTCGCCGTTGGTCGGATTCGAGCTCCAAGGTTGGCGGCCGTTTGCGCCGGAGCCCTGGCGGACCGGGCAACTGCCGCCCCTGATGGTGATCGGCGGATCGAAGGACGGCCTGGTGCCGGTCTCCGACTTGAATGCGACCGGCGCCTATTACGACGCGCCCGTCACCGTGCTCGAAGGCGTCGGCCATTTGCCGATGATCGAGCCGGACTGGACGAACGCTGCGGATCCGATCATCGACTGGCTGGCGGGCCAAGCGGCGGGCGCTCGCGCCGCCGCCTGAGCGGACGACGCGCGCTTAATCGCGCTGATAACCCATCAGAACCCGACGGTCGTTCGCCTGATCCTCGTCGAGCAGGCCGAACAGGGTGAACTGCTTGTCCTGAATGTGCGTCTCGATCCGATCGGCCCGAGCGCCGCTGGCGATCAACTGACGGCGCACCTTTTCGACGCGCGCCTCGGCCAGACGCCGGTTGGCGGACTCGTCGCCCTGGGCGTCCGCCTGGCCGAGCAGGCAGATCCGGGGCGAGCGCAACGAACGGCTGGCGAAGTTCTTGATGCGTTTTTGGTCCTCGGCGTTGATCGCCGTCGACCCGGTCTCGAACTTCACGACCGCCATCCCGCTCTTGGCGCCGTCGCACGGGTCGGCGACGGCCGCCCCCGCCGTGAACAGTCCGGCGGTCAGCGCGAGCATTGCTGCGGTGCGGCGCTTCGAAAACACAGCTTTCATGGTGTCAGTCCCCTCGTTTGGATGTCGCGCCTCCTATACGCGAACCGCGGCGATCCGTTCCGTGATTTCGATCACCCGGCGCGCGCGGCCTCGAGCGCGGACACGAAAGCGGCGGCGTCGCGGGCGTCGATCTCCGCGCCCCGGATCAAACCGTCGAAATGCCTGGCGAGCGCCTGGATCTGCGCCCGCGCGTTCAGAACCAGATAGATGTCGCCCAGATAGAGGGCGGCGCGGCGCATGGCGAACACCGTGTAGGGCGCGGAGAAGGCTGCGCGCTCGTCGAACAGGAACAGACGCACGGTCGGATAAAGCTCGTCCAGAAGCGCCGCCATATGGTCGAGCTGGCGCCGCCGCAGGCTCTCGGGGACCGCAGCGAACACGCCTTCGCCGCGGGCCAGAAGGTCGAGCCGCTGGCGGGGCATGCAGATCTCCATGTCCGCCTCCGGCGTACGGGTGAGCGCCAAGGTCTCGCGGTCGGTCTCGATCCGGGTCTCAACGCGCTTGTCCTCGGCCTCGCCGATGTCCCGCGCCGTCATCTCCGGCAGGCGGAGGAGGTCAGGCAGCGAGGCGGGCACGTAGCGGATCTTCGCGCCTTGGGCCTCGCGGCGCCATTCGAGCAGCAGGCTCTCATTGTCTTTCGCCGAGCGATCCTCGATCTCGACCTCCCGCGCGACTTCGGAGGCGAGCGTGTCGTGTTCGCTCAGGCCGAGCAGCCAGTCGAGACTGACATGCTCGGATCGCGCGATGGCGACCAGGGTTTCGGCGCGCGGCAGGCGGCAGTCTTTGCCCGATAGAAGCTGGGAAAGGCCGGACCGGTCGACGCCGACACGGCGCGCGAAGGCGGTTTTCGAGAGGCCGGAGCGGCGGATGAGATCGGTCAGACGCGCCCGGAAGCGAGGTTCGATCTCGCGGCGGTCAGGCTGAGACTTGTCTGATTGCGGTGAATTCATAACAAATGATGCACTTACTCAACGATTTCGTCGAGATCGTGACGAGGTTCACATAGGCGGTCAAGCCAGGAACGATTACCATAGCACCAACTCACTGTTTTTGTTCGAACTCTGTCTAATCTGGAGGCGTTGAGGGCATTGGCGCGCCGCTTACAGAAGCATGCCGAGATGGAACTGGCGTTTCACCCGGAACAAGTCGGGACAGAGGTTGTCTCGCATCCGGGCGAACATGACGGGCGCGCCCGCGCGCCAGTCCGAGCTTCAGCCGCTCCGGCCCGGACGGCAGACACCTGCGGGACCGCGCCTTGGGCGCTTTCGACTCGCGCGCTTTCTTCGGGCGCGCTTTCGAGTTGGGCGGCCATGACGCGGGCGGCCCCAACTTGGGCGGCGCTGGTCTTCTGCTACGGGCTTTGGGCGGCCTCGCTCTGGCTCGCAGGGTCTATGACCGGCGGCCTCTCGGCGCTCGCCCTCGTTCTGCTGACGGGTCCTGCGATCACGCTCCACGCCTCGCTGCAGCATGAGGCGCTGCACGGCCATCCGACGCGGTCCGCGCTTTGGAACGAGGCGTTGGTGTTCCCGGCGCTCAACCTGCTGTTTCCGTATCGTCGGTTCAAAACGCTGCATCTCAGACATCACCGGGACGAGCGACTGACCGATCCGTACGAAGATCCGGAGAGCTTCTATCTGGCGGAGGCCGAGTGGACCGCGCTGCCGGGTCCGCTTCGGACGGCGCTCCGCGCCAATGCGACGCTGCTCGGCCGGCTGGTTCTCGGGCCCTGGCTCGGCGCCATCGGCATGTGGCGGGCCGATCGACGCGAAGCCGCGGCGAGCGCGCGCGCCCGCGCCATGATCGGGGGGGCGTATCTGCGCCATCTGGCGGGCGCGGCGCTGGCGCTCGGGATCGCCTGGGGCGCTTTCGGGGTGTCGCCCGCGGCGTATCTGCTGTTCGCCGCCTGGCCGGGCGTGTCGCTTCTGATGCTGCGCACCTACGCCGAGCACCGCGCGGCCGAGCGGGTCGGCGCGCGGACCGCCATCGTCGAGGCGGAGACGCCGCTCGCGTTTTTGTTCCTCAACAACAACCTCCATGCGGTGCATCACGCCCATCCGCGCGCGCCTTGGTTCGCGCTCCCGGGGCTCTGGCGGGCGGAGCGGCGCCGCTTCCTCGCTGAGAACGACGGCTATCTGATCGGCGGCTATCGGGAGATCGCGGCGCGCTGGCTCCTCCGCGCGAAGGAGCCGGTGGTTCATCCGATCCTGCGGCGTGGAGCACGTCGGTGAGCGGGGCCGCCGCGCTCCCGATGTACGACTGGCCCGAGACGCGCGCGGCGACGGATGCGCTCTGGGCGGCGTGGCGAGACAGGCTGCGGTCCCGCGGGATCGACGCGCCGGATCGTCTCGATCGGAAGACGCCGTCGGAGGCGCTCTGGCGCAACCCCGGGCTGCTGGTGGCGCAGACCTGCGGCGCGCCGCTGGTCGACGGCCGCGCGCCGGGGGCTCAGCTGGTGGCGACGCCCCGCTACGCTGCGGCGGGCTGCGAGGGCCCCCATTATTGCAGCTGGATCGTGGTGCGGCGCGAGGATCGCGCGCAAAGCCTGGCGGAGTTGTCGGGGCGTCGCGCGGCGATCAACTGCTTCGGCTCGCTCTCCGGCTGGTGGGCCTTTCGCGCCGCGGGCGTGCGGCCCGGCGAGACGATCCTGACCGGCGCGCATCGCGCCTCCGCCCGAGCGGTCGCGGAGGGTCGCGCCGAGATGGCGGCGATCGACGCCGTCGCCTGGGCGCTGCTCGGCGCGCATGAGGCCGAAACGGCCCGGGCGCTGAAGACCGTCGCCGCCACGCCGCGCTTGCCCGGCCTGCCCTTGATCGCCGGCGCCGACCGCTCGTCGGCCGAGGTCTCAGCGCTCCGCGAGAGCTTTCTCGACATCATCGCGGAGCCGCGCCTCGCCCCGGTTCGGCGGGCGCTGCTGCTCGAGGGCGCGGCGCCCTTAGCGCGCGAGGACTACGCGCAAGTGGCCCGGCTGATCACAAGCTCGACAGCTCACAAGCTTGTCAGCGGCGATCCGGCCAACGCCCCTTTCCGTCGCTCGGCCGCCCCCCAAGTTCCGTAAGGTAACGCGCGGTCGAAGCCTGGGTGGAGGCTCTGGGTCGAAGCCGGCCGATCGAAGCCTTGAACGGTCAAAACCTGGCCGGTCAAAGCCTGGCCGGTCAAAGCCTCGCAAAGCCCTCCGGCCCGCCGCGCAGCAACCCTCGGAGATCGACGCCCATGAGCGCTTTTCTGTTGTTCCCCACCAGCGTTGCGGCCATCGCGGTCGCCGCTTTCGTCGCCTTCGCGGCCGGACAAGGCCCGCTGTTCAACCAGGAATACGGGACGCCGCAGGCGTTGTCGGTGACCTTCTTCGACGAACCCGAGCAGCCGCTCGAGCGCCGGCTCTGATCTTGAGATCGGCGGCGGGAATGCCGCAATCGAGCAGCCGCCGCTCTCCACAAGGATCGCGTCGAGATCGCTGATGGCGGTCTGAGGGCGGCGGCGGGTTCGCCTGCGCCGGAACGCTGCTTCGCGCCCGTCCTGGCCTGTTCGCGCCCGTCCTGGCCTGTTCGCGCCCGTCCTGGCCTGTTCGAGCGCCTCCTGGCCTGCGGTCGGCGCGCCGGCCCGATCGCGGGGATCAAGGCGCGCGGCCGCCTCAAAGCGCGGCCTCATAACTTAACAGATGGCCCGTTGGCTCAAAGAGACGCCTGGGCCCGGCGCCGCGCCGCGTTGCTGCGGGCGTCGGGCACGTAAAGGAGCCCCGCCAGACGGCGCATCAAGACGTCCTCCTGCGGGTCGCGAGAGCCGTCCGCCAGCACGACGCGCCACATGCGCTCCAGAAAGGCGACGCGCTCGTCCTCGGAGAGCGCGTCCTTCAGAACCCGCGTGAAGCGCACGATGTCGGACGCGTCGGCGTCGGAGGCCTCCGCGCTGCGACGGAGCGCGAGGGCCGCGTCGCCGGTCAGGTCGAACGCGTCGGAGAGCAGCGCGTCGATCGCCGCCTTCTCCGTCTCCGCATAGTCGCCATCGCTCCGCGCGGCGTGGACCAGCAGGGCGGCGACGGCGAGATCGGGGCCGATCGCGGGCTTGTCGGCGGGGGTCGGGGCGGCGGCGAGCGCGTCGAGCAGGCGTTTGATCATGGCTCTGAAGATCGGGCGCTTTGACGGTTTCGCAAGATGGCCCGTTTCCGCCGCATTGGCCCGTCAGCCTCGCGCAAGATAGGAGACCGCCGATGACCACCCGATGACCGCCGCCCGCCCCATGTTCCGCCCCATGTTCCGCCCCCCGTTTCGCCTTCTCGCACGACGCGCCGCGCTTGCGGCCCTGCTGCTGCTCGGCCCGGGAGGGCTCGCGCACGCCGCCGACGGTTGGCGCTGCCGAAACGAGCAGGTCGAGGTCTCCTGCGACGCCGGGGCCTGCGCGGTCTCCGAAGCGCACACGCCGATGGATGTCAGCGTCGATCCCTCGCGCATCAGCGTCTGCGCCTACACCGGCTGCTGGGAGGGTCCGGTCGCCCTCCACCTCCTGAAGGACGGTCGCGCGGCGTTCATCGGGACCGACCTCGCATTCTCGACCGTCCCTGACCTCCGCTCCGACGCCACCGTGGTCATCGACATCCGGTCGGGCGTGGGCGCGGTCCTGGCCGCGGGCTTCGTCAACCCAGTAACCTGCGCGCGGAACTGAGCGCCTAAGCGCCGTCCGTCGAGCAGGAGGGCCGCCCAGCGAGCCTTTCCGCGGAGCCGCGCTTCGCTCGAGAAAGCGGCGCGGGCGGCGCTCCGGGGCGCAAGGAGGAACCCGCCGAAGGCGGCGCGGGAACCGCGTCCTTGCGCCCCGGGGCGGCGTCCGCGACTCGGATCGGGCGAAGCGCGGCTCCGCGGAATGGCGGGGCCTTTCCGTGGTGAGCGCGGAGCGGCTCATCGAAACCTCCGGACCAGGGCGGCGCCTCGGGGGCGTCGGCTCCGACGACGGCCCGGGCCGTCGGCGGAGCGGTCAGGGTCGCGGGCCGCGCCGGCCCGCGTCCGCCGAGCGGCGGGACCCGCGCAGAACGGCGCCGCCGCGTGCGGCCCCGGCGCGCTCGCCAAGCCGATCGAGACGCGTTAGGGAAACGGGCGGGTCAGTGCGCCCATTTCCTCCCCGCTGAAGGCCGGACCATGCTGGTCTATCTGCCGATCGCCGAGATGTCCGTGAACGCCTTCCTGATCTTCGGGCTGGGCGGCATGGTCGGCGTGATCTCCGGCCTGTTCGGCGTCGGCGGCGGGTTCCTGATGACGCCGCTCCTGATCTTCCTCGGCGTGCCGCCGGCGGTCGCGGTCTCGACCCAGGCCCCGCAGATCGTCGCCTCCTCGCTCTCGGGCGTGCTCGCTTACTGGAAGCGCGGGCTGGTCGATGTGAAGATGGCGATGGTGCTGCTCGTCGGCGGCCTGATCGGCTCCTGGACCGGCGTGCAGATCTTCAGTTTGCTCCGTCAGATCGGACAGGTCGAGTTCGTCGTGAGCCTGCTGTACGTCGTGTTCCTCGGCATCGTCGGCGGGCTGATGGCGTTCGAAAGCCTCTCGACGCTGCGACGACGGCGCTCGGGCGCGACGGCGAGCGCGCCGCGGAAGCGGCGCTGGCTCCACAAGCTGCCGTTCAAGATGCGGTTCAAGACCTCGAAGCTCTACATGAGCGCGATCCCGCCGCTCGCGATCGGTCTGGTGATCGGGGTGCTCGGGGCGGTCATGGGCGTCGGCGGCGGCTTCATCATGCTGCCGGCGATGATCTACATCCTCGGCATGCCGACCAATGTCGTCGTCGGCACCTCGCTGTTCCAGATCCTGTTCGTGATGGCCTTCACGACGCTGCTCCACGCCGTCGAGAACAAGACCGTCGACGCGATGCTGGCGCTGATCCTGTTGCTCGGCGGCGTCGTCGGCGCCCAGGTCGGCGCGGCGCTCGGGGCCCGGCTCCGGGGCGAGCAACTCCGGCTGCTGCTGGCGGCGCTGGTGCTCGGCGTCGGCATCAAGCTGATGCTCGATCTGACCCTCACGCCGGACGAGTTGTTCTCGATCGATCTCGGGGCGACGCGGTGAAAGGGCTTGCGCACTCCGCGCGGCCGAACGCGCGCCGGATCCTCGCCGGCCTGCTCGCCGCCGGCGCGGCGCTGGTCGCCGGGCTGTGGCTGACGTCGGCGAGGAGCACGCCGCAACTCGAGGAGCAGCTGCTGTCGGACAGCGCGCAGACCGAGGTCGCGATCAACGCCACCTTCGCGGGCTCAGAGCTGTTCATCTACGGCGCGATCGCGCGGAACCGGTTCCTCGAGGAGGGCGACCGGCCGCCCGACATCATCATCGTCGTCCGGGGCCCCTCCTCGCCGGTGGTGGTGCGCAAAAAGGACCGGGTCGCCGGGCTCTGGATGAACCGAGAGGCCATCCGGATCGCCTCGGCGCCGAGCTACTACGCGGTCGCCTCGACCCGGCCCGTGCCGATCATGCTTCAACCGCGGGAGGACGCCACCTACCGCATCACCCTCGACAAGGCGATCGTGATCGCCGGGCTGCCGACCTCGGCGCAGGATCCGGAGGAGTTCCGACAGGCGCTGATCAGGCTGCGCCGCGCCCGCGGGCTTTATCGCGACGACGGGGCGGTGGTGACGCTGACCGGCGGGACGCTCTATCAAACGCGCCTCAAGCTGCCGGCGGACATCGTCGAGGGCGATTACGAGGTGCGGGTCTATCTGGTGCGCGATCGGGAAGTCCGGGATCAGACGCGGATCCAGCTGCCCGTGCGCAAGATCGGCGTCGAGCGGCTGATGTTCACCGCGGCGCAGGAGACGCCGCTGCTCTACGGTTTTCTTTCGCTGCTCTCGGCGCTGATCGCGGGCTTCGGGGCGTCCGAGCTGTTCAAGCGGCTGAAGCGCTGACCGCGCGCGGCGGGCCGCATCGCGCTTCGCCCTTTCAGCGGGCGGTCAACGTCGCCGCCATCGCCTCCGCCCGCTCTTGGGTCAAGTCGCCCGCGATCAGCATCGAGCCGTTCAGGATCGGCGCGAGGATGATCGGCGTGCTGACGATCTCGTCGCCCATCACAAGCTGCAGACGGCGGCCGATATGCGCGGCGGTGAGCTCGCCGAAGGTCCGCGCCGCCTCGGGCCGGAGGCGGATTTCGACGGCGGGACGCCCGTCCTGGTCCGTCACCACCGCGGCGGCGGCGATGTCGTCGGGGCTGAAGGCGACGCTCCGCTCGATCACATTGAAGGTCAGCGCGGGCTCCTGTTGCGCGACCGCGAGGGGCGCTGCGACGCCCAACAGCGTCGCGAGAAGCCAGACGGCGGGGCGCATGAGAGGACGGGTCGTGGGCATGACGGGCTCCGAGGCGGCGGCAGCTCAGATCGCACATAGGCGCGCCAGACGCCGCGCGCATGGGCGACGCGAGGATGGGCGACGCGAGGATGGGCGGCGCGCGCATGGGCGACGCGCGCTCCAGCCCCTCTCGCGCCTCGATCACGCGATGTCGAGCAAGCCCCAGATCTCGGCTTCGGCGAGCAGTCGTCCCGGGCCGGTCGCGCCGCCATAGCCAAGCGCTTTGAAGTCCGGCGGCCCCTCGCCCGACCCGAGGACGACGATCCGCTCGACTTGACGAACCGTGAGGCCGAGCGCCTCGAAGACCAGCTCCGAGCCGGTCGCGCCGGCCGCCAAGCTCTCCGCAGCGGCGCGGTTCTCCGCAGCGACGGTCAACACCAGCGTGTCGAAATCGGCCGCGCCGTTGATCAGATCGCCGCCCGCGGCCGCGCCCAAGAGCGCGGGATCGGTGAACAGAAACAGGTCGTCGCCGATATCGCCGCGGAGCGTATCGGCCCCTGTTCCGCCGACCAGAACATCGCGCCCGCGCCCGCCGATCAGCACATCGTCGCCCGCAGCGCCCGCCAGCAAGTCCGCGCCGAAATCGCCGCGGAGCGTGTCGTCCCCGGCGCCGCCCGACAGCAGGTCCGAGAAGCCGTTGCCGAACAGGAGATCGTCGCCCAGCCCGCCGAGCAGGGTGTCGTCGCCCTTGCTCCCGCGCGCCACGTCGTCGCCAGCGAAGGCGAGAAGCAGGTCGCTCTCGGGCCCGCTGAGCGTGGTCGTTTCGGACAGCTCGCCCAGAAAGGTCACGCGGTGCTCGACGCTTGCGGCGAAGAAGGCGCTCCAGATCTGGTGCAGCTCTGCGGAGGGGTGGAGCTGATCCCAGAAGGCGAGCCGCTCGTCGGCGAGGCCGGCGCCGGCGGGGTTCTCGACATAGACGAAGCCGCCCGCGCCGTCGGGAACCACCTCCGCGCCTGAGCCGAGATAGCGCGTCGCAAAGAGGTCGGGGAAGCCATAGGTCTCCGGGTCGGCGGCGATCTCGTCCATCAGACGCTCGAGATCGATCACCTGGACATCAAGGCCGCTTGCGCCGAACAGGTCCGGGAAGAGGCGGATCTGCTCGTTAAAGCTCTCGGTGAAGGCGGTCGCCTCGAGCGCCAAGGCCGGACCCGCGACGTCGGGCGAGAGCAGCGGGAACAGGCCGCCATCCGGGAAGGTGACGACGGCGACGCGCTGGATCCCGGGCTCCGCCGCGACCGCGCCGAGGGCGGCGCCGTAGTCCGCGCCGATGCGCTCGGCCTCTGCGGTCAAAGGGGCCGGATCGCCGGCGAGGATCAGCGGGATCAGGTCGCGGAAATCGTTCAGCCCGACGAGGAAAACGGCGAGCGCGTCCGTCACCGGATCGGCCGCCTGGTCCGCCTGGAAGCGGGCGACCTGGGCGGCCAGGTCGAGGTCGAAGGCGAAGGCCTCGTCCGGGGCGGACGGATCGACCAGGGCGGCTGCGGCGGCGTTCACCGCGACGAAGTCCGCGATGGTGGTCGAGCCGGAGACGCGGGCGCCGGCCACCGCGTAGTTTTCGACGCGCAGGGCGTCGAGACGGTCCGGGAACAGCTCCGCGTAGACCGGACCGTTGGTCGCGCGGCGCGCGTAGCCTTCGCTTTCGAGCGGAAAGGGCGTGGTCAACGCAGCATCGGTCGCGGCGAAGAATGCGCCCGCGTCGGTCAGGCTGTCGCCGAAAAAAACGAAGCTCGTCGGGGCCGCCATCGCCGCCTTCCCTGATTGATCGGACCCGAGGTCACGACAGGGTGCGCGGGAGTGCAAGGTTCCTCAGCCGATCCGCGAGATCGCGCCCTGTGCGATCGCGCGCGCCGGGAGGGGGCCGCGCTCGATCGGCGGACATTGGAAGGAAAGAGGCCCGGACGACCGGGGCGGATCGTCCGGGCCAGATCGAGCGCGCGGTGAGAGAAGAGAGGGAGAGGCCGCCGCGCGCCCGAAACCGTGATCTCCGCGGACGGTCGGCGCCGCCGTCCCGCGGGGGAAACCGTCGCGCGCTAACGCCGTTCGCGCGCCAAAGAGACCGTCCGGCCGGCGCGCTCCGCCGGCGTCTCGGCGCCCGAGACCCGCACCCAGCGGGCGGGATCCAGCTCGGACTGACGGATCACCCAGACATAGTCGGTCGCCGTCCAGGGTCGGATTGCGGTCTCGAGATTGTCGAGGACGAGATCTCCGCGGTCGGTCCGAACCAACAGGACCGCGTGGTAGTCGGTCTCGACGCCCTCGACGACGCCGATCAGGAGCGCCTCGGGCGGGACGCCGAGCGCGATCAGGCGGGCGCGCTTGGCGAGGGCGAAATCCTCGCAGTCGGCGACCTCGGAGGGCAGGGTCCAGTAGTCCGACTTGCCGTGGGCGTCGACATCGGTCATCGGCTCGTAGCCCGTGTTGACCGCGTCGTTGACGGCGTTCAGAGCCGTCCAGGCGGCGGCGTCAAGCTTCACCCGGGCGGGCGCGTCCGGGTTGAGCGGCGCCGGGCATTGCTCGGCCGCGCGGGCGCAAAGGTCGTAGTAGCCGCGGGGGCCTCGGACCTCTTCGCCTTCGGCCATGGCGAAGCCTGCGCGCCACGGGGCGGCGTCGAGACCCGGTTCGCCGCGCAGCGCGCCGACGGCGGCGGAGACCGGTCCGGCCGCAGTGGTTTCGAAGGCGCGTTCGGCGAGAGCGGCGCCGGCGATCAAGACGAGGGCCGCGCCCGCGATGAGAGCCGAGCCGTTCAGCCGTCGCGTCGTTCCGCTCGCGCGCATTCGCGTCCTCCCATCCAGCCGCTTCT
>JBCBRF010000006.1:0-28126 GCA_039819865.1 Pseudomonadota bacterium | reverse complement strand
TCCATCGCAGCAAGCATCGGGCCATTGGGTCGGATGCGGGGCGGATCACAGCGGCGCGACCCGCCTTCGAATTGACCGAAGCTGGCGGCGGCCCTAGGCGTGAAGAGCGCTCGGGCCGCGGCGACGGGGTCGAGCAGGTGATTTGCAAGTGGAGAGGTCGCAGATGGCTCGCGACGATGATGCGGCGCTGAACGGGCGCGGCCCTGCGACCGACCGCTTGGCGCCGAAGCGCCTGTCCCCCGATGCGGGCGCGCGGACCCGCCTGGTGCATGCGGGCTCGCGGCGCAGCCAGTACGGAGAGACCTCCGAGGCGCTGTTCCTGACCCAGGGGTTTCTCTACGACAGCGCCGAGGCGGCGGAGGCGCGGTTCCAGGGCGAGGGCCCTGAGGATCGATACATCTATGCGCGCTACGGAAATCCGACGGTCGCGATGTTCGAAGACCGGCTGGCGGCCTATGAGGGCGCGGAGGCGTGTTTCGCCAGCGCCTCGGGCATGGCGGCGGTCAACGCGGCGATGTTCGGGCTGCTCGAAGCCGGCGACCATGTGGTGGCGAGCCGGGCGCTGTTCGGTTCCTGCCTCTACATCATCGAGACGCTGCTGCCGCGCTTCGGCGTGCCGACGACGCTGGTCGACGGGCCCGATCTCGACGCCTGGGCCGCGGCGGTGCGGCCCGAGACCAAGCTGTTCTTCCTGGAAAGCCCGGCGAACCCGACGCTCGAGCTGATCGACGTGGCCGCGGTCGCCGAGATCGCGCATGGCGCAGGCGCGCGGCTGGTGGTCGACAACGTGTTCGCCACGCCCGTCTTTCAACGGCCGCTCGCGCTCGGCGCCGATCTGATCATGTACTCGACGACCAAGCATATCGACGGCCAGGGGCGCTGCCTGGGCGGCGCGCTGCTCGGCGATCGGGAGACGATCCGGGGGCCGATCGAGACCTATCTGAAGCACACGGGCGGGGCGATGAGCCCGTTCAACGCCTGGGTGATGCTGAAAGGGCTCGAGACGTTGGAACTGCGCTGCCGAGCGCAGGCGGAGGGCGCGGCGCGGCTCGCGGACGCGGCGGCGGAGCACGGGGCGGTGACGCGGGTGCTGTATCCGGGGCGGGCCGATCATCCTCAGGCGGCGCTCGCGACGCGCCAGATGGGCTCGGGCGGCACCATGGTCTCGCTCGAGGTCGCCGGCGGTCAGGCGGGCGCGTTTCGGATGCTGAACGCGCTCGCGCTAATCGGGATCTCGAACAATCTCGGCGACGCCAAGACGCTGGTCACGCACCCGGCCACGACGACGCATCAGCGGCTGAGCGAGGAGCAGCGCGCGGCGCTCGGGATCACGCCAGGGCTGGTGCGGATCTCCGTCGGCCTCGAAGAACCCGCGGATCTGGTCGCCGATCTGCTTCAGGCGCTCGATCAGGCGACCGCGTAAGCGCGGCGCGCGCCTAGGCGCGCCAAAAGGGCCGGCTCGCCTCGGCCGCGGCCTCGGCGCGCGTCAGCCCCAAATCTCTCAAGGCGGCGTCGTCGAGGCTCGGCAGTTCGGCGCGCATTTCGGCGCGCCGCCGCGCGCGCTCGAGCCAGCGGTTCGCTCGGGCGAGCAGGGTCGGTGCGATCTGCTCTTTTTTCTCACAATCCGCCTCTGCAAGGCGCGGGATGTTCGGAAAGGGGATTATCTCCGCCATTGTTTCTCCTCGTGTCTGAGACTGAGAGATAGCCACAGCGCCCGCCAGGCGCTATCGAGTTCTTCTGACCAGTCGGTGAGCAAAACTCACAGAAGGAGAGCGAGATGGCGCGACGGCTGCCGGCGCTGGGAGCGCTCCGGGCGTTCGAGGCGACGGCGCGGCTCGGGTCGGTGACGCGGGCGGCGGCGGAGCTGGGGCGGACGCACGGCGCGGTCAGCCGCCAGATTCGCCAACTGCAAGAGACGCTGAATGCGGAGCTGTTCGAGCGCGTCGGGACCGGGATACGGCCGACCGAGCTTGGCGTGGCGTTCCAGCGGGACGTGGCGGCCGGGTTCGACGCCATCGAGGCGGGGGTCGACACGCTGCGCCGGGCGCTCGAGCGGAACAAGGTCACGGTGGCGAGCAGCCCGTCCTTCGCCATGCGCTGGCTCGCGCCGAGACTGCGAAGCTTCTATGCGGAGCACCCGCATGTGACGGTGCAGCTGACCATGCTCTCCCATGTGGAGGATCCGCCGCCGCCGGATCTCGACATTCTGATCACCTGGGACAGTCTCTCGCGATCATTCGAGGGGCGGGTGGACGCCGCGCCATTGGCGGATGCGGGATACGCGCTGGTCTGCGCACCGCAGGCGACGCTGGACATCTCGGGCGATCGGGTGCGGGCGGCGGCCCGGATCGATCATCCGATGATGCCCCACGCTTGGCCCGCCTGGTCGGCGGAGACGGGGATGATGGTGGAGGCGGACGAGGTTCTGTCCTTCCCGCACGGCTACTTGATCGTGGAGGCGGCGGCGGCGGGCCGCGGAGTGGCTCTGCTTGAGCGGCGGCTGGTGGCGGACGACCTGGCGGAGGGCCGGCTGATCGCCCCTTGCGGATGGATCGAGCGGCCAGGGGGGCTGGTGGCGATCTGCCCGCCGGACCGGCGTCGCATCGCTTCGGTCCGGACCTTTCTCGACTGGTTGATCGCGGAGGCGGCGAAAGAGTGACGCGGCGGCGCGCCCGTCTTCCCAAGCGGAGCGCTCAGCGCAGCGCGCGCGCACGCCGCTCCAGGCCGGGATCGCCTCCGGAGATAAACACCTTGTGACTCAAAAACAGATATTTTGCCTAAATCGACGTGCGAGAGTAGTCTCACAATGGCGAGTGGATAGGCTTGCTTAGCGTGTGCGATTCCGCCTCGCGCAGCAGAGGGGCGACCACGCCTCAAGACGGCTGGTCGAGACGGTGCGATGGGCGACGGATCCTGTACTGGACTTTCGGCGAAGACGACTTCGGACAATGCGGGCGCGTTTGGCGCCGGCGTCGTGATCGAAGTTGAACCGGAATTTCTCGAAGACCGTTCCGTTCCCGCCGAGGACGCCTACGTCTGGGCGTACACGGTGCGGATCGAGAACCATCGGTCCGAGGCCGTGCGCCTGTTGAGTCGATATTGGCGGATCACCGACGCGCGGGGCGTCGTGCAGGAGGTGCGCGGCGACGGCGTCGTCGGCGAGCAGCCGCTGATCCAGCCCGGGGAATGTTACGAATACACCTCTGGCACTCCGCTTCGAACGCCCTCCGGGCTGATGAGCGGCAGTTACCAAATGGAGACCCCGGACGGGACGCGGTTCGAGGCGGAGATCCCCGCCTTCTCGTTGGATAGCCCCTACGAGACGCGCGCCCGGAACTGACCGGGGAGGTGCTCAGGAAAGGGCCTCGGGCGTCGTGGCGACGCGCGGGCGGAACCAATGAACGTACACGACGTCAAGAACCTCACCGTCGACCGCGCCGCGCGCGAAGAGGAGGTCGAGGCGATCTTGCGGCCATCCCGCGCGGAGGCCGAGGCGGCGGTGCGGATCCTGCTGCGCTGGGCCGGAGACGATCCGGAGCGCGAGGGGCTCCTTGACACGCCCGGGCGCGTGGTGCGCGCCTATGAGGAGTGGTTCAAGGGCTACGAAGAAGACCCGGTCGCGTATCTTCAGCGGACCTTCGAGGAAGTCGAAGGCTACGACGAGATGGTCGTGCTGCGCGACATCCGCTACGAGAGCTATTGCGAGCACCATCTCGCGCCGATCATCGGCAAAGCCCATGTCGGCTACATCCCGAAGGACCGCGTGGTTGGGATCTCGAAACTCGCGCGGGTCGTCGAGACCTACGCCAAGCGCCTGCAGGTCCAGGAGAAGATGACGGCGCAGATCGCGCGGTCGATCGAGGACGTGCTGCAGCCGATCGGCGTGGCGGTGGTGATCGAGGGCGAGCATCACTGCATGAGCACCCGCGGCGTGCACAAGCCGGGCGTGAGCATGGTGACGAGCACGATGCTCGGCGCGTTTCGGTCCGATCAGGCGACGCGCAAAGAGTTTCTCGACATCATCGGCAATCCGGTGAACCGCGGGTCCTGACCCGACCTCGAACGACTGAGCGGACCTTGGAGACGAGCATCGTCGGAACCTAGCATCGGCGGGCGCGTCCCGACGATGCGCGCCGGAGGCCGCGCAGGCCCCTAACACTGCGGCGGCGCGTACGAACTCCGGCCGCTCGGCGCGCTTTGGAGTCGGTCGCCGCGATCGTCCGGGCGACGACGGCTACGGAGAAGCGTCCTCCGACCGGGCGGGCCGCCCCCACCAGCCGCAGCGCGGTCAGCTGGCGGCGCCGCGGTCTCTGGGGTGAACTTCGGCGTCCTCGTCGCGCTCCGAACGCGGGGCCGCGCCACCGGTCATGATGTTGTTGAAGAAGCCGCTCAGAAACTCCTCACGGGTCTCGGAAGTCATCTCGCGCTCATCCTCGATGGCGCGAAGATCGCGTTTCGAGCCGCCGACGCTCGGCGCGTCGTCGCTGCGCAGGGCGACGACGTTTTCGTTGCGCGCGCCTGGAGGCGTCCGGCCGCCAGAGCGGCCTCCGCTCCGTCCCTGCGCCTGCTGAGCCCGCTGTTTACGGCGCAGGCCGTCCGCCTCGTCGCGCCCGACCCGGGTGACGCGGCCCTGCACGCTTTCATCGTAGCCCGGCAAAGGCGATCGGCCGGTCGCGGCGGCGCCCGAGAAGCCGGGCGCCGGCAGCGCGGCCACGCCGCCGGTGGTCAGTCGGCGCGTGGCGGCGCGGCGGCGTTGACGGAAGGTCGGGTCCTCGTCCTCCATCTTGCGCTCATGGTCCTCGATGACCTCGCGCAAGACGTCCAGGAAGCCGGTCCGAATGGCGAAGACCTCGTACTCGTAGTCCTCTTCCTCGTCGTACTCGGTGAAGGAGAAGGCCATGTCCGAGCCGCACAGGCTGACGAGCAGTTGGCGGACGTCGGCCTCGGCGGCGGGCTCGGCCAGGTCCTCCATCACAACGCGCGCCTCGAAGCCGTAGTCACGCTCGAGCGCCTGCTTCGGCAGCGCGGCGATGGGCTTTACGGAGCGCAGCACGATCTTCGCGACCTCGACGCTCTTCGTGTCGGACGGATCGGGGTCGAGGTTCACGGTCAGGGCGCGGAGAACGTTCTCCTCCTTCTGACGGTCCGACTGGCGGTAGACGTGCTGGGCGATCTTCGGTCGGGTGCTGACCGCGCCGATCAGGCCGCTGAACAGCACCAGAAAGTCGATCGCGCCGGCGATCGCCAGGGCGAAGTAGGAGAGCTTCTCGCCGCCCTGGAAGGCGTTCACGGTCTTCACGAAGCGCGAGGCGTTCGGATCCTCCTCAAGCACCAGGCGGTCGATCTCCGAGCGCAGGTCCGACACTTCGCCCGCGGGCAGGCCGGAAAGGCCGATGCATTCGCGGCCGTACTTGGTGGCTTCCTGGAAGCTCAGAGCGGTCACGACCTGGGCGCCCTCGCCGCCCGGCACGCAGGCGGCCTCGAGCGCCCGCAGGTCCGCCTCGGCCTGGCCGATCGGGTTCATGAACTCCGCCATCAAGGCGGTGTCGCAGGAGACGCCCGCCACCTGAGAGGAGAGCGCCGGGTTCTTCTGCATCGCCTCGAGCAGCTCGGAGCATTTGGCGGCCGCCGCGTCGAACGGCGCGAGGTCGAACCGGGTCGCGAAGGCGGACAGGTTGGCGCGGAGCTGTGTGACCTCGGCTTCGAGGTTCACGCCCTCGCCGTCGTCGCCGCCGCTGATCGCGGCGCGGAGCTGCTGGATGTCGTTGTCGATGGCCTCGACCTGGGCCGCCACGCCGGCGGCGCCGCCCGAGGCGGTCGCGGCCTTCAGGTCGCGGATTAGGGTGTCCATCTCGGAGAGCTCAATCTGAGCGGCCTCGAACAGCCGGCGCTTGGTGTCGCGCTGGGCGGCCAGGATGTTGCGCTCGTCGCGGAGTTCGCGCCAGACCGGACCGCGGCCGGCGGCGCGATCCTCGCCGCCGCCGGTCTCCTCGGCCTGCATCTCGCCCTCCTTCAGGACGACGGCCTCCTCGGCCACGTCGAGCTCGCCGCGGAGGCGGTTCACCCGCTCGAGCATCTGCGGACGGCTGCTCTCCAGGCGCTCGAGGTCGCGCCCGGAGGTGGCCAGCTGCTCCTCGGCGGTCGCCTGACGACGCAGGATCACGTCCTTTTGCTGCTGGAGCGCGTCGATCTTGGACGCGATCTCTCGGGCCCGCTCGCGCAGCGAGTCCTCCAGGATGTCGCGCGCGCCGGTGGCGCGGTCGGCGACCTGGGTCACGCTATCGCGCCAGGAGGCGAAAACATCCGAGTCGAGCAAGCTCTCGACCTGTTCGCGGCGGCGCTCGATGGCGCGGGTCTGAAGCTCCGAGACGGTGTCCTCCACCGCGCGGTGCATCCTGGTGTCGCGCGTCCGGGCCTGCAGATCCTCGTCGTTGATCGACTCGAAAAGCGCCACCCAGGAGAAAAAGACCGACGTCGCAAGACAGATCGCGAAGACGAAGATCGAGAACCAGGGCGCGCCCTCTTTGTCCGCGAGCGCGAAGCCGATGCGCCAGGAGGTCACGAACAGCAGCGCCTGGACGGCGAAGGTGATGCAGAAGGAGATCACCCAGACCGGCATGAAGTTCAGCATGCCCGCGTAGGTCGTGAAGAACGACGCAAAGGACAGCAGCAGCGAGCCGATCATGAGCGCCATCAGATACGGCTGCTCGAGCGCGGTCTCGAGCTGACGACCGCTGGCGGCCTTCAGCTTCTTGACCCATTCCGGGCTCTGTTTCTCCGACCGCCGATCGCCGCCGAGACCTGCAAGCTGAAGCGTCATCGCGTTCCTTTCACTCAAGGCTCTCCGGCCTGACGGCGCCGCGCGCATCCCCCTTCATACGCAGGAGGCGCGAAACTCGGTTGCAAAATCCGCTCCCGCGCCGCTCTAGCGGCCGAGGGGCGGCGGCGCGCGGCCATGGGAGGCGGCCTGGCGGACCGGCCGGCGCGGCGTCAATCGAAGACATGTCAGCGCCACCAGCAGGAACGGCGCCGCCATGAACAAAATGTGGCTGTTTCCGGCCGATATCCAGGTCATCGGCTGGCCCATGATCGGGCCCCAGCCAAAGGCGTTGCTCCAGGCGATCGCCCAATGGGCGGCGAGCATCAAGGCGCCGCCGAGCGTCACGAAACATAGCGGCTGTCGTGCGGCGTCGTCCGCATAATCGCCGCCCCGCCAGTCATAGCGCCCGAGCGCGGCGTCCAGCATCAGCCAGACCACGACGATCTGCGCCACGACCAGCGCGACGCCCGCCAGAACGCCGAAGCGGTTCAAGAAGAAGGCGGCGATGAAATCGTCCTGCACCGCCGGCAGCGCCGCGAGCGCGGGCGGCGTGCGGTCGAAACCGAGGCGATCCAGGGATTGCTCGGCGGAGGCGGCCGCGGCGGACGGCGCGTCGGCCGCGCGAGGTCGCGCGACCGGCGTCTCGCCCGCGCCGGCGATCGCGGCCCTCGATCGGTGGGTCTGCGCGCCGAGGTCGGGATGGCGCTCCGGCGCCAGGAACACCGCGACGCGCTGCTCCGGGATCGAGAAGCCGGCCGCCTGGGCCTGATCGAGGCGCTGACCGACATGATCGACGGCGACGCTCGCCAGCCCAGCCGCGATCGCCAGGCCCGCAAGCGCCACGACCGCGCCGACGCTCTCCAGCCAGGGCCGCTGGGCCCCGCGGCGGAACCAGGCGAAGGCGCGGCGCGGTCGGGGCGGGCTGCCGGGGGGCGCGGCGCGGGCGCGGCGGGCGCGGACCTGCACCAGACGGTGAGCGCGGAGCGTCAGCCCCACCAGGACCAGCATCAGCGCGCCGACGAGCGCCAGGATCAGGATCGGCGAGAAGTCTCCGGTGAGCCCCGGCGCCGCGACGAACAGGAACAGGTACACCAGACCGAAGCCCGCGACCTGCGCGATCGTAGCGCTCCGGCGCGCGAGGGCGCCGGCGCTCAGGCGCTGCTCGTGAAAGCGCGCGGCGGCGAGGGCGAAGTAGAGGACGGCGAGGAATTTGCCGGCCTCCATCGGCTGGAAGCCGCCGAGCCCCTCCTCCCGGCCGACGACGACCCAGGCGAGGAACAGGAGCGCCAACGCGGCGATCGGGCCGGCGCGCAGCGCCCAGGCGCCCCAGCCGCGCCCGAAGGCGGCGAAGCGCAACAGGGCGCGAGGGCCCTCCATGTCTAGCGAGGCGACCAGAGCGACGGCGAACAGGACGAGCGAGAGGGAGGCCGCGTGGCGGGCGTCGAAGCGAAGCCAGCGGTCGTCCGCCGCCCCGAAGGACAAGAGCGCCTGGCAGACCGCGCCGAGGGCGATGACGACGGACATGGCGAACCAGAATAGCAGGAGGGTCGCGTCGCGCTCCGGCGCGCGCAGAACCGCCCAGGTCGCGACCGCCCATTGCAGCGCCAGGACCGGACCGAGCCAGAGCCGCGGCGGCCCGGCGTCCGCGAGCCCCGGCAGCGGGGCAGCGGCGAGGAGCGGCGCGAGCGCCAGGGTCGCGGCCAGACCGAGCAAGGCGGCGCTCCAGAACGGATCCCCGCGATGCAGGCGCAGAGCCTCGTTGCGGCGAAAGGCGAGCCGGCCGAAGCGGATATGGGCGACGAGCGCCAGGGCGACGCCCAATCCCGTCGCCAGCGCGAGGCCGATCAGAGCGCGGGCGGCGGATCCCGTTTCCGCGCGCCGCTCGGGCGGGGTGAGACGCGCGGTCACGCCCGCCGGCGCGTTTGCGAGGCTTCGCACCAGCGCGCAGGCCCCTTGCGGATCGGCCCGACGCTCGGGATCGGCGCAGAGCGCGCGCCAGGCCGGGTCGCGCGGATCGCCCGGATCGGCCGCGCCCTCCGGCGCATCCTCCGCCCAAAAGCGTTGAGCGCCCGAAACCGCGGTCAGACGCAGCGCGCCGCTGGCGCGTTCCTCCGGACGATAGGAGGTGCGGCCGAGCACGATCCGAGAAACCCCGTCGAGCGGCTGCTCGATCTCCGCGAAGCGGGTCCAGACGTCTTCTCCGGCCCGGCGGAAGCGCGCGGTGAGACCGGCGCGAGACGCCTCCCCCAACCCGGGCGCGACCAGAGCGTCGCCGTCCTGATGGAGGAGCCGCAACGCGCCCGGGGGCGCCTCCGCCGCGATGCGGTCCACGCAGTCCAGGCCGCCGCCGATGGTCGCCAGCAGCCGTTCGCGACGGCTGAAGAGATCCAGCGCGTCGATGGCGCCGCGAAGCGCCGCAACGAAGCCCGACGGCGCGCCGCAGGCGACAGGATCGAGCCAGAGAGCGGACCGCGCGTTGGCGCTCGAGGCCTCGAGCGGGCGCGCCAGCGCCTCGGCGCCGCGGCCCGCGAAATGCTCCACCACGACGCTGCGCGCGCCGCCGAGGCCGTCGCGACGCGCGACCGTGAAGACGATCCGGTCCGGCGCGACCTCGGCGGCGAGCAGCCGGGCGCGGCCGATCTCGACGACGTCGCCCGCCGCAAGCCGCCAACGACGGGCGAACCGCTCGACGCCGTCGGCGCGCTCGAACAGGACGCGGCGCTCGGCGGCCAGATTGCGGGCGAGCCAACCCCGCTCGGGATCGAAGCGCAGGCCGAGATGGGCCGCTTCGGCGGAGGACGGCCCGGGGCGCTGACCGAGCGACGCGCGCCCGATCGCGACCGGGCGGAAGTCGGCGAGCGCGACCGGGTCGATCTCGATCCAGGCGACGCCCACCGTCGGCGGCGGCCCGAGCAACGCCATGCGATCGGCGACGATCCAGGCCGCGGCCAGAAGGAGCGCCAGCAGGATCGCGGCCAGCGTGCTCAGCGCCCGCGGGATCGTGCGCGCCGCGGCCCAGGCCGCGCGCAGACTCGCGCCGAGGCGGCTTTCGCGGGGGCGGTTCTCGCGGATGGGCGCGCTCATCGCTCGGCTCCCTCGGCGGCGAGCTCTTCGAAGAACGCGCGGACGAGCGGCGCGCAGACCCGGCCGCCCGACCCGGTCACGTCGGTCGCCATGCAGGCGAAGGCGACGCGCTCGGGCGGGTCGAGCGCTGCGGGCAGCCAACCGGCCTCCTCGGGCGCGTCGATCGCCGGGCGCTCGAGCCACCCGGCGAACCAGGCGGTGTTGATCAAGCCGCCGCCCTCCGCGTCGGGCAACGGGATCTCGGCCGTGCCGGTCTTGCCGCGGAGCCAGGGCGCGAAAATCGCGCCTTCGAAGGCCGCGTCAGCCGTGCCCCGCCGGCTCGAGACCACCGCGCGGAGGCCCGGGGTCAGATGCTTGCGGATCAGCTCGAGCGCGTAGGTCTCGCGCCGGCGCGCGGCGTCGCGGCCGGCCGGGTCCCTCGAGAGATCGGCGTCCAGGCTCGGATCGAACAGCAGCGGGCGACAGCCGGCCTCGCGGGCGGCGCGGCCGTCGGGGCGGGCGAGCGCGAACGGGTCGAGGCGGCAGCCGGAGGCGATCCCGCCATAGAGCGCCGCGATCGCGAGCGGCGGAGCCTGCGCGTTCTGACCGATCGCAAGAAGGCCGAGCTGGAACAACGGATTGTCCGACTGGGCCTCGAAACGGATCGGCTCGGCGCGGAAGCGCGCGGCGGCGGGCGCGTCGCGCCGGGCGAGGTTGCGAGCGTCTTCCGCCGGCAGTCGGTCCGCGAGGGTTTCGAGCGCCCGGCGCCCGGTCGCGGCGACCGCCCCATCCAGGCGGGGCGGCTGGGCGGCGTCGCCGGTCGAGAGGCCGAGCGCGGTCGCGACGAACCAGCTGTTGAGCGAGGTCGCCGTCGCCTCGCAGAGGCCGAGCTGCGTCGTCTCCGCATCGCCGCCGAAACGGACCGGACAGCCGGTCTCGCTCGGGGCGAGCAGCGCGTAGTCGTGGGCCTCCAGACGGCCCTGGAAGACGAAATTGCAGATCTTAGCGGCGTCGCGCCAGCCGAACGGGCCGGCCCGGCCCGCGACGCAGTCATGGACCGCCGGCGCCCAGTATCGGCCCGGGATCTCGACCCAGCCGCCAGGGTCGATCCGGGCGTCGGTCGGCAGGGGCAGGCCTGGCGCGGCCTCGGCGGACGGCGCGCCCTCGATCGCGCGATGGAGCGGACCTTTGAGCGGCGCGCGGGCGCCCGGGTCGAACTCGCGGAGCGCCGCCCGCCGGATCAGGGCGAGCGCCGTCAGGGTCTTCAGCGTGGAGCCCGGGGTGGCGCGGGCGTCGGCCCGGCTCCAGGCCCTCGGCGCGAGGGGGCTTTGACGCGGGCGCCAGAGATCGAGGCCGAGGGCGTTCCAGGCGGCGCCCTCGGCGCGCGGGCCGGACGCCGCGTCGGCCAGCCGCTGCGCGCTCGCCGCCGCGCCCGGCTGATCGAGCGCCGCCGCGAGCACGGCGCCGCGCCTCCTCGGATCGTCGCCGGCGTCGAGCGCCACCAGCGCGACCCGGCGGCGGTCGTCGAAGCGTCTCGGGGCGAGCGCGCGAAGCTCGGGGTCGGTCTCGAGCCTTGCGATCGCCCGGGCGGCGGCGCGCTGCCAGCGCGCGCGCAGCGTGAGCCGCGCCGGGACGCCCGCGGGCAGCGTCCGGATCAGGCCGAAGCGATCCTCGGGTCCCACGCCGATCAGCGGGGCGAGCCCGAGCGCGGCCGCCTCCCGCGTCGGTCGCGCCTCGGCGCTGAGCAGTGGAACGCCGTCGTCGGTCTCCAACTGGAGCGCGGGCGGCGTCTCCGGCGCGTCGGCGTCCGAGCCGCCGAGATCCGGCGGGTCCGCAGAACCGGCGCCCAGGACGGGCTTCGCCGGCGGCGCGGCCCAGATCGCGGCGCAGGCTGGGCCGATATCCGCGGCGATCGCGCGCGGTCCCGACGGCTCGGCGCCGGCGCCGCGGATCCCGCACCAGAGCGTCAGCGCTTCGGACCCGCGGTAGGGAACCCAGCCCGCGGCCGCCGGATCGCGCGCGACGTCCGGCGGCGGGGCGGCGATCAGAGGGGCGTCGGCGAAGGGACGCAGGCGCTCGGGCGCGCTCGGGGCGGGCTCGACCGTGACCACCATAGAGCCGCCCGTCGGCAGCAGCCGCAAACGATGACCCTCCGCCGGGCCTTGCAGATCCGGCGGGCCGCAGTCCGGCGCGATCTCGCGACGGTAGGCGATGGCGCGCGCCGCGCCTTCGACGAGATCCCGGCTCGCGGCGGCCTCGGCCTCGACGACGACCGCCCGCCGGTCGCAGAGCCGCCGGCGCTCCAGGATCTCCGCTCCGGCGACGCGGGGGAAGCGGCCGAGGACGTCGACCGTCACCGGCTGGTCCTCGACGATGATGCGGGAGGGATCGTCCAGCGCGCCGGGACCGATGCGCCGGCTGAAGCGCAGGCGGGCGATCTCCGCGCCGTCGGCGCGGGCGAGCCCCGTGAGAGAGGCGGGCGCGGCCCGCGTCCAACGCCCCTCCGGCGCCGGCGCGTCCGGCGCCGACCAGCCGAAAAAGCCGTAGCGATCGGCCGGCGGCGCGCCGCCTGTGCGCGCGGGGAAGCCGGGCGCGTCGAGATCGGCCTCCGAGCCGCCTTGTTCGGACGGGATCAGGATGGTCTCCGCGCGCCAGGACGCGTCCTCGGCGTCCCGGATCGCCGCCAGGTCGAGCCCCGCGTTCCAGGCGGCGAGTTCGGCGCGGACGGCCCGCCCCGCGCCCTCGCCATGCGCGAAGGCGAGCAGCGTCTCCGCGTCCTCGCTCAGACGCTCGGGCCAGCGGTCGGACGCCGCCCCAGGCAGCTTGCGCCGCAGCGCCAGATCCTCCGGGGCGAGCTCGAGAGCGAAGGCGCCGGCGCCCAGGCGGATGAGCCCGGCCTCGACCAGCCCGCGGAACAGCGGACCCGCCGCCGGAGGCCGGGTCTCGATCCGCGCCTGGTCGCGCCATTGCCGCGCCGCGTCCACGGCGCGGGGCAGGCCGAGCGCCGTGAGGACGAGCGCGAAAACGGCGCCGACGGCCAGGGCGCCGCGGGCGCCGACAGCGAGGATCCGGGCGGCTTGGGCGAAGCCCCGCCTCGGACGCATGCCGGGGCCCAGCCGCCCCGCTTCCCGTCCGCCGCCGGTCGCGCGCCGGCGGAGCCGGGCCAAGCCGGAAAGCTCGGCGCGGGCCGGCGCGCGCGCTTCGACGGAGGCCGCCTCGCCGGCGCGCGGTTCGAGGCCGAAGGACCAGTCGTCGTCCCTCGCCCCGGCCTCCGCCCGGCGGGACCCCCCGTCCAGGCTCTCTTCGTCGCCCCATGGATCGGGGTCGCGGTCGGGATCTTCGGCGGTCGGCGCCGGCGGGCCCGGCGCAGTCTCGGCGGCTTGCGGATGCTGGGCGGCGGCGCCTGTCGGCGTCGCCTCCTCCGGGGCGACCCGGTCCTCGCCCGACGCCGGATCCTCGGGTCTGCGCGCTTTGCTCATCGCCGTCCCCGATCTCAGAGCGCGTCGGCGGCGCCGACATAGCGAAACTGGTGACAGCCGATCACCAGGGTCTCGCCGAGCCGAAACCGGATGGGTTCGCCGAGCGCCGCCGGGGTCAGCAGGCCGTCCTCCTCGAGCCGGGCGACCGCGAGGGCGCGGTCGGCGGCGATCTCGATCTCGGCGTCCGGCAGGCGACGCATCCGAACGCCCGCCGCGCCCAGAGACCAGGCGGCCAAGCCGGCGGTCTCGGGCGCGCCGGACAGCGTTCGCGCGGGCAAGGCGACGCCGCCGCAGGCGTCGAGCCAGTCGAGGCTGAGCGCCGTTTCCTCGTCGCTGCGGCGATGGGTGACGAACTGCCGGTCGGCGGGACGCAGCCGGGCGTAGCCGAGCGGGACGAGCGCATGGAGCCGGGCGCGCCAGAGCCGCCGCGCCGCGTCGGGCGCGTCCGCCGGATAGCGCAGGACGCGCCGGAACAAGGTCTGCTCAGGGCCGACGCGCAGTTCGTCGCCCTCGTCGAACAGGCCCGCCTCCTCGTGCTGGGCGCGGTTGTAGAGGCGGACGACCCCGCCCGAGCCGCCGCCGAAACGGCCAGGCGGGCCGCTCGCCACCGCCCAGGCGCGCTCGTCAAGCGGCGCGGCGCTCAGCCGACCGGCTCGGGTGAAATCGATCCACCATTCCCGGAGCCCGTGGAACACGCCCGTCTCCGGCAGGATCAGGCCTTCGAGGCGCAGATGCGCGCGCTCGCGGGGCGGCGCGGGGGAGAGCGCGCCGTCGCGCGCCGTCGGTCGCGTGCGGCAGTAGAACTCGGCGCGCCCCGAGGGGCCTCGCACGCCCACCGCGGTCTGGCCGGTCTCCGGGTCGGAGCCGAAATTCTCCGCCGCATAGCGCGGGGTCTTGTCGGCGGCGCGGGCGCCGACCGGCAGAATGCGGAAGCCCGGCGCGTCCTCCTCGGAGTAGCGGCCGTAGTAGAATACATGATCCTCGGGCAGAACGCCGGGCGCGGCGACCGCCGGGGCGTGCCTGAGCGCGGAGGAGAAGGCCACGCCGCTTTGACCGCGATAGAGCGCCGCCGGACGGCCCTCCTCCGGATCGCCGAGGCGCAGGCTCCGCCACTCGCCCGGCGTTTCATCGCGCGGCGAGGCGGCGGCGAGCTCCAGATCGCCTTCGGGGCGGGCGTCGTCCTCGGGCGCAAAAACGCCGAAGCCGAACTGAACGCGCAGCTTCACGCTGTCGGGGGCCAGCGGGTCGTCGAAATAGACGAAGCGCGGCGGCCGCGCGGCGAGCGCGCCGAAGGCCTGGTCGTAGGAGCGGCGCAGATTGTTCTCGACCGTCTGCATCTGCTGCCCGGCGTCGCGGGTCGAGAGGACGAAATGCTCGAAAGGCAGCGCACGGGCGGCGGCGTCGGCGGTCTCCGCGTCGAGTTGCTCGTAGCGCGTGTAGGGGAAGGCCTCGATCAAACCGCGGAGGCCAGGGAAGCTCTCATCCTCGACCGCGTCGGCGACCGCGCCGCCCTGAAGCGCGATCGCGCGTCCGCGATAGACGCCGGACGCCATCGCCCCGCGGCCGAGCCCGGCGGCGAACCCGCCGGCGCCGCGCCAGACCTCGCCCGCGTCATAGGGGTTGTCGACGTCGCCATAGGCCCGGTTGATCAGGATGCGCTCGAACAGCGCCGCGCCGTCGAGGGGGACCGTGAATGCGCCGATGCGAACCACTTCTGCTCCTCTGCGCCGAGGCGCCCTTGGACGACGATCGGGGCCGCGCCGCACCATCCCGACGGCTCAGGGGAGCGACTCGGCGCTCTTCCGTCGACGGCCGGGCTTAGACCGAGATGCGCCGCGGCGAAACCGCGATCTGAGCGTCGCCGACGCCGTCTCGACGGGACGGCGCTAGCGCCACTCGGCGCGGTCGTAGACGATCAGACGAGAGCGCACCGGCAGGTCGCGCTCGGCGTCGAAGTATCCGAAGGTCTCGCAATCCACCACGAAGGCCTCCGCGCCGGACGCGGCGGTGGCCTGCACGGCGCGGCGCACGGGCGCGAGTTCGCGCAGACCGCGGGCGTTTTCCGACCAGACCTCGCCCTCGCCCTGGGACATCGGGCTCAGCAGGCGGACATAGCCGACGAAGACGCCCTCGCGACGCAGCAGATGGCGGAGGCATGCGGCCGCGAGCGTCAGGCCGAAGCGCAGGTCGCGCCACTCTCGATAGGTCGGGTAATAGGCCGACGCCAACGCTTCGGCCCGGAACAGGTCGTGCGGCCAGTCCTGCTCCGCGAGATCGGGGCGCACGCGCTCGCCGCGCTCGATCCGGGCGGCGCGGAGCGCGGCGAGGCGGCGGAGCGCGTCTTCGAGCCGGGCCTCGCGGACAAAGTCTGCGAAATCCGGGTCGCCGCGGAGCGCCTGGCCCGCGCCGCGAATGGCGCGCCCGGCCTCGGCGACCAGATCCCACGCGGCGTCTTCGGCGGCCCCCGCCCCGCCGCGGCGAAGGCGCTCCAGTTGCTTGCGGGCTTCCTCGAGCTCGTTGCGCTGGCCCTCGACGACTTTTCCGAGGCGCGCGAGATAGGCGATCGCGCCGTCGGCGCTGTCGTCTTCGATGCCGAAGCGCTCTCGGAAAAAGCCGAACAGGCGTTCGGCCTCGTCGAGTCGCTCGCGCAGATCCTCGGAGAGCGGACCGTGGGTCGGCTCGAGGGGCGTCCGCCGCTCGACGCCCGAGACGGTCTCGGCCGGCGCCTCGAACGCCTCGCGGAGCGTGCGCGGCGGCTCGTCCTCGTCGGCGCCGAAGCCGCCGGCGCCGCTGTTGAAACGGATCGGCGCGGGCGCCGCCGCGCGGTCGTCCGCCAGCATCGGTTCGCGCCTGGCCTCCGGCGCCGAGAGATCGGCTCCGAGGCCGCGGCGCGCCGGGGTCTCCAGCGACAGGTCGAAACTCGGCGGGGCCGGCGGCCGGAGCAGCGCGTCGCGCTCGGTCCGACGGGCGCGCCGGCGGGAGCCGAGATAGCCCCCCAAATAGGCCCCGATCGCGGCGGCCAGCGCCGCCGCCGCGAGCGTTTCGTCCACCCAGCCGAACAGCGGATCCAGCGTCTCGCTCGCCTGGGCCCAGAAATCGTTGACGGAGCGCGTCATCGCATCCCAGTCGCGGGCCGCGCGCTCTTGCGCGTCCGGGAACGCATCCGCATCGGTCCCACCGGTCGCCTGCGCGGCGGCGCGCGCCGCCTCGCCGATCCAAGCGAGCGCGGCGCCGACGACCGGGATCACGGCGCGCAGGAGGCGGCGCGGCGGGTCGCTCGGGGGCGCGGCCGCAGGCGGCGAAGCGCAAGAGCGCGCCCCCGCGTCGGCGGGCGCGCCGGTCGAGCGCTCTGCGGCGCAGCCTCGGGTCTGGGTTTCACGGTCGACGGTCATGCGGGTCGTTTTCGCGAGATCCTCAGGCGGGGTCTGACGGGCTCCGGATCCCCCGCCTCGGTCGGCCGTGCGCTGGCGACGGCGCCGCTCGAACCGGTCTCAAGCGCCGCCGCGTCCGGCGGATCGCAGCGCACGCTGTCCGGATACCCCGGCGGCGCGATGCTCTCCGTGACGTCGATCACTCCGCGATGGAGGCTCGGCGCCCGCTCGAACCGGCCGCCGTCGACGGTGAACGCCACGTCGCCGATTCGCAGCGTATAATCGCCATCGCGGCCCTGCTTCAACTCCGGCGGCGGGCTGTCGGGGCCGAGGCCGAGGCTCCGGCTGTCGGCCGCGACGCCGGTCGGCGCGATCAGCGCACGCGCCCAGGGCGACGCGTTCAGCTCATCGATCGTCAACCGCGGCGGCGCCGACACCAGACGCATAAAGCCGGAATAGCCGCGCATCTGATCGAAGCGCGATCGCGGAATGAGCTGGGTGAAGCGCTCGCGCCCCTCGAGGTCCCGCTCGGAGACCAACAGAGCGAAATGCCGGAGATCGCTTTCCTCCTGATCGTGGTCCCGCCGCGCGGCTCGGGCGGTTTGCTCCGCGGCGGCGACGGCCGCCCCGCGGACGGCGGCGCTTTTCAACGCGGCGTCGCTTTCGGGCTCGGGATGCGCGAAGGCGCGCGCGACGGCGCGCTCGGAGGCGAGCCCCCCGGTGGCGTCGAGCGCGGCCGAGAGCCCTTCATAGACCAGGGGCCAGAGCGCGGCGCGGCCGGAGACGATCAGATAATCCACCGGCTCGATCGGCGCGACGGCGGCGCTGAAATCGCCCGAGCGGCCCGTCCGCCGGCGGCTGCGGCGGTTGAACAGATGCCCGAGCGCGTCCTCGGTCAGGAAGCGCATCAGCTCCCGCATCGCCGGGCGCTCGATGGCGGCGCGGGTGAAACTGAGGCGGAGCGCGCCCGGGCCAGCGCCCTCGCTTCGACCATCCGCATCCGCCTCCAGCGTCACGCCGCCGGCGAGGCGCACGGGGCCCGCCGCCGCGACCGCGCCGGGCCGGATCTCCTGCACGGGCCAGTCGGCGCGCGGCGTCGACGGCGCCCGGCGCGCGGGCGCCGCGGCGTCCGCCCCGAGGCCCACCTGAACACGGAAGAGCTCGTTCGACGGCCAGCCATATTCGCCAGACGGGCTCGCGGCGCGGCAGCGTTCCGAGAGATCGACTTTGGCGCGGCGGATCGCGCGGATCAGCGCCTCCTTGGCGGCGAGACGCGCCTCGGGCGTCGAAGCCGGATCGCCCGCGACTCGCGCCGGGCGCATGTCGGCGACCGGCTCCAGGGGATCGACCACGAGCCGGGCCGGCGCATCGGGCGCCTCCGACAGCCGGCGCAGCGCGTCCGCGATCGTGAAGTACAGCACGAGATCGATGGCGTCGCCGCCGATCTCGACGCCCACCTGCGCGCTGATCTCGGCGCCGCGGACGCGCGCGCCGTTCTGCGGATCGATCCGATCAGCCGTCGCTATCGCCATGTCGAGGGTGGCCGCGCCTAGATCGAAGAGCGCTGCGGAGACTTTGCCGCGTCCGTCCGCCGGCAGGCGGTTCAGGTGATGGGCGAGCGCCGCCTCCGCCTCGCTGACCAGGGTGATCGCGTTCGCGGCCTTGTCGGGATCGTGTCCGAGGCGCCGCAGCATGGGCAGGGCGGCGCGGCGGAGACGCGCGCGCTGGCGGGGACCCGCTCTGGTGGGCGCGGTCATGGCGACCGAGGCGCAGTAGGCGTCGGCGGTCGCTCCGATGGCGGCCATATGATGATCCACGAGCTCATGCAGCGCGTCGGCGACGACCTTCTCCGGATCGACGGCGCGCGCGAGGTCGGGCGCGCCGTCGGCGGTCCAGACCGCGCGGTCGAGCGGCAACGCGCCGCCCTCGGCCGCGAGCTTGACGGCGCCGAGCGACAGCCGAGGACCCTGCGGCCGGGCGCGCCCCTGCGCGGCGCCGGACAAGGGCGGCGAGGCGAGCAGGTAGTTGCGCTCCAGACCGAGGGCGGCGTCCTCCGCATCGACGGCGAGCGCTGCGCCGGGGACGGCGCGCCACAGGGTTTCGGGCGCAAGCCGGGGGCGCCAGCACTCGTCCGCGCCGAGGCCCAACGCGCTGTCGATAAAGTAGCCGTCGCCTTCGGCCGTTTGCGGATCGACCCGGGCCATCGCGCGACCGAGCGGGAGCAGCTTCGGCTCGCCCGCCTCGTCGCTGAGCGCGGCCGCGATTGCGGCGCCGCCAAGATCGATCGCAAGGACCCGGCGGTCGCTCACCGCTTCGAAGCGGAACGGACGGACGGCGCGCAGGGCGCCGCCCACCAACCCGGCGATCTTGAGATCCAGCTCGAGCTGGAAGGCCTGGCCGGGTTCGTAGAGCGCGTCGAGCGCCTGCTCGAAGGCGCGCTCGCTCTGTTCGATCGCCGCGACGAAGCGGGCGCGGCGGATCGCGCCGGTCAGCGCGGCGACCACGCTCGAATCGCGGGCGCTGGTCGCGCGGGCCGGCTCCGGGTCGATCCGGAGTTCGACCGGCACCTCGTCGATCGGTCGGCGCTCCGCATCCAGGACGCGCGCGCTGGCCGAGATCCGGGCCTCGTCCGGGCGTCCCTGGGCGTTCGCCGCGCGTCCGCTCAGCACAAGGTCGACGGCGATCAGGTCGATGCTCGGGGCGACGCCGGCGTTGACGGCGCGCAGCAGCTGCGGCGCCAGCGTTCGGGTCTCTTGGCTCTGGCCGTCAACGCCGAACACGGGCGCCTCGGCGGTTTCGTCGGCCGCCAGGTCGTCGATCGCCGCGGTCAGGGCGGCGCTCGTAAGATCCGGGATCAAGCGGAACGAAACCGGCCGGCGGTCGAAACGATCGGGCTTCGCGAAGGCCTCCCCGCGGTCGAGGCGCACATGGAGGGTGAGCGGCGTCGTCGCCTCGGGTTCGCGCAGCCCACCCGGACCGCAACGCACCCAAACGTCGTGCCGGGAAACCCCGCGGCCGCCCGAGGCCTCTAGGCGCAGTTCGGGGGGATCGATGCGGATCTCGGCGCGATCGAGGTTGAGGCGGCCGGCGACCTGGTCCGCGTCCGTCGCCTTGGCCTCCGGGGTCAGCCGGGCCTCGAGCGTCGCGGTCAACGGCTTCGCGGTGCGCGACGGCGCGGCGGCGCCCTCGGAGCGCGAGACCACGATCTGCGCGAGGCGGTGCGGACGGTCGCGCTCCGGCCCTTCGTCGATCCGCGCCTTGGGATAGTCGACCGCCCGTCGGCTCGGGTCTTCGCCGAACTCGATGGCGATCCGGTAATTGTCGCGCAGCCAGTCCGCGCGCGCGATCTCCAGCCGCAGGCGATGGCGGCGGCGGATCGGATTGGCGCGGAGCCGGTCGGATTGAGACAGCACGAAGGGCACGATCAGCGCCGCCGAAGCCTCCTCGCCCGCGGTCAGGCGGCTGGGGTCGAAGGCCGTGATCGCGGAGAGGTCGAGCGCGAGGAGCGCCGTCTCGTCGGACATCTGGCGCTCAAGCAGGATCTCAGGCTCCAGCGTCTCCACGCGGCGGCGGGGATGAAAGCCGAGCAGCGGGCGCTCGGGATCGAGCCGCAAGCCCGCCTCGTCCGCCGCGGCCTCGAGATCGACCTGCACGCCGAGACGGGCCGCGCCGGCGCCGATCGGGCGGATCTCGAACAGGCGATGCACGCGGCCGACGCCCGGCTCCAGCGTCACGGGCTCGGGCAACGCGATCTCGCTCGGCAGGTTGTCGAGCGCCCGTTCGGGCGGCGCCCAGTCCGACATGATCTCGCCTCGTCACGCCGCGTTCCGCGGCCGCATTCCCATCCTCAACGGGCCGCGGAGGGCGATCCCGTCGCTCGGGCGGGCGAAGGTTCGCCCGCCGATCCGCCTTATCCCGCTTTCTGGCGATCCTTGCGCCGACCCGCGGCGAGATCGCGGCGTTCCCGCTTTTTGACGAGCGACAGCCCGAACCCTTCGGCCGCTCGATCCAGCAAGCCTTCGTCCCGCACATCGCGCCCGCGGGGCGCCGTCGGACTGGCTTCACGCTCGCGCAGGCGTTTCGCGACGTCCTCTTTCCGGGCGATCCGCGCCTCGAGCATCTCCAGGTCCATCTGGACGCCCGGCCAGGCCTGGGGCGGTTCCGAGAGCCGGGCGGCCAGACGCGCCGCATCCTCGCGCAGGCGGCCGGTCTGGGAGCGCGCCAGGTCGTAGACGATGACGCAAATGTAGCGCCAAACCTGACGCGCGGCGATCCAGGGAAGACCGGCGCTCAGCGCCCGCAGATCGGCCTCGGCGGCGGCGAAGCCGGGCCCGCGATCCTCGTCTCGGGCGTCGAGCAGGATCTCCTCCGCCGCCTGGAGACGGGCGCGCGCGGCCCGAAGAAACGCCAGGTGCAGCCCGCGCGGATCTTCGGCGCGCCAGGCGGGCGCCGAGCGCGCATCCACGCCCGAGCCCGAGAGGCGGCGCAGCGCCTCGATCTCCTCCGCCACTTTCAGGCGGTCCACCGGCGCGTCGACGCCCGCTTCGCGGCGGAACCGGTCCTGCGCATGGGCGATGTCCTCGGGATCGAAGGAAAGCGCGCTGTCCAGCGCATCCTGGAAGTCCCGCCCGGAACACCAGATCGCATCGCGGAGCTCCGCATAGATCCGGTCCAGGGTCTCGACGTCGCGGGCGTAGCGATGAAGGCCTCGGATCGCATGCGCACGGACCAGCCGGGTGGCGACGCCCGACATCGCCTCGGCGAGCGCCGCGCCGCCGGCGCCGCGCGCGGCTTCGGCCAACGCGAATTCCGTGGCGCGGTCGAGTTCGGCGTCGAGCGCGGCTTCGCCGGCGATCGCGAAGGTCTCCGGATCGGCGGCGCCCTCGCCCGAGATCTGGCGCGCCGCGTCGCTCCAGACCGTCTCGAACGGGTCGGGGCCTGGCGCGCGGGCGGCGGCGCAGGCGGCGGCGTAGCGCTCCAGATCGTGGCGCACGGCGGCCTCCGCCGCCTCGAGCGCGCGCGCCGCGGCGGCGGCCTGATCGAGGGTTTCGGGCGCGCGCAGATGCTCGGCGTCGCGACGGATCGCGGGATCGTCGAGATCGGCGGCTACCTTGGCCGCGAGGGCGCGGTCCGCCTGCGCCGCCGCGGCCCGCACGCCCGCGGCGATCGCCTCGACCGAGGGCGGCTCCGCGCCGAAGTCGAGACGCGAGCGCCGCACGATCGCGAGATCCGCCCCGGCGGCGAGCATGCGCCAGAGGCCGAGCTGGCGCGCCGCGTCGTCCGGCGACTGCTCGATCTTCTCCCACCAGGCGGCGACGTCCTGATTGAAGAGCGCGTCGGCCAGACGCAGCGTCAGCGGCCCTAGGCCGGTTCGGATCGGCTGGCGCGCCCGGGACAGAGCGGCGGCCAGCGGCGGATCGGCGAGAATGGCGAGCGCGGCGTCGCCCTGCTCGCGCACGCTCTCGAAATCCTCCAGCCCGAGATCCAGCGCGGCCAGCGCGCGGCGCGCGGGGCCGTCCTCGCCGTCGCGCGCGGCTCGGCAAAAGGCGCGGATGTCGAGAAAGGCGGCTATGCTTTCGGGGGCGGCGCGTCGGGCCCCGTCGAGCGCCGGTTCGGGCGCGCCGTCGCCGCCCAAAGAGCGGCGGTCGACGCCGCGCAGCGCCTGCTCGGCCCAGCCGAGACCGAGGCGTCCCGCCCCGCGATCGGCTTCGCGGGAGCGTCGGCCGCCCTCCTCCGCGGCCTGGGCGAGCCTCTCCTCCACTTCGCGGCGGGCGGCGGCGAGTTCGGCGCGCAAGTCCACGTCGCCGGGCGCGAGGCCCGGATCGGTGACGGCGAAAGCGTCGCGGGCGATCTCGCCGAGATAAAGCGCCAGGGCGGCGTCCGCGTCCGGGCCGCCGAGCGGGTCCGAGGCCGAACGCGCGCGGATCGCGGCGCGCTCCGGCGCGGCGTCGTCGTCGGAGCCGGCCTCCGATCGGACGATCGGCAACAGGCCGGTCGGCTTCAGCGGACGGCCGAGGCGGGCCCATACGCCAATCAGATCGCGATGCGCCGCGTCCGGCCAGGCGCAGCGGAGCAGAATGCGGTCCTCGACCTGCTCCGGCGCGGCCGACACCAGCCGCAGGTCGCGCGCATCGTAGCCCTCCGGCCCGAGCGGCGCGTGCAGGAACCAGACGGCGGCGGCGGCGGCCGGCGCGGCGGCGCCATAGGCGCTGAGATCGATCTCGGCGATCGGGAAACGCGAGCTTTCGAAGCCTTCGGGCGCCGGGCGGCCGGCGGCGGCGAGCGCGTCGGCGAAATGCTCCTCGAGCCAACCGAACTCGACCGGCAGCGGCGCGCTCTCGTCCGGAAGCGCGCGCACGGTCGGGCCGCGGGCCCGGCCGTCGGAGACCGAGGCAGAGGCCGCGAAGGCGCCGCCGCCGCTCGCCTCATGCTCGAGCGCCAGCTGCGAGAGCACGACGCCCGGCCGCGCGCCCTCGGGCAGCGTCGGCCCCGGCGCGCCGCCGAGGCGCCCAGGCGTTCCGGTCGGCCAGAAAAAGCGCAGGCGCGTGCGACGCCCGGGACCCTCGGGCGCGGTGGGGTCGTAGAGCAGATCGCTGCGGAACAAGAAGCGGAAGCGGGCGAAATCAGCGCGGTCGAAGCCGTCCGAGTCCTCCGGGAAAAGCAGCAACTCGAACTCGAGCAGAGCGTCGCGCGGAAAGGTCGGCGCCCGGAACAGGATCAGCGCCTCGTCCGGCGCGATCGGGCGCAGCAGGCGGTGGGTCCAGGGCGCGACGCCGTCCTCGGCGGCCGCGCGCCGGGACCGCTCCCGCAGCACGGCGACAAGCGGCTCGGGCTCGAGGCGCGCGTCTTCGAGGGGCGCGGCGCGGCGCAGGATCAACAGCCCGGCGTCGGCGTCCCAGTCGCAGATCGCTCCGTCGCGCATTCCCATGCTTCGCCTTCCGCGCTTAGCGCTCCTCGCAGGCCCCGGACTCATCACGCGGCGGGCCGCCGGCTCCGTCGCGAGACGCTACGGCTTTTGGCGGAGCGGCGGAAGCGTGTCGACCGGAAAGGCGTCCTGCTCGCCAGGGATCCTTGCTCGCCAGGGATCCTTGCTCGCCAGGGATCCTTGCTCGCCAGGGATCCTTGCTCGCCAGGAATCCATTGCTCGCCAGGGATCTTTGCTCACGAGGGATCCTTGGGCCGCGGCGAGCGAAAGCGTTGCGTCCGAGCCGCCCGCACGATAAGCGCACGAGCCTAGCGTCGACGCTTCGCGCGGCGGGCGAGTCGCTCCGCCTTGAAGGCGTCCGGCGCGCCATGCAGGCGCTTACGGGACCGAATGGCGATTTTCACCAGCAACGACAGCCAGAGCGGGGGCGAGGCCGCCGGACGCACGACGGATGGCGGGCGCGACGCGGCGCGGTCCGGAAACGGCGGGTCGGGCGGCGGTTCGGATGGCGGCGCGCCCCTCGACGTGGTCGTGATCGGTCCGATCGGCGCGGGCAAGACGACCTTGATCAAGGCGCTCCGCCATCCCGCGGACTCGGCGCACTCCTACGCCGGCCGCTTCACGGTGGAGGCGCTCGACGCGGCCGCCGGGGGCGCGTCGGCGATGGCGCAAGGCGCGCCGGAGGACGCCGACGCGTCGAGCCCGACCGAGGCGGCCGGGCCGAGCGCGAAACGCTCGCTGCTCTCCCGCCTCTCGCTGCGCAAGACCGCTCCCGAAAAGCTGCGGAGCGTGCCGCCGACCCCGGAGCGGCGCTTCGCGGAGCAGACCCGACGCGGGCCTGAGGACGCCGCCGCGAGCTATGCGCGGCAGCTCCGCGGGGACGTCGCCGAAGGGCTGCGGGGGGCGGCCACCGCGGCGGCGCTGACCCCGATCCCGTTCACTTTGGTGCTGCGCGAGCAGACCCCGCCCTCGTCTCGACGACGGGCGAGCGGGCCGATCGAGTTCTCGATCACCGCGGTCGACACCAAGGGCGGGGTGTTCGCCGAATCGCCCGAGGACAAGCCCAAGGAACTGCGGGGCGCGTTCGAGCAGGAGCAGCGCGCGGCGCTGGAGCGGCTGGCGCGCGCGGACGCGGCGCTGGTTTGCCTGCCGGCGGAGGAGCCGGAGCTCGATCCGTCCCGGCGGCGGTCGATGCAGACGCTGCTCGCGCAACTCGCCAAAGTCTGGAGCGCCGCCGCCCAGGCGGATCCGGCGCGGCGCTTTCGCGTGGTCGTCGCAGTGACGAAGTTCGAGCGGCTGTTCCTGTCCGCCGGGCGCAAGGCGTTCCTGTCGGCGTTCGACCGCGCGACCGCGAGCGCGGCGGTCGCGGAGGCGCTGCAGGGCTCCTGGGGGTGGCTGACGCCGCGGCTTCAGGAATTGGCGGCGGCCCCGCATGTGACGCTCCGGGTGCAGCCGGTCTCCGCCTTCGGGTTCATCCCCGGCGACGGCGGGGCCAATCTCGATCCGTCGACGGGGCTGCTTCGCACCCGCCCCTTCGCCGACCCGGCGGTCGAGCGCGCGCATGCGCCCGAGGGGCCGACGCTCGACGCGCCCTACACCTTCGAGGCGGTGTTCGCGCATTACTGGCGGCCGTTCCTGGTGCTCGATCCGTTCATCCAGCTGGCCACGGGGATCGACGGCGCGCTGACTTTCGCGCTCGACGGGACCGAGGCGGGAGCCCGGCGATGAGCGGCGCGTCCGGCGAGCGGGCGGCGGCCCCGGAGCATGAGCCCGGCGCGTCGGCGGAGGACCGGGGGAACGCCGAGCCCCCGGGACCGACGCCGGCGCCGACGCCGCAGGCCGACCCTGAACAGCTCCAGGCGCAAAGGCCGCGGGGCGTGCACCGGATCGTTTTCGGCAAGCGGGTCGGGCGGCCCGGCGGGCCGGCGCTGTCGAGCGATCACGAGATCACCAGCGTCAGCGACGGGTTTCCCGACGGGCTGCGCGCGCTCTGCCTGACCGGCGCGCTGTCGGCGGGCGCGGACGCGCGCGAACTGCTTCACCCCCAAGCGCCCGAGAATGGCGGGTTCTCGATCCGGCCCGTGCGGGCGGACGGCCACGCCTATGTGCTCGCCGAGAGGCTGGCGCTCCGATCCGAGGACGGCGCCGAGGCGAGCGCGCGCGGGGGCGGGCGGCGGCATGTGCAGGCGGAGGTTTGGGCGTTCGCGGCGGACGCCTTCGCGGCCTCGGCGCCGGCGCTGCTCGCCACGCTGCCGGAGATCGTCGCAGCGGAGCCCGAGCCGCAGGGCGCGCGGCCGACCTGGATCGGCGCGCTCAGGGCCGCGTCGCCGGCGGAGTTCACCGAGATCGATCATGACGGGGCCGCGCGGCTCGCCGCGGCGCTGATGAGCGAAACCGAACTCGGGCCCTTCACACGCGCGGATTTCGAGGACGAGACGCGCTTCTGGCGGGCCGCGGCGGCCCTGATCGCGGAGCTGCCGAGCCATCTCAGGGTTCTGTTCTCGGCGTCCGACGGGCTCCGGCGACCGCTCGACCGGCCGCTGATCCGCTATCTGCCGCAAGCCGCCGGCGCCGCGCATCCCCGGGGCGCGCCGGACGCGCTCGCACAGATCGCGGAGCGTCTCCAAGGGGCCTTCGCGCCGGGCTGGCGGACGGCGGAGGACGCGGCGTCGGACCTGCGCAACCTGATCCAGGACGTCGGCGACGTGGCGGCGCAGCGAAGCCTGAAGCGGTTCCTGACCGAGCGCGACAGCGAGCCGGCGCGACCGCCGGAGGATCCGCATCATCGCGAAGTGTTCCTGAGGCGGCTGATCGCGGCCGCGCATACAGGGGCGGCGTTTCGAACGGCGCTGCCCGATTTCGGGCGCGCTCGGGCGGCCGGGCTGATCGCCTGCACGGTCGATCCGGCTTCGGAACCGGCCTGGGACTATATCCGCCGCACTCAGCCGAACCGGTTGTTCTGGGGCGCGTTTCTGCTCGAGTCGCCAGGCTGGTTCGAGCCGGAGCCGATCGGGTCGCTGCGGGCGCTGTCGCGGCTCCTCGCCTTCGACGCCAAGGTGCGCGCGGCGTTGCCGCCCGGGGCCGCCACCCCGGCGGACGGCCCGGCCTTCAAGGCGCGGCTCCGTCGCCTCGCGGCCCGGGGCGCGGATCTGATCGGGCTCGATCCGGAGGCGCTGCTCGACGACGCCCGCGCGGATCCCAGGCCTGATCCGGGGTCCGAGAAAGAGCCTGGCGCGGCCGACGAGGGCGCGCCGGACGGCGTGGGAGACGACGTCTTTTTCGAGCTCGCGCCCTGGGTCCGGGTCAAGCCGGACCTGTTCGCCGGGCTGCCGGCGGGCGCACGCGAGGAGGTGGGCCGGGCGCTCGACGCGGTCGAGGCGGCGGCGCATGTCTTTGCGGAGGACGAGCCGCTTCTGGCGGCGGTCTCGCAGGTTCGGACGCGCTCGCTCGGCGAGCGGGCGGCGCGGGACCCGCATCTCGACGACGCGCGGGTGCCGCTTGATTTCGCGCTGCGCTGGATGGCCTCGATCGAGGCGGGGTCCCGCGGCGGCGCGGCGTTCTGGAAAGCCGCGTTCGAGCGCTGGTTCGAGACGGCGGCGGAGACGGACGCCGGCCCGCTCGACGCGCTGATCGCGTTCCGGCGGCGGCTGCAGACCGATAAGGCCTCGCATGACGCGGTGGCGCGCGCGCTTGAGGCGGCCACGCAGCGCTACGCGTCGCGCAAGATCGCCGCCGCGAGCCCGGAGAGCCGGCTGAGCGAGGCGCTCTGGACCTGGCGGCGGCTCTGGGTCCAAGGCGGCCCCGGCGCGGCCGCTTCGGTGCGCGCGAGCCTGATCGACGCGGCTTCGAGCCCGGAGGCGTCGGTCGCCGCGATCGAGCGGAAGGCGGACGAGACCTGCATCGGCCTCATGGAGAAAATCGCGTCGGGCGAAGGCGACCGGGACGGCGCCGCGCCGCCGGGCTGGGCGGCCGTGGTCTGCGGTCTGGACGCGCTCGAGATGTTCCGCCGCCTCTGGTCCGTCTGCCCGCCCGAGAGCCGCGGGGCGCTGCGCGCGGCCTATGGCCGAACGCTCGCCGGGCTCGACCGGGTGGCGAGCGTGGCGGCGCCGGGCGGCGGGCGGTCGCTGCTGGCGGAGGCGATCGAGCGGCGGCCGGCGCTCGAACATGCGGTGTTCGACGCGTCGATCGGGGCGCTGCTCGACTGGAGCGCCGGGCCGGCGCCCGCGCCGCGCTGGCCGGAGCCGCGGGGCGGGGCGGTCGTGAAGGCGCTGACCGCGCGGCTCGGCGGGGCGCTCGCGCTCTATGTCGGTCGATTGCCCGGGGCGCGGTCCGCGGGCGCGATCGGTCTGGGGCCGCCGGGTCTCGACGACGCGGAGGCGTCTCAGGAGCCCGCGACGCGACGCTGGGCCGCCAGGCTCGCCGACCATCGGGCCGCCGCCGACCGGATGCTGGCGGCCTCCGCGTCGGC